>CAYISH010000001.1:0-13279 GCA_964366035.1 uncultured Candidatus Saccharibacteria bacterium
CTCGTTGACAACTTTTTGGGGCCGAAACTCGCTAGCCAAGGAACACAGCTCCACCCATTTCTTATTCTGCTTTCTATCCTGGGTGGTATTGGCTTTTTTGGGCCTTTCGGATTCTTACTGGGGCCGCTCGTCTTGAGTCTGCTTTTCGCTCTCCTTGAGATTTATTTCGCCATAAGCAGAGGACATGAGGGTCAATAAAATTTATCGCAATATAAAATGATGAGAAGCGCCACTATTTTCATTATAGTAGTTTGCGCCATGACAATTGGTGTCTTTAAAATCGCACATGCGGATTTTGATAATTTTTCGTTTGCTGCATTCGCTGATGTTATTGGTCCACTCATTTAGGAATTAATGCGAGCGTCGCTTCGCCGATCGAATCGGTAAAAAATCTCAACATTCCAATCCTTTTAATTCACTCAACCAATGACGATGTAATTCCGTTCAAACATGCCGAGCTACTTCAGGAAGCTTTAAAAAATAATCTGAAAACTGAATTTTGGTTTGGAGAAAACTTAGCACATGGCCAGTTCGGCGAAGAGTATCAAAAGAAAGTTGAAGATTTTTTTGATAAAAATCTATAAATTGCGCCAAACGATGAGGTATTTGAGGTGTATACTAAGAATTATGCGCATCAAACTCGAAAATTTTAACAAGAACGTGCAGAGTTTTGTTCGCGATTGCGGGTATCGGCCACTCGCGATGACTATTGATGGAGAGTTAAATTGTGTCCGACCGCTCGCCGGGCAAAATTACCCGCGTTTCCATTGCTACATTAAAGAGGAAAACGGAGCGCTTTTGATAAATTTGCACCTGGACCAGAAAAAACCTAGCTATGAAGGCTCTTCGGCGCATAGCGGCGAATACGAAGGCGAGATTGTTGAGAGTGAAGCCGAGCGTATTAAAAGCATAGGAGCCAACCCTCGCCACTCAAAATTCGCCTTCGAAGATATATGACTTATAGGCGAGAGTGTCAATCAGTTTTTCTTACCGAGCAGTTTCTTCAGCGAAGACCTTCTTTTTCGTTTCAAGAGAGTACCCAATTGAATGCCTTCTTTTTTGCCAAAAATCCGGTGATACACCCTATGAAGCGCGCTTACCTTCGTATCGGCCCGTTTGCGGCGGAGTTTGCCGGATGATTTATCGCGCGACCGGTATCCGGCCATCTTTGGGGCGTCTTTTGCCATGTTTTTATTGTAGCACGATATTACTCTGCGTCATGTGGATTTCCAGCGGGTTTTCGGGCGCAAAAGAAAACTCCCGGCGGTACCGGGAGTTTTCTTACGTTCTTGTTGAAGTTTAAGCCGCTAAATTGACCTTTTTGCGCCTAACGTAAAATGTAACGCATGGCGAACAGAAAAAGTTTCTACCATTTTTGAAACTTCCGAGCCACATGCGCGTTACATTCTACAGGAGGTTGGAAATTAAAGGTAAGAAGTGATATAAAGAACATATCATGCTGTCCAAGGAAGTTGATGTCAAGGATAGCGCGTCGTGGTGGAGCGCCACCGACGAAGCGCTTCTTGTCGCGTCGCAGGAATACCCCGATCTTTTTGGGGTGCTGGTGGAGCGGTATCAAAAGCCTTTCTTGCGCCTTGCCTTCAAGGTCTTAAATTCCCGCGAAGAAGCGGAGGATATCGTGCAAGAAGCGTTTTTGAAGATGTATCGCAACTATTCCCAGCTTCGACAGGTCGAAGGTTCAAAATTTAAAAGCTGGGCGTATAAGATTGTATTCAATACCGCTCTTACCCACTACCGGAAAGCGAAGAAGCGCATGGGGGAGACGGAGTATCTCGATACTTTCCTCTATGATGTACTGAAGGGCAAGGATGTGGAGTCCGAGATTTATTCGCGCATTTTGGTGAAGGAGGTGCTCGACACCATGCCGGGCGATATGCGCGAGCTTATTGAAATGCACTACTTGGAAGAGCTTTCCTACGAAGAAATTGCGGCGAAGAAAAATCTTACGATCCCAGCCTTAAAAATGCGGCTCTTTCGAGCGCGCGAACTTTTTAGAAAAAATGCATATGCAGAAGGACAATCAAAAATTTAATTGGAAGGAGGGGGAGTTGGAGCTTTGGAAAGCGCGTTTGATGCGCCGAGTGTATTTCGCTTGGTTTGTTCGGAAGGTGCTGGTGCCTGCTTTTGTGGTGCTCCCTCTGGGAGGATATCTTTTGTTTACCAAGCTTGCCGAGCAGAATATCAGCGTATTGTGGCACAACACTCTTTTCCGGCTTGCGAACTTCGATCTAGCGGGATTCTTTAATTACTCGCTGTCGGCAGTGCGGTACACAGAAATGGATTCCTTGCTCATCGGATCCGCATCATTTTTTATTGCGGCTTTTTTTACCGCCCGCCTGTTGAGGGATATCTCGAGCGTCATTGGCTGGAGCCCGCTCGAACTCTTGTCCCCGCTCCGTTGGCGAAGGTAACTGCTCTCTTTCGCCAAGACTGCTCCCAAAATTTCCCCTTTCCGAAGGGGTTTTTTTGTTTTAAATTGATATGCGCCATGTATATGTGTTAAAATATAAAGATAGGCGATAAATTTGGCATGCTTGATATAAAATTTATCCGCGAGAATAAGGAAATAATGAAAGAGGCCCTCCGGCGACGGCACTCCGATTTTGATTTAGAGCGCCTTTTAGGGATAGATAAACGCCGGAGGGAGCTTTTGCAAGAAGTAGAGCGGCTTCGGGCGGACCAAAACAAGGCTTCCGAAGACATGACCAAAAGCACAGAACAAGAACGGAGCGCCGCCCTTATGGCCATGCGCTCTCTGAAGGGCATTTTGAAAAGCAAAGAAGAAGAGCTTGCCAAACTGGATAACGAATTCGCTGTACTCATGCTTGATGTGCCGAATGTTCCAGACCCTTCCGTGCCGGAGGGAAGGTCGGACGCCGAAAATGTAGAAATCCGGCATTCGGGCGAAGTGCCGCAATTTTCTTTCACCCCGAAAAACTATATGGAACTCCTCTCGGGCCTGGATTTGGCTGATCTGGAACGGGGGACTAAAGTTTCGGGCTTTCGCGGATATTTTCTCAAGAATGAGGGGGTGGCTTTGTCATTTGCAATGTGGCAGCTTGCCCTTAACCACTTGCAGCAAAAAGGCTTTATCCCGTTTCTAACCCCAGCGTTGGTGAAAGAGAATATTTTTGTGGAAACGGGGAAGCTTCCCCATTTTAGAGGAGACCTTTATGCCGTTGATGATGGACTTTTTCTCGCGCCATCCGCTGAAATTCCGATGATGGGATATCATGAAGGCGAAATGTTATCCGAAAGCGAGCTTCCTAAAAAATATATGGCGTTTTCGCCCTGCTATCGGAAGGAAGCAGGTTCTTACGGCAAGGATACGAAGGGACTCTATCGCCTTCATGAATTTATGAAAGTGGAGCAGATTATTTTGTGCAAAGCGGAGCATCAGGAATCGTTAAGATGGCACGAAGAAATTACAAAGTATGCGGAAGAAATCGTGCAGATGCTGGAGCTCCCGTATCACGTAGTGATAAATTGCACCGGCGATTTGCCGTTTGGGTTCGTAAAAATGTACGACATAGAAGTGTGGGTTCCTTCTGAAAAAAGATATCGAGAGTCGCACTCTTCTTCAATCGTCCATGATTTTCAAACGCGAAGGCTCGGCATTCGCTATAAATCCGCGGACGGGGAAACCCACTTTGCGCATTCGCTCAATAACACGGCGATTGCAACTCCCCGCATTTTGCAGTCGTTTTTGGAAAACCATCAGCAGGAAGACGGCTCGGTAAAAATTCCTGAAGCGCTTCGCCGCTATACGGGGTTCGATAGTATACGGCCCAGAAAATAGCTTCTTTATTTTTTTGTTTCCGCAAAGAGGTTCGAAAGTTTTTTTCGCTTTCTCTAAATGGTAAAGCATCTTTTGGAAGTTTCGCGTCGCCGCAAGCGACGCTGGGCCTTAATCAAGCTTGCCGGTTGGGGGGCAGTTGGTCTTGTAGTGCTGGCCGGGTTTTTTTCGCTTTTCTATACGAAGTCCTTGCGGGTGCGCGAGATACGCTTTACCGGCACCGAAACGTTATCGCGCGAGGAATTGCGAGAGGAGATCCAAAAACTTATCTCTCGGCGCTATTTTTATGCTTTGCCGAAAGATCATATCCTTTTCTTGCCGAAAGGCGAAATAGAAGCGCTACTTTCGAACAGATACCGCATCCAAGAATTTAAGCTTAAACGGAAATTTCCCAACATACTTAGCATCGAAATAAA
This sequence comes from uncultured Candidatus Saccharibacteria bacterium, assembly GCA_964366035.1. Taxonomy (GTDB): domain Bacteria; phylum Patescibacteriota; class Minisyncoccia; order JACPKW01; family UBA11713; genus CAYISH01. Next base: position 4,234 of record CAYISH010000001.1, read on the forward strand.
GGAGCGTAAACCCTGGGCAATTTGGTGCCGCCAAGAAGGCGAAGAATTGCGAAATTGCGGAGTGGCCGACCGCTCCGGCTTTGTATTTGCCGCAAGCCCCGCGTTTTCAGGAAACGCGGTGCTAAAAATAATCGACCAAAGCGCGAACGAGATGATCGGAAAGAATTTCGCGCCCGCGGAAGATGTGGCAAAAATAGCTTTCCTCATCGAAAAAGCCGAAGAACGACTGGACGAGCAAATCACCTCGGTGCTGCCACAAGAAGGCGGCGTATATCACCTTATCATGGAGGAAGGCTGGTATCTTATTGTCGACGACGGCATAAAAGAGGAAAAAGCATTCGAAAATTTGCTCTTAGCCCTCGGCAAGATAGGCGATAGGCGGGCAGAACTGGAATACATCGATCTCCGTTTCTCGAACAAGGTGTTTTATAAGTTTAGAAGTTGATATTTCCTAAGGCATCCGGTAGATGAATATCGAAGTGCCGGCGCGGCGGGTGGGCTCCATGCCGCGGAGCCAATCGTAGCGGTCTTCGGGTTTTTGGGCAAGTTCGGAATCATAGGTACCCCACGCGCCCATGAGGGTGGAGGCAGAGACGGCGAACACAGATCCGGAAGGAGGCGGTCCTTTCGCCGACCACCACGGCTCAAAACGTTCTCCCAGATAATAGCGAGGCGAGCTGCCCCCGAAATAGTCCAAATAAATTTTTTCGATGCGTTCTTGCTCCACAATGTCACGAAGCCGTTTTAAATCCTGCCCCCAGTCGTAATTGGAATCGACAATGTAGCGATAGCCATTCTCTGTGCCGATAAATTCGTTGTAGTAGGAAAGAAAATACGGAAACGCGGTGAGCACGGAAATGACCATCCACAAACACAAAAGGCCCACAAACGCCCACACACGGGGTAATTTGCGGTACGCGGGATACACCCAGGAAACAATTCCATGCGAAACTAAAAGGTAGATAAACGGAAACGTAGGCAATACGTGCCGTACGCCGATATTGAGGGTGCTAAAGATGGAATAAGCCCAATAAAAGGCGACGAAGATTATGCTTGCGGTAATGGCAAAATTGTCTTTCATCCATGCGAAGAACGCGTCTGCGCTTTTTTTCTGCGAGGAAAATACGCGCCGGAGAGCGACTAGGAGCGCCAGAAGCGCCAAAAGATGGAACGCAGCCGTTTCTTTTGCGAAATAAGCGAAAGGAAAGTATGATCTCCATCCGTTTGCAGAAACTTCTCCCCAATAGTAGGTCGTATTGCCTCCTCCCGCTCGCTGTAAAACCATCAAAAGCCCCAAGAAGTATTGCCCCAGGGGACGCAAAAATTTATTTTGCACAAGCCATATGTCGAGTTTTGCCAGGGTGGGTACTCCGAAGTTGCCGAGAACAAACGAAGCGTCTTGGAGCTGCTTAGACCCCGGGTAATTCCATACATGCCAGACGTATACCGCGTAAATAATCGCAAGGCCAATGAGGCCGATTATCGCCATTTTCCCCAGAAGAGAGGCAAACCCTTTCACGAATACGAAGAACTTTTCTTTGCCGCCACGCGTTCCGGGATTCTGCCGGGCTTCAATAAAAGCCCATAAAAATGCGAGAATCAGGTACATCGGCGCCAAGAGGAAAAGAGAAAATTTCAGAAGCTGCGCCACACCGAATGCCACCCCCGTAATGGCTAGATTGGTACCTGTAGGTTTTTTGAGAAAGCGTAAAAACGAGGCGAGTCCGATGAAAAATCCAAAAGCGGCGGCGGTATCTGTGGTAACAAAACGCGAATGGGCAAGAATGGTAGGGGAAAATACGTATAAAAACAGGGCCAAGAGCGCTGTTTTTTCTCCGTAAAGCGAATACACCCATCGGTATAGAAGCCAGCCAAAGAGGGTGGCGAGAAGCATGATGGGCAAGCGGGCCCAAAATAAGATTTTGTCGGGATCGTTTCTTTCTTCGTACAAAAGATCGTTTCCCGCCATCCATTGACGGTCGTGCACATTGGGAATTGTCCAAAAGGGTCGGTCCTGAACCGGAAACCAGAGATGCAGGAACAAAAGCGGAAACGCGGCGGCGTCCTTAATAAGCGGGGGATGTTCGGGGTTTAAGCGCGAATCCTGGTAGCGAAGATATGTGTATCCTGCGCCAATATGGGCGGTTTCGTCGAAAATTGCCGAGTCATTCCATGAAGAAGCCAACAGGAGCGCTAACATTACCGCCAGAAGTCCCACCGCGATGATATCGCTTTTTCTCATTCTATGTGTCGCTTATTTTCTTAATTCCAGCACGATGAAATCCAACGGCGCGGTTGCAATAATATTCGGCAGTTTTTCGCGAAGTTTATCCAGAAATTCTATGTTGTCTTTTTTCAAAGATACGATATATGCGTGTTGAGGGGAGTAAGCCGAGGGGCCGGTAAGGCGCGCTTCAAGCTCTTCCGGCGAAAGGTAGGTAAACTTTTTCGCGGCGCGGGCGTCGGGTAAGAATGTTCCTGTGCCGAAAAGCACCGATTGGGCCGAGATGGTGACAATACGCTCATCAATTCGTTCGCCCTCGATGAGAACATATTTCTCGGCGTTCGCGTCAAGGCCGCGCAGATACTGGGTAAGCCTCCAATCGCGTCCAGCAAACGCGTCGTCGGTGCGCGGGTGGTTAGCCCAGCGATCTAAATAACGATCTCCTGCGTGTATGGTCATAAGGATAGAGAGCAAAAAGAGCCCCGCCGCCAATTCCTTTCCGATCCGGTCAAGTTGAACAGAAAAGTCAGGATAAACATTTTTTTGTTTTTTAAGCCACCAGGCGGTTTTGTCGATTATCACCCACAGGCCAAATGCGGTCAGGATCATCACGGGCGGAATGGCGATAATGGCGCGGAGAGCGTGCGGCAAATGTTCGCTTGAAATTACTACGGGAGCAAGCATTAAAAAAAGCCACAGCAAAAGAAAGGCGGCGTTGAACTTTTCAGGGACTTTTGCAAAACTGCCCCGCAGGAAAAAACTTTTGAGAGCAAAGATAATGCCCAAAAGAAAAAATATGCCGACAGGCGGGGCCAACTCCGGGGCTGCGGCAAAATTGTGCCGCCAATTACCGTCGCCATACACCCAAAACATGCCGATAGTCTTTGCAGTATTGATTGCCAAAAGTTCTATCGGCGAGGTTTCGGTAAAAATGGAAATTTGGCTTGTGCGCCCCAAGAAATCTCCGGGGTGCTTTAAAAAATATATTCCCAGCGGCAAAACAGCGATAAAGGCGAAAAAGAAAAAGAAAGCGACCATGCAGGGGAAGCAGCTCTCGCGCCTGCCGCTCTGCTCCTCCGCTTTCGAATAATATGCTTTTAGCCCCGTCCATATAGGCAGCGCCAGCAAAAGAGGAGCAATGCGGTAAGCAATATAACTATGGGCGCCAAGGCCAAAAAGAAGCCCGCCTACTGCGGCGAAAAATATTTGCGAATTTGCGGACCCAACGTTTTTGTATACGCGGAAGAAGAAATAAAGCCCCCATGTAAGAAAGAAGGGAGCCATGATGGCGCGAAAACCAATACGGGAGAAATTAATGTGCCAAAAGCTCGCGGCTGTAAAAAATGCGGCGGCGAGGCCGATAATTTCCGAGGGACGCATACCCGCGAGCTTTTCATGAGGAGTTTTAACGCCGCGGAAGAGAAGCTCCGCGAGAAAAAAGAGGCCAAGAACAGTCAGCGTGCCAAAAATTGCGCTTGGCAGCCGGAGCGCCCACGGCTCGTTGCCAAATGCTGAAATAAAAAGTGATTGTATGTTTATAAACAAGCCTTCGCGCCCATTGTTATCGGGGTAGAAAACCTTCAGATGGCGCTCGGCCATGGCTTCGACAGCGTTGTTGCCGTTCATCGCTTCATCGGGGTAAAGGCCGGGCGGAGTGGCAGTAATATGCCAAAACCGCGTGAATGCCGCGATGAGCATGACCGCCGCCAAGAGTATTTTTGCATTTCTGCTCATGCGCCCAGTATACCAAGGGAATAGACATGATAAGATATACAGCATGAGGAAAAAAGATATTTTCATAAGCGCAGTGGCGGGATTTTTTCTGGGTCTTCTTCTTTTGTCAATTGCGTATAACCTCAAAATTTATTTTCCTTATCAGGGACTTTTGTTGATAGTTGGCGTGCCGATTATATGGGTGGTGGGTATTACCATAAGCCAAATCCTGGCGCGCTATATTCCGTTTTTCGAACAGCTGGGCAAGTTTGTCGCCGTCGGAGTGCTGAACACGGCTCTGGATTTTTCAGTATTAAACGCGGTAAGCCGCCTTACGGGGATTACCGCAGGCGTAGTGGTGGGATGGGTAAATATCCCAGGTTTTATCGTAGCGGTAATAAACGGATACCTGTGGCAGCGGCTCTGGGTATTTCCCCGGCAGAACATCGAGCGGAACATATTTATCGATTTCCCGAAATTTTTGGGAGTTACGCTCGTGGGGCTTTTACTTAATTCCGGGCTGATTATTTTGGTAACTACCTGGATCGCGCGCCCTTCCGGCATCTCAAGCGAGATTTGGCTCAATATAGCAAAAGTCATCGCTACGGCGTTTACCCTCGTGTGGAATTTTGTAGGATATAAATTTGTTGTTTTTCGAAAGTAGAAGATGGAATCTGAAGTTCTCTATCGTAAATATCGGCCGAAATCGTTTGATGAGGTAATAGGGGAGCGGCATGTGGTGGAAGTGCTTCGCTCCGCCCTCGAAAAAAACCGCATCGCGCACGCCTATTTATTTTCTGGCCCCCGAGGCACCGGAAAAACTACTGTTGCGCGCATTTTCGCGAGAGCGGTTAATTGTGCCAATTTGGCCCTCGCCGTTGGCGAGGCCGCTAAATTGAGCATCCCGACGAAGGAGGGGCTACATTTGCAAATTCCTTGTAATAAATGCGAGGTTTGTCAAGAGTTTCTTTCGGGGCGCGCGCTGGATTTGGTAGAAATCGATGCCGCTTCTTCCCGCGGGATCGATGAAATTCGTGCGCTTAAGGAGGCGATGCAAGTTTTGCCGTTCAAGGCTAAGTACAAAGTGTATATTATCGACGAAGTGCATATGCTTACCAAAGAAGCATTCAACGCGCTTTTAAAAACGCTCGAAGAGCCTCCTTCGCATGTGATATTCATACTTGCCACCACTGAAATTGAAAAAGTTCCGGAGACCATCGTGTCGCGCGCGCAGCACTTCGAATTCCGCCTTATTTCTGAAGAAGAGCTGGAAAGCGCTTTGGCACGGATCGTCAAAAAAGAAGGTTTTAATGCAGAGGAGGGAGTGATGGGGCTTGTGGCGGTGCTTGCGGAAGGGTCGCTCCGAGATGCCGAGAGTATTTTAGACCAGCTATTAGCCTATTCCGAAAAAGAAGTAAAGCTCGCCGATTTGGAACTGGTTTTTGGCCTTCCGTCCCGAGCGCTGGTGCAAAATATTTCCGCCGCTTTTTTGGAGCAGAACGCGAAAAGCGCTTTGGCGCATATCCATAGAGCCTCCGAACAGAGCATTGATATGAAAATTCTTTTTAAGCTCCTTCTCCGAAACTTCCGACATCTCCTTTATTTAAAATTAGAACCTGCCTATAAGGCCGAGCTGGTTAAATTTATCGACTCCCGCACCCTTGTGTTTTTTGAAGAGGTAGTAAAAAAATACGAGCCGGGGCGCTTTGCGGATATTTTAAAAAAATTAAACGACGCGTACCCGCATCTGCGCTTCGCGTATGTACCCGAGCTGCCCCTCGAGCTAGCAGCTCTTAATATTGCTTCCGGTCAAAACAATGGAAAATAATGAAAAACAAAAAACGATATAAGACTTTCCTGCACCGCCTTCACAAACGCGATCAAATCATGGTCGTGTTCTGCTTCTAAGGCCGCAATATCTAGCAAAATAAATCCCGCGAAGCAATTTTGTCTTGCGAAAACAGCATTTTTAAGGCATAATTTTATTATTGCCGGCTCGTCTAATGGTAGGACACATCCCTTTGGAGGATGGTATTGGGGTTCGAATCCCTGGCCGGCAGTATGAAAGAATGGAAGTTAAAGTAGAGCTTATCTTATTATGGGCAGCCAACTTTTAAGAACGCTAAAAGAAAAACGGAGAGAAATTGCCGCACGCGAAGGCAAGGAGCTTTTCCGCGTTTTCCAAAACGCGGTTCTGGAGAGGACTGCGGAGGAGAGACCGAAAACTCTCGCTGATTTGGAGAATATTAAGGGGTGGGGGTCAAAGAAAATCCAAAAGTACGGCCGCGAGATTTTGGGGATAATAAATGGGGATAGCCCAGAAAAAGAGCCAGCGGCGTCCACGGACGGCATATTGTCGGTAGGACAGTTTATTTCTTTTATCAACGAGCGCTTTTTTTTGCTTGGTACGTTGAAAGTACGGGGCGAGATAATCGAAGTAAATCGCCATTCGAGCGGATATTGTTTTTTCTCGCTCAAAGATTCTGAAACCGGCGAGCACTCTGTGCATTGTTTTATGAGCCGATGGAAAGCGGAAAGTTTAAGCCATTTGTTAGAAGTAGGCATGGAGGTAGTAGCAAGTGCCAGGCCGTCCTTGTATAAAAATGGCCGCTTTAGCCTCATGATAAATGGGCTTGAAGCTTACGGCGAAGGAGCCTTGAAGAAAGCATTCGAAGCATTAAAAAGAAAACTGGAAGCGAGGGGGTACTTTGATCCATCCCGTAAGCGGCCGATTCCCGCCTTTGTAAAAACTATTGGTATTATTACTTCCGAAAACGGCGCGGCGATTAAAGACTTTCGAAAAAACGTGGGGGAGTATGGGTTTGAAATTAACTTACGCGATGTGCGGGTAGAAGGCGATTTGGCCGAGCGCTCGATTATTTCAGCCATAAAGTGGTTTAATAAAAATATACCTCACCTCCACGTGCTGGTGCTTATTCGCGGCGGAGGCAGCTTGGAAGAATTAAAAGCTTTTAACTCGGAAGGCATCGCCGAGGCTATCGCGCTCTCGCGCATTCCCGTCATTACCGGCATCGGCCACGAGCGCGACGAATCCATTGCCGATTTTGTAGCTGATATGCGCTTTTCTACTCCCACTGCGGCGGCGGTATTTTTAAAAAATCAGCGCGAAAGCCTTATCGTGGAAGTGGATGAGTGTGTTCGCAAACTTATCCTTCGCATGACAGAAATTCTCGCGGTACAGAAAGATAAAATTACGGGGAAAGTTAGCGAATTAGAGGGGGCATTTGAGGAAGTTACCGCTCGCTACCGCTCTGCACTTTCAAAAATGGCCGAGCGCATGCATAATGGCCTGGGGAAGATATTCGAGGGGTTCCGTACGATGGAACAAAATTTTCTCCGCCTGGTGTATCAGCATGAGAAGGGCGTTCGGGGTCAACTGCATCACCTCGAACTTATCGCTCAAAACTGTCTTAATCTTTTGGAACGGAAATGCAGTGTCAGCCGAAGAAGGCTTGAAGTTGCGGAGGCGGCGCTCTTGCCGCTTAATCCCGAATCGGTGCTGAAAAGAGGTTACAGCATTGCATACCAAAGTGGAAGAAAAGTTTTAAAGGAAGCGAGCGGCGTACAAAAAGGGGAGACGATTTTTATCAAACTTTATAAGGGCGAGGTAACGTCGCAAGTCGAAAAAGTAACGGAATAGCAAAGTAAACAACATGGCGAAAGAAAACCTAGAGAGCGCGTTGAAGCAGTTGGAAAAAATTGTAGAAGACTTGGGCCGCAAAGACGTAGACGTGGAAGCAGGCTTACAGGAATTTAAAGAAGGTGTGGATTTGATAAAATTCTGCAGAGGCCAGCTCCAAAAAGCGGAGAACGAGTTCAAAAAACTGAAAGAAGAACTGGAAGAAGACACGGAAACCAAAAATAGAGATGCCGAGGAAGAGGAGGAAGCAAACGACGACCAACCGGATTTGGCATTTTAGCCCATCATGCCGCACTTCCTTCTTTACTGCAAAGTTACTGATGAAAGTTCTTCTGAAGAATTTAAAAACTAGGATTTTTAAAAAATAATCCCCGTGTCTAATTGCTTCATATTTACGCTATAGCGTAAATATGAAGCAATTACTCCTCGTGTTCTACTTCGGGCGGCGTGTTTCGTTTATGTTAAAGTGCTATAGTGGGAAAACTTATGGGGAAAAAATTTGCTAAAGTCTACGGCGTGGTGGACATAGGCACTCTCAAGGTAAAAGCTGAAATTGCTTCAGTAGAGCCTGATGGTTTGCTTGAGAAACTATATTCTTCGAATGTGCTTACGCTTTTTGGGACCGGCCTTGATGAGAATGGCGGCATGGTTCAGGAGCAATATATTCGGCAGACCATTGACGAGCTCCAGCGCCTGAAAGGGGAATTTAAGAAGCATGGGGTGGAGAAGTCCCGCGTGGTATCCACTCATGCAATGCGCAAAGCGAAAAATAGAGAGGACATCGTGGAACGCATCAAAAAGGAAGTGGGCTTCGACGTAGAAAATATCACACAGGAGCAGGAAGCTGAATTTTTCTTTCGGGCCGTAATGCAGACTTTCGCGCCAGAAAACCGGGAATATGCGGTTATCGATGTGGGCGGAGGAAGCGTTCAAGTTTTGGTGGGAACAAAAAAGAAACTACAGAAAGCGCATATGATGAAAACCGGGACAGTGAGCCTCCACGAAAAATTCGTGCAAGATCCGCATAATCCTAGAAGTTTTTCTACCGAAGATGATATTGAGCAAATGCGCCTTGCGATTTTAGAAGAGTTGATGCCGTTTGAGCGCGCAAAAAATGTGCCGCTTGTGTATGGCTCGTCGATGGTTATAGATATCATGAAGCAGATAGATATTCAGCTCTACCCCCACAAAGAATCGGCAGCGCATCCTTATAAAACATATGCCGGACACCTTGCGAAGGTAATTAAAGAAGTGGGACCGATGCCATTTGGCGAGAGAGATGAGCTTTATAAATTGCCTCACCATTATGCCTGGGGGCTTGATAAAGCGTTTTTGAACGCCGTTACAATTGCTGAACATTTTGAAAGTCCCCATATAATTCCTTCGAATGCCAATATCGCTCAAGGAATCATCTATTCAATGGCGGAGGCTTAACACTTTCCCATTCC
>CAYISH010000001.1:13379-34544 GCA_964366035.1 uncultured Candidatus Saccharibacteria bacterium
ATTGACTTTTTTGCTAAAATAGTGTAGGATATGAGCACAATATGATACCGCCTATAAAGGGCGGTTTTATGTTGAAAAATATGGAAAATCTTTGGATAGCAGCGTTTACGGCGTTCATGGCTTTTCATCAGATGCCCTATGCAGAGGCTCAAGCCGACCCCCCTCCGACGCCCCGAGAGGCCCCTTCGGTGGAAGAGGCGGAGGAAGTGCCAGCCATCCCTGATATTCTGGAGAAAATCGCTGTGTGCGAATCGCGCGGGCGGCACTTCGATAAAAGAGGCAATGTGCTTCGCGGCGTAAACAAACAAGACATCGGCAAATATCAAATTAATGCCGAGTATTGGCAGGAACTCGCCGAAACACTTAGGTACGATATTTTTACTGAAGAAGGAAACGAAGCCATGGCGCTTGAGCTTTATCGCAGACACGGTACCAAACCGTGGAAGTGGTCGAAGCACTGCTGGGGCAAATAAAATAGCGTGAGTCAGAAAATGTTCGTCACTCCGTGTCGAACATTTTCATTTCGGAGGTATAATTGATTGGTGAGTAGAAAAACGTATGTGATTATGTATGTTCTCGTGATTGCCGCATTCGCGCTTGCGCTTTTTTGGATGGGGCAAGTGCCGATTTGCAAATGCGGATATGTAAAATTATGGCACGGGGTGGTAGTAAGTTCCGAGAACTCGCAGCATATCTCCGACTGGTATTCGTTCTCGCACATTATACACGGATTTATTTTCTACTGGATTTTATCGATCGTTGCCGGAAGGTTGCCATTTCGCGCGCGGCTCTTGCTGGCGCTCGCAGTAGAAATAGGATGGGAACTTTTTGAAAACACCGACTACGTAATAAACCGCTACCGCGAAGTAACCATCTCCCGCGATTATTACGGAGACAGCATCATCAATTCCGTGTCGGACGTATTGTCTATGGTACTGGGATTTCTTGCAGCGTACCGCCTTCCGGTGTGGGTGGTAGTAGTGGCCGCACTCGCGCTAGAGATATTTGTGGGGTATTTTATTCGCGACAACCTCACGTTGAACATCATCATGCTGATATATCCCTTCGAAGCCATCTTAAAATGGCAAAGCGGATGAGTATTTAATGATGGACGGCGAGGCAGAGTTGCTTTTTTATTAGATTTATTGTATGGTAACAGCGCATGATTGCGAAAACTAACCAAGCGACGTTTTCAGGCCTGGGCATAGCGCCCGGGCTTCTTGATATACTTTCTCGGTTGGGCTTTGAGGAACCCACTCCCATCCAGGAAAAAGCGATTCCTGTGGCGCTTGAAGGAAAAGACATAATCGGCATCGCGCAGACGGGGACCGGGAAAACGCTTGCATTCGGCGTTCCCATTATTCAGAAACTGGGCCAGGCAAAAGGAAAAGGGCTTATCTTGCTGCCTACGCGCGAACTTGCCGAACAAGTAGAGAAAATGCTCCACATAGTGGGCAAAAGCTTGGGACTTCGCACAGCGCTTGTCATAGGCGGCGCTTCCATGCGGGCGCAAATTCAGGCAATTTCCAGAAACCCGCATATCATCATCGGAACGCCCGGCCGCATCTCCGATCATTTGCAGCAAAACACGCTTTCGCTTAGCGATGTTTCCATATTAGTACTCGATGAAGCGGACCGTATGCTTGACATGGGTTTTTTGCCGCAAATAAAGCGAATAATGAAATATCTTCCCCGGGAGCGGCAAACCATGCTTTTTTCCGCCACTATGCCCGACAACATCGTGCGCATGGCCACCGAATATATGAAGCTGCCGTTCCGAGTAGAGATTGCGCGCTCCGGCACGACACCCGAACGCGTAGAACAAGAACTTTTCGTGCTAAAAAAAGAAGAAAAAATCGAGCTTTTGGAGAAATTACTTTCGGAATACCGCGGCTCGGTGCTGGTATTTTCGCGGACAAAATATGGAGCGAAGCGGATATGCCAGGCGCTTCGTCATACTGGACACTCTGCCGCCGATATACACTCGGGCCGTTCGCTCTCTCAACGGCGGGAAGCTTTGGAAGGATTTAAATCTGGGAAATACCGCGTTCTTGTCGCCACAGATATTGCTTCGCGCGGCATTGATGTAGCGGGTATAGAGGTGGTTGTTAATTTTGATATACCAGAGAATCCCGAAGACTATGTGCACCGTATTGGCCGCACCGGGCGCGCAGGCAATGCGGGGCGGGCTATTTCGTTCGTAACCCCCGACCAAAAGCGGGCCGTGCGCGATATTGAGCAGCTTTTGCAAACATTTATTGTCATCTCCAAACTGCCCAAACTTCCCCAGCATCTTAACCGAGCGGAGCATTCCGCCCCAACCCCCTCAAGCGCTCCGCGCCGCCCCTCAAACTTTTTCCATCAGAGAAAGCGGCGGCGCTTTTACGGACGATAAAAAAATCCAACATTTTTGAGGTATAATGGAAAAAATGGAAAACATAGAACAAGAGATGATGCGGCGGCTTGAAGAGCAGGGGAGGAAGCTGGAAGAAGTTTTAGACTCCGTAAACCGCCTTAAAAACTATTTCCGCTGGACTCTTATCATAAGTATTCTTGTCATTATCCTGCCGCTTATCGGCATTGCGCTCATAATCCCGCAAATTCTTAGTGCGGTAAGCACCTCCGGCTTCTAAATGTACCTAAATCGGACAGGAAAGCAATTGGAGCGAAATAAGATATAATTGCTTAAAGATGCGGAAATCTATTTTCCACGCTCTCTTGCTGGCCGCGACGGCCGCGCTCATTTTTTACGCTGCCTATTGGGCTAAAGAAAATGACGCTTTTTCACGCATCGTGGCGGAGTACGGATACAAAGGCATCTTCTTTGTCGCACTCATAAGTGGATTTAACCTTGCTGTCCCCGTGCCCGCCGTAGCATTCCTTCCGCTCTTTTTGGAAGCGGGCCTTAGTTTTTGGCCTACCGTAATAATTATTGTTTTAGGCATTACCTCTGCCGATTTAATTGCATATTTTATCGGTAAGGTTGGAAATCAAATTGCCTCGTCCGCCTTTGAATCAAAAATTCTCGCAAAACTTACGCGCGCCCGCGATCGCTACAGGTGGACGCCAATCGCAGCCTTGTGTATCTTCGCTTCGCTGGCCCCCCTGCCGAATGAAATTCTTTTGGTGCCGCTCGGATTTTTAGGGTACCGCTTTTTGCATATTTTCCCTGCCGTCCTTGTCGGAAATTTCGTATTCAACGCCATATACGCCACGGGCGCAGTAAGCCTATTTGGGGCCTTATAAAAAGACGCTCTGTTCGCACCTTCCGCCAAACCATGCGAAATAATGCTCTTTTCGCCCTTTCAAGAAGCGGGGTGGCATGGTATAGTGGCGCTATTACATGGTAACGAACATCATTGCGATAATAGCAGTTTTGGTTACAGTTTCTGGCGCCGCATGGTATAAGACCTTAAGAGAAGTGCGCCAGGAAGCGGGGAATTTTCCCCAAGCTTCGTTTCGTTTTGTAACTCCTCCCATAGAAATTTCGAACACTCTTGCCTCCGAGCCGAATGCGATTTACGCCAGCGATCAAAAACCGGGGAACACCGTTTCGGTAAGTGTTCTCGCCGCTGAATCAGCTGGTTTTATTGCCATTCACGAAAGCAAGGACGAAAAGCCAGGTAAAATTATCGGCACTTCCCATCTCTTGCAAAAAGGAAAATCGCCGAATGTGGTGATAATCCTTCTACGCGAGGCGAAGGAAGGAGAGCGCCTTTTTGCCATATTCCATCTCGACGATGGAGACGACAAATTTGATGTAAAAAATGACAAACCGGCGGCGGATAAAGATGGAAACTTTATTATGATGGCATTCAAAATTTTACGCGGAGCAGAAGAAGAAAGCTCGATTGACGCGAAAACATCCCCGGGATTATCGCTTTAAAGTGGGAAATTGTTTTCCTCGTAGTTCCAAAAAGCTCCCAAAAATATGACAGGCGAGAAACGCCAAGGAAGCTCAGTATGGTTCGAAGCCGTTCCCGATAAGAATACGTATCCCCCGCTCTCGGGCGTAAAATATGCCGACGTGGCGGTAATAGGGGGAGGCATTGCAGGCATTACCGCCGCGAAAGCACTGGTAGAAAAGGGGCTTCAGGTTATTCTTCTTGAGAAAAATCATATAGGAACTGGCGACACCGGGGCTACCACCGGTTTTTTATTGCGCATGCCGGACGCTTCGCCCCGAGCGATTGCTGCCGCCTACGGCCTAGATTTTCTTCAGAACATTTTTCGTGCATCAGGCTTTGCCAAGGCGGCCATGCTTTCTTATATTGAACGACATCACATATCCTGCGACTTCTCTCTGGTTAATGCATATTACGGAGCATATACAAAAGGCGATTCTGCAGTCGAAGAAGAATGTAAATATATAAAAGAGGCGGGGTTAGAGGCAGAGTTTTTAGCGGATGGAGGAGGGACCCACTTCGCACGCGCCATTAAATTTAACGGAGAGGGGATGCTTCATGCCCGAAAATATATTTTCGGGCTTTTGGGCTCCCTGCCGCCAAAAAAATTCAGCGCATATGAGGAAAGCGAGGTTATCTCTATAAATGCTTCGGAAGAATACGCTGAAATCGCGACGCAAGAGGGAAAGGTTTTTGCAAAAAAAATAATAATCGCTGTAGGAAATCCGGCACGCCTTTTCCCAGAATTTTCAGACCTACTTTACCCCAGGCTTTCTTATGTAATTGGAGTGAAATATGAGCTTCTTCCTATATCGCAGAACCTTTTTTGGGATACGCTTGATCCATATTTTTACTATCGTCCGATAAGCCCTTATTCCCTCATTATTGGCGGAGCAGACGCCCCGGCCGAAAACGCCGGAAGGCATGCACCTTTCCGAATATTAGAAAAATTTCTCCGAGAGCGTTTCCAAAAAGATTTTATCGTTACCCATCAATGGTCAGGAAGTATTTTTGCCGCTTCCGACGGCCTGCCGTACGCGTTTGCGCATCCCCACTATCCGAATAAAATTTTTATCGCGACGGGGTTTAACGGAAACGGGCTTGTGTTGGGGACACTGGCTGCTCTGGAAGCCGCTTCGCTCGCTCTCGATGAACCTTCTGAATTTGCTTCTCTTCTTTCACTCTCGCGCACCGGCTTTTCTGTTCCCATGCCAGCGCTGAAGCCGAAAGAAAGCCAAAAAATAAAGCGTTTCTTTCAGATTGCAAAAACTGCTGAATTTGAAAAGAGCGGCATGCTTTGCAAAACAGTGGAAGGGAAATCGATTGCGCTTTTCAAATTCGGCGAAGATTATCTTGCCATTGATAATACTTGCTCCCATGCAGGCGGGCATTTATGCGAAGGAACTTTGGATGGCAAGGTAGTTGAATGTCCCCTTCACGGCGCAAAGTTCGACATTACCTCAGGAGCAGTTTTAGGCCCGCCCGCGACACGGCCGCAAGAAAAATATCCGGTCCGCATCGCAGGCGATACTGTCGAAATTGAAATTGCAATTTCTTCCGCCGACGCTCACGGTTTGGCGGCTTCGCCGCCAAGTAAAGAATCAAGGGCAGGAGAGAAGCGGCCGCTCGAACCGCTCCAGGACTGGAAATCGTTTTCGTTGGTAGTGCTCGGCACCAGCGTGTTTTGGCTTGCGGAGTTCGCGTTCCAATATTTTTTGCTTGCGAAAGGTAACGCCGCAAGCTCGCTTATCCGCAGTTTTGCGCTCGCAGGCGCAACGCTTGTAAGCTCGGCGCTTTTCTCCAGCGCAATTTTCAAATGGTTCCCGCATACTGCAGTCTATTGGCGGCTTCGCCGTTATCTCGGAGTAGCAGGAACTGTCTTTGTAGCGCTCCATGCGCTAAGTGTATATGTGTTTACCTACCAATTCGATTTTTTGAATGCATATTATACGCTTAACCCTTTTGAAAATCCGATAGTATTCGGTACATTCGCCTTTGTTATCCTTTTTGTGATGGCTTCCATCTCTACCGATTGGGCAGTTGAAAAACTCACACCGCGCGTCTGGAAATTTATCCACCGCTTCGTCTATCTCGCTTTTGTAAGCGCCATCTTGCATGTTTTTTTAATCAGTCCTTCGCGCTTAGCGCATCCACCCGGCTATTTGTTGATCCTTATCACGCTCGCGGCTCTTTTCGGGCAGGTGTATTGGTTTTTTAAAACCGCCGCGCGCCGCCGCTTCCGCTCGCTCGGCACGTTTGTCGGCTTAAGTCTTATTGTGCTTGCCGTGATGCTCGGCTATATGGCATACAAAGTATATTATGGCTGGTAGCCGCAGGCCCAAAAAAATCGTGGCAGTAAGCGGAGGATTTGACCCGGTGCATGTGGGGCATATCCGGCATTTTAAGGCGGCAAGGAAACTTGGTGATAAGCTCGTTGTTATTCTTAATAATGACAATTGGCTGCGGCTCAAAAAAGGATTTGTGTTTATGCCGGAAAAGGAGCGTAAAGAAATAATCGAAGCATTTTCCTATGTTGATGAAGTTGTATTGACAGGCCATAAACGCAATACGAAAGATATAAGCATATGCGAGGAATTAAAGAAAATACGGCCACACATTTTCGCTAAGGGAGGAGATAGGACTCTCGAAAATATTCCTGAGCCCGCCGTGTGTGGAGAGATTGGCTGCAAAATGGTTTTTAATGTAGGCAAGGGCGGTAAAATGCAGTCAAGCTCACGGCTCACGGACGCGCTAAAGAAAAATTTAAGGCAATAATATAAGCTTGATACCGAGGGGAAAAAGAGCATTTGATTTTCTGATAAAATATCTGCATGGCGATACATAATACCGCGGTTTTTGGAGGAGGATGTTTTTGGTGCGCCGAAGCTGTATTTTCCGCCGGAGGCGGATCCGCCTATGGCGGGAAGATGCTCAAAGGTATTTTGTCAGTCTCGCCAGGATATGCTGGCGGCACAACACCATATCCTACGTACGAGCAAGTGTGTAGCGGAAAAACAGGACACGCTGAAGTTATTCGCATAGAGTACGATCCAAGTGCAATTGAATACCGCGATCTTCTTACCATATTTTTTGCAACGCATGATCCCACCACGCCCAATCGTCAAGGCGCAGATGTGGGTACACAATACCGCTCCGTTATTTTTTATACTGGCGCACAACAAAAATGGGAAGCGGAAAAATTTATCGAAGAACTAAATGCCTCGAGTTCTGACGGCAAGCCAATCGTAACCGCGGTTGAACCGCTTCAAAATTTTTATGAGGCGGAGGATTATCACAAAAATTACTACGCAAAAAATCGTGGAAATCCCTATTGCGAAGTGGTCATAAATCCCAAGCTCCAAAAAGTTCAAGAAAAATTTGCCTCACTTCTCAATGTACATATGCGCTGATAACTTTCTTTCAAAGCCTAGCTATAAGATAGCTGAACCTTAATAGATATTATTTAATCCCATTAGAAGTTTAGCTGGATTAAATAATATCTATTCATTTTCTTCTACAAACTATCCATAAAGTCCAGTAAAAGCCGCGACTCAATTACCCACACTCCGCATAATGAGTGTGGTACAATGGAAGCAATATGGAGCAAAACAAACCACTTTTCATTATCGGAGTTATCGTAGCCCTTGCTATTGGCCTTGCGGGTGGCTATGCGTACGGTCAACAGGCAGGCAAGAAAGCTGGACTTGCGGAAGGGGAGGCTACCGGGCGCCAAGCGGCTACTGATGAGGCTTCGCGCCGCGCTGCCGAAGAACTAAATCCCTTCGCCGCTACTGCGGAAAATCCGTTGGGGGAGGTAAGCGCCAACCCGTTCGAAAACGTTAAAATCAATCCGTTTGCCGAATAGCAATGAACGACAGCACGTTTTTCGTCTTTATACTCATAAGCCTTTTTTTAACGCTGGTCGTATTTGCGGGGGCCGCGGGGCTTGAAGGACTAATCTATCCCATCGCCGAACTGGGGGGCTGCGAGTCGAAAGAGGCCTGCAAAGCCTACTGCGATGCGCCAGGGAATGGAAACGCATGTCTGGAGTTCGGTCTTGCTAATAACCTCATTCTCAAAGAAGAAGCCGATAAAACCCGGGAGCGGGAAAAAGAATTGCGGAAAACCGGAGGGCCGGGGGGATGTATTACGCCCGACGAATGCAAGGCGTACTGCGCCGACGAAGCGCACCTAAAAGAATGTTTGGACTACGGGGAAAAGCATGGTTTGATAGATAGCCGCCACGCGGAAGTTGCTAAGAACCTCGCATCAAAAAACGGTCCGGGTGGATGCAGAGGAGCAAACGAGTGCCGCGCATACTGCGAGGATGAAGCGCATAATAAAGAGTGCGTGGTGTTTGCCCATCGCCAAGGACTGATTTCTGACCAGCGGGCAGAGATAGCCAAAAAAATTTCAGGCGAGGGCGGTCCGGGCGGATGCAGGGAAGAGAGGGCATGCCACGAGTACTGCGCCGACCCCTCGCACGTTGAGGAGTGCGTAGCATTCGCCGAAACGCATAATTTGATTTCGAAAGAAGAAGCGGTTCGAGCGAGAAAAATGAGCGGGAGAGAAGGGCCCGGCGGGTGTCGGGGTGAAGCGTGCAGGGAATACTGCGAAAGCCCCGACCGCGCGGCGGAGTGTATCGAATTTGCGGAGAAAAACGGCTTCATGACCGCCAAGGAGGCGGAAAGAGCGCGCAAGTTTGCCAGCAAGCCGGGGCCGGGCGGGTGCAGAGGTGAGGCATGTAAGGCATATTGCGAAGAGACGGAACACCAGGAAGAATGTTTGGCGTTTGCCGAGCGAGAAGGATTTTTACCGAAAGAAGAAATTGAGCGCGCGAAAAAGTTTATGCAAATTGCCCGTGACAAAGGAGGACCTGGAGGGTGCCGAAGCCGGAGGGAATGCCAGGAATTTTGTAAGAGCGAAGAAAACCGCAAGACGTGTTTTGATTTTGCCAAAAAAAATAAATTCGTAAGCGGCGAGGAGCAGGAACACATTGAGCGCGGGCTTAAGCTTCAGGAACAAGTGAAGAACGCCGGCGGGCCTGGAGGGTGCCGCGCTGAAGGGGAGTGCAAAATATATTGTTCCGACCCATCGCATGTTGAGGAATGCGCCGCGTTTGCCGTGTCGCACGGAGGGTTTACACCCGAAGAGGCAAAGCGCATGCTGGAACAATTTTTGAAGAGCGAAAGCATAATCCGAAGTGAGATTGGCGCGGGGAAAGAAGATTTTAAGCGTGCGCGGGAAGAGCACTTTCGCCGCTTTGAGGAATTTCGGGAGTTAGAGAGCCGATTCCGCGGCGAGGAAGGATTTTTTGAAGGCGGAATAGGCAATGAGCAACGCGGACCTAAAGGAAAGGGAGTAGGCCCCGGGAATGCGGAGAGAAATTTTTCTGGTCCCAACGGATGCTCTTCGCCTGCAGAATGTATTAAATATTGCATTGAACATAAAGAAGAATGCGCAAGCTTTGGCGAGCCGGGAAGGCCTGATGCAAGACCCGGCGAAGGTGGATTACCGCCCGGGAGAGACCTTGAAAAAGGAGGACGGCGAGGTGTACCGCAAGATTCCCAAAATCTTCAAAACCTGCCGCCCGAGGAGCGGAAAATACTCGAAGAAAAACTCCAGAAAATGATGCAAAGGCCTGAAGGAGTTCGGCGGGAAATGCTTAAGCCCCAAGGCGAGAGAGGATTTGCGCCGCAACAAGACGGGCATCAAGGAAATTCTGCGCCCCGTCCGCCAAAGGAAACGCAATATAGTGGAGGAATATATCCGCCTCCTGAATTCCATCAAGAAAATTACCAGGCACCTCCGCCCTCCGAACCCCCTCCTGCCCCGCAGTCACAGGCACCATTTATTCTGGGCCTCATAAGCGCTCTTGTCGCTCCCTTCGCTAAACTCTCGGTGAACTAAAAAGATGCATGAGAATGAAAAACCCGCCCGCGCTGTCAACATCCGATGTTGAGTTGACAGTGGAGATGGTATCCTCTCGCGGAGAAAATCTATACAAGCATTTTACCGATCAGCCAGGAATTTCCTTTGAGGAAGGAGGCGATATCGGTTTTCTTTTTGCCTTCAATGTGGACTTCGAGTGGAAGAATGTAACCGCCCTCGGCAGCAATTTTGCATCCACTTCCTGCCTGCAATACAAGGCCTTTTGCCTCAGAAGTATTTCCTAATTCGAGGCGGGCGCGGGGGAAAAGAAGCCGCTTTTTTGTTCCATGTAAGTCTTCTACAAAAGCAAATGTTCCTGGTTCGGGGTTAAGTGCCCGAATTTGATTAAATATTTTTTCCGCGAGCTCACGCCATTCTATTTTTCCGTCTTCAGTGTGAAACCGCCTCGAATACGTTGCGTCTTTTTCGCTTTGCGCTTGCGGAACAATTTCGCCCGCAGCAAGACGAGGGAGCGTTTCTATGAGTATGCGCGCCCCTAATTCCGCAAGCCTCCTCTCGAGTTCCTTGTAACTTTCCTCCGGGAAAATGTCCGTTTTTTCTTGCGCCAGTATCCCCCCCGCATCGACTGCTTCTGCCGTAATGTGAATAGTAATGCCGGTTTCCTTTTCGCCCGCAAGAAGCGCTGACTGAATAGGGGAAGGGCCCCGCCATTTCGGCAAAAGAGAAGGATGGACGTTTATCATGCCGAGGCGCGGAAGAGAGAGCAGGCCAGGCGGAATGATTTTTCCGAAAGAAGCAACGATGCCGATATCTGGTTTAAGAAGGGAAAGTTCCTCGGCGATATAGCGTACTTTTTCGGGTTCAAAAATCGGGATATTTTCTTTCCGCGCAAGGCCTGCAAGGGGAGAGGAAGCCAACGCGCCCGCCCGCCCCTTAGGTTTTGGAGGTACGCTCACCGCCGCTACTATTTCATAGCCCTCCTCCAAAACTTTTCCCAGATGCGGGAGGGAAAAATCAGAGGAGCCAAAAAATATTATTTTCATGAAAAGCTTTCTTCGTGATCCAACTTTTTAACTTCTTTTGCGTTATCTATAAATAATATACCGTGGAGATGGTCCACCTCATGCTGGATAATTTCAGCTAAGAGACCGGAGGCCCCGCGAATAAATTTCTTGCCGCGTTCGTCATGCGCCTCTACCGTTACTTTCTTGCTCCTGCGGATTTTACCGAAAGAACCGTCTACCGACAGACACCCCTCCGTCATCCATACTTTTTTCCGGGCCGCTTTTATAATACGGGGATTGACGAAAATACGCGTTACTTTCTTTTCTTTTTTCACCGGCTCTTCGGAGGCATCAGAATCCTTGCCATCCGTTTTCCGCACGGCGTTTTCCAACACCAAAAAAATTTTAAGCGGGCGTCCTATCTGGGGAGCGGCGAGACCCACCCCAATCTCAGTGGCGGTCAGGGTATCATGCATATCGCGAAGAAGTTTCTGAATTTTTGGCGAAGATATTTCGCCTATCGGCACATCCGCCGCTTTTTTCCTGAGTATGCTATTTGGTTCTTGGAAAATATGAAGTTTTGCCATTTTTAAGAGAGATACCTGCGGATTTCCTTTTTTCTCGTCCTCGTTTCGCCTTTTTTGAAGTGGGTTTAATAGCTTTTGGAGACGTAACACCCGGCTTCCGCTGAAGGCCCTTTGTGGCCGCAAAAAAATATTTGCCGCGGTTTTCGTAAGAAAGGTCGGCTTTTTCCATCACCCGGCGCATAAGAGCGCGTAAGTCTTCCTCGTAATAGAGGCGCGCAATGCCAAGATAGGCGGCGAAACGCGTAGGCTCTCCCATGGCTTTGGAAAGATCTTCGGCAAGCACATGGCCCCGCGAATGGAGGCGGGTATTCGGTTTAAGCTTGACCTCGAATTTCATATATTAATACTAAAGCATATTTTCTTGCCTTTGCCGACAATGTTCGAGGGCAGGCGTATGCATCTGCCCTCGGTTTGTCGATACTTGGGTGTCCGACACCCAAGTATCGACACCCAAGTGTTACGACTTCACGAACCACACTTCTTCCTTCGCAAAATAGCTGTAAAGAAGGAAAAAGAACTCAAACTGCGCTAGAATGCGCATATGAATTCCTGGAACGGAAAAAATATCCATTTTGTAGGAATAAAAGGCATCGGCATGCTGGGCTTGGCCCAACTTTTAGAGCACGAGGGAGCACACATTTCTGGCTCAGATACTACCGAAGAATTTCCATCCGATATTGTTCTAAAAAATGTTGGCATTCATGTAAAAGAATTTTCCCGCGAGAACATTGGCGGGAACATCGATCTTCTTGTCTACTCTTCCGCTTATCCGCCAAGCCATCCCGAGCGGGAAGAGGCGCGAACGCGGAGTATCCCCGAGCTTTCATACGCCGAGGCGCTTGAAAAGTATGGGGAAAATAAAAAAGTAATTGTCATTACCGGAACCCACGGTAAAACTACTACCACTGCCCTTATTGCCGAAATTATGAGGACCGGCGGGCTTGCGCCTACGGCGCTCGTGGGCGGGATAGTCCGCAACTGGCAAAACAGCATCCTTTTGCCCAACTTAGCGGTCGGACCGCTAAGTGAAGAGAAAACAGAGTATTTAGTAGTGGAAGGGGATGAATACCAGGAAAAGTTTGCCCGTTTTACCCCATTCGGACTCGTGATTACCTCATTCGACTACGACCACTCCGATTATTATCCTACTCCCGAAAGCTACCGCGAAGCTTTTCAAAAATATATTACTACCCACCGCGCTGTTCCGGTAATAGCAAAGGAAGACGCGGAAAAACTTTCGCTCTCGGTTTTTTCCGCGCCTGTAGACGAAGACGAAAAGATATTTTCCGCCGCGCGCTTTGCCTTACCAGGGGAAGCCTACCGAAAAGACGCGCTCTTGGCAATTTGTTTTACCCGCCTCTTGGGAGTAGCGTCCGAAACCATTCTCCGCGCGCTTGCCGGATTTAAAGGAGTGGAGCGGCGGCTTGACCGTTTGAGCCCGGCGCACGGAGAAGTAATAATCTTAAATGATTACGCCCATCACCCCGACGAGATTCAAGCCACGCTTCAAGCAGTAAAAGAGCAGTACCGCGGGCGCAAGATAATCGCTATTTTTCAGCCGCATACGTATACGCGCACGAAGGCGTTTTTGGAAGCATTTTCAAAGGCATTTGAAAGCGCAGACGAAGTATTTTTTGATGAAATTTACGGCTCAGCCAGAGAAGAAAAAGGAGAAATCACCGCCCGCGATCTCATGGAAAAAACTCGCGCACATCATGCGAAAGCGGCCCTTCTCAAAGAAGCGTGGCCGGAAGATTTTTTGCGAAAAGTCCGCAGCGAAAAAAACGCCCTGGTAATTACTATGGGCGCGGGCGATATATGGCAAAAAGCCCGCACCTTATCCCGCGCCTTCTTTGGGGAAAAGGAAAAGTTTGATTAAAATCCCGTCGTCAAGTACGTAGAGATCTCGACCGCCGGGAGTCAAGGCAAAATCGGGCTGCTTTCCTTTATAGAGAGGCTGGACAATCCGCCCGCCCCGCGAGTCGAATTCAATCGCCCACACCGTATTATCAAATGTCGCTATTACGGCATCGCGGCGGGCGGGGTAGAACTCAAAGTTGCGGACATCCGCACTCACCAAAAGTTCTTCTGTCGTTTGGAAATAATGTGGGGGAATACGGTCGGGAAGCCAGAACGCCCGAAGCTCGCGCCTTTGGGGGTTGAAGGTCACTTTCGTGCTTTCCCGTCCATCAATACGGGTCAGCTTTGCTTCTGCATCTGTTTCAGTTTTTTGCGGGCTTTCGCTGCCAAGAAGCACTGCCGCAAATACCCGGCGGGATAGATCGAAGGAGAGGCGGCGGATTTTTCCATCAAGTTTTACCACTGCTCCGCCCTGGCGCCACCGCATTAACTCAAAGTCTTTTTTAAAAGAAGGAGAAGCCGCGAGGAGATCGGAAGGCTCGAATACCACAAATTCATTCGGCTCCGGAAGATAAAATGTCAAAAAGTTTCCTTTCTCCCGCTCTTCCACTAAAAGAAAAACCGGCTCAAAAGGGGAAGAAGCAAGAAAATCAAACTTGCCGCGCCAGCGCACTTCGGCGTTTGGCTCTTCCGGCACTAAAAGCGCTCTGGCTTCGGTGACAGACTGCGGCAGCACGCGAAGCTCTTTTTCCCACGCCCGGTAACCTTCTTTTTTTACTGAAATTTTGTATGCGCGCGGCCGAAGGCTTTGGACAAAGATGCCGCTTTGCAAAATACTCGTCCGTTTTACGATCTTTTTATCTATTGAAATTTCCGAACCCGCCACGGGAGAAGAGATATAAAGCCCTCCGGTTTTTTGCAAGGTAAAATTCTCATCTAGCCGGTAGCCCAACACGTAAAGCATCGACATCGGCACCGCCGCGGCAAATACCGCTACCGAGGCCCAAAACAGCATTTTTCGCTTCTTTCTCGTAAGCATATCGTTAGTTAATTTGCTTTCTATAGCATACCTTCATTTCCGGCGGTTTCGAAGGTCAATAAAAGGTTTTTTGGCGATTGCATATTATGGCAAGGAAAAGCTAAAGTAAAGGAATGGCAGAATTCCATATTACAGGAAAAACCGCCCTCACGGGCGAAATCCCCGTACGAGGCGCAAAAAACTCTGCGCTTAAAGCAATTGCGTCCATTCCGCTGTTCTCCGGGCCTCTTCGTATTAAGAACTTGCCCGCAATTGAAGACGTGATGCGCATGACTGACTTACTGAAAGACATCGGCGCGAAAGTAGAAATGAAAGGGGAGCGGGAACTTCTCATTGATCCTTCAAATTTGAAAGGCAAGGAACTCAACAAAGAAATTGCGCAGCGCCTTCGCGCCTCTATTGTGGCAACTGGGCCTCTCTTAGCGCGGCAGAAAAAAATTTCTTCACCCTATCCCGGAGGCTGCGTAATAGGAAAACGCCCCATCGACCTTTTCATTGAAGGTTTTCGCGCGCTTGGAGCCAAGGTACAAGTTTCGGAAAGCGGATTCGAGGCACGGGCAGAAAAACTTACAGGCGCTCATTTCACTTTTAAAAAAGTAAGCGTAACGGGAACTGAAACTTTGATGATGGCTGCCGCTCTCGCTCACGGCAAAACCGTACTCTTAAACTCGGCCATGGAGCCGGAAATACCTTATTTAGCGGAGTTTTTGAACACGGCGGGAGCCCATATTAAAGGCGCGGGCACTCCCAGCATCGAAATTATGGGAACAGGCGGCAAGCTTCTTCATAGTCGCTCTTCTTTTGTTACCATTCCAGATCGCGTGGAAGCGGGTTCGTTTTTGGCAATAGGAGCTTTGTTGGGCAGCGGGCTCACCATCACGCATTGCAATCCCGCCCACTTGGAAGTCCCCTTGGCCATGCTCCAAAACGCGGGAGTAGCGATAGAACGGGGAAGCGACTGGATGCGCGTTTCGCGCCCCAAGAAAATTATCGCATTTGATTTGCAAACTCGCGAGTATCCAGGCTTTCCCACCGATCTGCAAGCGCCTTTTGTAGTCCTCCTCACCCAGGCTCTAGGGCAAAGCATAGTATTTGAGGCTGTTTTTGACGGCAGGCTTAATTACATCGACGACCTTAACCGAATGGGCGCTCATATTATTCCTTCAGACCCCCGCCGCATTACCATAAGCGGCCCTACGCACTTGCGGGGGCGGCAAATCGACAGCCCCGACCTGCGGGCAGGACTCGCCTTCGTTATCGCCGCGCTCGTAGCAAAAGGAGAGTCAGTGGTGCGGAATATCTACCAAATCGACCGTGGATACGAAAGAATAGAAGAAAGGCTTTCGGCAGTGGGGATGAAGATAAAGCGAGTTGGCTAAAATTTTCTGTATCCCGCCTTCTATGCAGAGAGATAAACTACACAACATGAAAATAAGTAAGAATCAAATATTTATAATCGGAGTTGGGCGTTGCTTAGAAGGCGGGACGCTCAATTTAGCGATCGCTCGCAGACTTACGAGCTAAATTGGCGCATGACTTTTTTCATAAAAAAACTTGGAATTGACCTCGGCACGGCGAATACGCTTGTGTTTGTTCCGTCGGAAGGCATAGTACTAAACGAGCCTTCGGTAGTAACCGTTTCCGTGCCCAATAACCGCGTTATTTCGGTAGGAAACGACGCCAAAATGATGGTGGGAAAAACGCCGGATGACATTGTAGCTTACCGTCCCATGAAAGATGGCGTCATTGCCGACTACCACATAACAGAAGCAATGCTTCGATATTTCATCAATAAAACCCTCGGCAAATGGAACTTTTTTAAACCCGAAGTAATGCTGTCGGTTCCGGCGGGCGTTACCTCCACGGAACGAAGATCGGTCATAGAAGCTGCGATAAAAGCAGGCGCGCGGGCGGCCTATGTAATCAAAGAACCTATTTTAGCGGCGCTCGGCGCTAGCATTCCCATCCAAGAACCGACCGGGCACATGGTGGTGGACATCGGCGGAGGAACCACTGACGCGGCAGTTATTTCGCTGGGCGGTATTGTCGCTTCCACTTCGATAAAAGTGGCGGGAAATAAAATCGATCAGGCAGTCGCCGATTATGTAAAAAAAACGTATAACCTCGCAATTGGCGAACGGACTGCGGAAGACATAAAAATTGCCATCGGCTCGGCGGTACCTCTTGAAAAGGAAGAAGAATACGAAATAAAAGGCCGCGATATGCTGACGGGCCTTCCTCGATCCGTGCTCGTTACCACCAACGAAATCGTAAAGGCTATCGACCCAGTGCTCCGCGACATTACCAAAGCCATTAAAAGCGTGCTCCAGGAAACGCCGCCAGAACTCTCTGCCGATATCATCGACCAGGGAATTGTAATGACGGGCGGAAGCTCGCTTCTCCGGAACATTGACGAGCTCGTGCGTCGCGCCACAGGGGTAAAAGCCCGAATCGCCGAAGAGCCGCTTCTCTGCGTAGCCAAAGGAACTGGTATCGCGCTCGAACACCTCGAAGTCTATAAAAAAAGCGTGCTTTCAAAGAGATGATTGTCCCACCGAACTCGCAAGAATTCTTTCAAAAGTTTTTTTCCCGCTCTCCTTCTTCGCGCGCATTTTTGGCAATAGGGGAGGAAGAAAGCCGCGAGGCGCTTTTACAATCACTCTTGGAGCATCTCCCCAAAAACATCAAACCCTCATCATCTGACATTCCTATCCGACATCCTATGTTGGGTGCGTTAGACCTTTACACTTATAAAGGAGAAGCGCTCGCGATTGACTCTGCGCGCGAAATCCATGAACGAGCCCACCAAACGAGCTGGACAGGCTCAAAAATTTTCCTCATCGCGTGCGATTCTATAAGTTTTGAAGTACAAGCTGTGCTTTTGAAAACATTGGAAGAACCTACGCCGAACACCTATTTTATTATTTCCGCAAAATCTGAGACGGGGCTTTCGGCTCCGCTCCTGTCGCGGCTTGCTGTGTTAAAAGCAAAGAGCAAAGGAAAAGAGAAAAGCGGCATGCAAGCGCCTTGGCTGAAATCTCTAAAAAAAGAATTGGAGGAGGTAGGGCATGCCGCGAAGGAACGAGGTACTTCCGAGAAATTTCTCGACACACTCGAAATATGGGCGCAAAATGAGGTTGAAGGAGAGCGGCAAGACTATCATGCACTTGCCCGGTTTTTAGAAGATCTTCTCCAAACCAAGGAGAAATTTTTTGAAAAAACATATTCTCACCGCATGCTTTTAGAGCATATTATAATTTCTCGCGCTTATTTAAATCCTACGCCCTAACACCTAATATCTACAACCTGTTCCATGAAAATTTTTCTTATCGTACTCGTAATCATTCTCGCTATCGCCATAGTATCGGTAGTCTATCCGATTATCTCCGGCAGGCCGGCAGGCGAAAAACAACCTTCCGGCATGTCGCTTTACAAAAGCGGAGATGGCGGCGCTACCTGGCAGAATATAACTTCCTTCCCCGGCGGCGCCATCACTGTACTTCGTTTCGACGCTGAAAACCCGGAATATCTTCTGACGGGTACAATCGGACGCGGCATCTGGCGAGGAAAGCGAAACGGCGAAGAGTGGAAGCAATACCCTCTGAGCCTCGGCGAAGGAGCAAAGATATTCGATATACTGGAGCCCGCTTCGGATAAAGATCTTACCGCGCTGGTATTTTATTCCGGCCGCGGCCGAGTAATACAGCAGCGGGGCGAGACGCGCGAGGAGCTTTTGTTCACCCCCGCCGAGCGCTATGCATTCTTTCAGGGAAGCGCTTCGCGCGATAAAAAACTTTTGCGCGTCATCGGGTCGGATGGCGGGCTTTACGAATCGCGCGATGGAGGGAAAACCTGGGAGGTGCTTTCCCGCTTTCAGGAAGGGCTTTCATTGTTTGAGCCAAATCCTTCGCGGGATTTACAAATGTGGGTTATCGACACCAAAGGAGATCTATTCCGTTCCGACAACGGAGGGCGCGATTGGGCAGACTTACGCGATGGGCTCAATGAATTTTCTGGCGCTAAAAATGCGCGCATGCTCTTCTTTGACCCAACTTCGAACACGTTATACCATGCCTCCTCCTTCGGGCTTTTAAGATCGCCAGACCTCGGCAAAACCTGGGAAATCGTAAAAACTACTATTTCTCCGGAACTGCTGCCGGTCACGGCAGTGGCGGTGGAGCCGGGCAATCCTAAAAAAATCTTTGCGGGGGCAGGGGGGCAGCTCTATATTTCTGAAAATCGCGGCATTACATGGCGGGGAACGCGCGTCGCGAGCGCCGAAATTTCGCGCATCCTCATCGACCCGAAAAACTCTAAAAATATATTCTTAGGCCTCGCGGAAACAGCACGATGAGCTAATAGGAGAATGCTATAATGGGGAAGTAGTTTAGAAATATGTACGATTTCAAAAAACTCGACGAAAAGTTAGACGGCACGGTAAAATTTTTTGAGGGCGAAGTTGCTTCTTTTCGAAGCGGGCGCGCCAACCCCGCGCTTATTGAAGACATAAAAGTAGAAGCCTACGGCGCTGTAAGTCTGCTCAAAAATCTGGCCGCCATCCGCGCTGAAAACGGAAAAACGCTCGTGGTAGAAGCGTGGGACAAGTCTTTGATGGAAACAATCGCAAAGGGAATTGCAACCGCAAATTTGGGTCTCAAAACTTCTCCTTCCAAAGACATACTCCGCGTCGTACTGCCCGATCTTACCGAAGAGCGAAGAAAATCCTTGGTAAAGCTTCTAGGAGAAAAACTGGAAAACGCCCGCGTATCAGTGCGAAAAGCGCGCGACGAAGTATGGAAAGACATTCAAGAGCGTGAGCGCGCCAAAGAAATTTCCGAAGACGAAAAATTCCGCCTTAAAAACCAAATGGAAGAGCGGATCAAAAAATCTACTTCTAAACTCGAGGAACTCTCGACCAAAAAAGAGCGGGAAATAACAGAATAGGCCCTGTTTTGAACCCATTTTCGCAGGCTATTGACTAAATGGCCTTATTCATGGTATTATGTTAGCCAGAAAGGAGGAAAATATGAATACGTAAGTACGCTATCGCGGATATACGTACATACATTTTTTCTACCATCTTCTCCGCTTCTTTATCTGCTTCTTTTTCTGTCTTTCTATAGCTTGAAATGCTTTCTAAAACTTGCATCCGGCGTAATGGGAGATTCCAAGTAATATACGCATTCGCTCACTTCGAAAAAATTAATGATAAAGTTAATTTCATCCTCGCACGGGAATGGATAAATAAACACGCTTTTTTGGAATTCAAGAAACCCAACTTCTTTCAATTTGCGGCGAAGCGCGTCGCGAGTTCTCTTTTTCGACTCCGGCACGTCAAAGATTACTATCCGCCAAACTTTATCCCATTTCTTACGTGTAGGCAGAACCAAAGCATTTAATTTATATTGCAGCGCGCGGGATTTTCCGCGAGGAGAGAGCCTGACAATCTCTTTTCCTTCATGCAGTCCTTTGGTAATATACCCGAGCTTTAGAAAACGGTTTACGACATAATTTAAGGCTTTTGTGTCCATAGTGTGCCAAATTTCTTCCCCTTCTTCTATGAGTTTTCTCCTTTCGCGCCTATCTTTGGTAAAAGCAAACACAAGCCCGTTCGAGAGAAGATACAAAAATTTTCCCGCGAGTTTCCCGTATTTTGTCATAACTATAAAATAACAAAAGATACGTAAGTACGCTATCGCGAATTTACGTACACATTATCCACCCATCACCAGCTTATTATCTTATCGGCTTACGCGCCCTCTCACAAGCAATCTCTCGACTTTCCCTGTCCAAGCGTATAGAATGAGATAACCGTGATCGCCACACTGCTTATTTTTCTGGTAATTTTGATGGCGCTCGTCCTCTCGCATGAGTTTGGGCACTTTTTGATAGCCCGGCTGGGAGGCATCGCCGTCGAGGAATTTGGTTTCGGCTTTCCGCCGCGCCTTTTTTCCGTTACAAAAGGCGAGACACGTTATTCGTTTAACCTAATCCCACTGGGCGGATTCGTAAAAATAAAAGGGGAGGAGGGGGAGGAAGCAAACGACCCGGAAAGCTTTTCGGCAAAACCGTTTTGGCTCAAAATCGCCGTGTTGCTGGCCGGAGTGGCATTTAACATTCTTTTGGCCTATTTCCTCATAAGCGGAGGTTATATATTAGGAATGCCCGGGCCACTCGATGACGAAATTGAACACATCAATGCCTCGGTAAAAATTACCGCTATCCAACAAGGCTCGCCTGCGGAGGCGGCAGATATTAAACCGGGTGATACACTCGTCGCGCTCCGAAGCGGCAGCGAAGAAGCGAAAGTAAAAAAAATACGCGAGGCGCAGGAATTTATCGAGGCGCATAAGGGAAAAGATATTTCGGTAATTATCGAGCGGGCAGGCGCGGAAATAACGCTTTTAGCGAAAGTGCGGAGCGAAGTGAAAAAAGGAGAGGGAGCTTTGGGCATTCAAATGTCTCGAGTCGGAATTGAAAAACTTGGATTTTTCTCGGCGCTGAAAAAAGGAGCTACTACTACATACGAGCTTACTATCCTTACCGCGCGTGCGCTAGGAGGATTTTTCAGAGAAATTTTTGCCGGGCGCGCCTCGTTTGAAGAAGTGAGCGGGCCTGTGGGCATTGTGACCATCGTGGGCGATTTTTCGCGCTTCGGAGTGATTTTTCTTATCCAGCTGACCGCATTTCTCTCAATCAATTTGGCGCTCATCAACCTGGTGCCATTTCCGGGGCTTGATGGCGGGCGGGCACTGTTCCTTGTTATCGAAAAACTTCGCGGGCGGCCTATTCCTTTCCATGTGAGCCGCCTTATCCACGCCGCAGGCTTTGTTCTTCTTATATTGTGGTTCGTTATCATGTCAATTGATTATTATTTC
>CAYISH010000002.1:0-32246 GCA_964366035.1 uncultured Candidatus Saccharibacteria bacterium
TGTCGAAAGCAAGCGAAGACTTCCCGGACCCTGAAAGGCCGGTAATAACCACGAGTTTGTTTTTCGGAATATCAACGTTTACGCTTTTTAAATTATGCGCTCTTGCTCCTTTGATGCGAATCACATCTGCCGATTTTTTCCCGCTTTTTTGCGCCATAAAGAACTAATTCTACTGCTTCTGTCAAGAAAGTTCAAGTGATTAAACAGTGATACAATACGCCCATGTTGGGCAGAAAAGAGTTTAAGAGAGCACCACTGGAGCCGGGGATTTATTTTTTCAGCGATAAAAGCGGAAAAATATTATATGTAGGCAAGGCGCGGAACTTACGGATGCGACTTTTGAGTTACGCCGATATCAAGTCACAGCCGCCCGCCAAGGCGCAGATGCTCGAGGAAGCTGCAAAAATAGAGTGGCGCGTTTTGGATTCGGAAATAGAAGCACTAATAGAAGAAGCCATTGCCATAAAAGAGCTGAAGCCGCCTTACAACATAATTTTCCGCGACGACAAGCAGTATTTATATGTTGCATTCACCAAAGAACCCCCGCCTGACGGACGGGCAGGCTTCCCGCGCCTCTTTTTTACTCATCAGAGACTAAAACTAACCGCTAAACGCTATTCGCTAAACGCCGATTATATTGGTCCCTTCACCGACGGAGGCGCCGTCAAACTCGCGCTCAAAAGCCTGCGGCGCGCCTTTCCGTTCTGCACCTGCAAAGAGGCGCATACGCGCCCCTGTCTCCCTTCGGAGATAGGCCGCTGCCTCGGTATCTGCTGCCTTATTGGGACGTCGGACGCCCCAAATTTTTTCCCGGACGCGGCAGAGCGGGAAAAAAGGTATCTGAAAAACATCCGCGCGTTGAAAAACATTCTGCGGGGGCGAAAAAAATCTGTCATCGAAGGATTGGAGCGCGATATGAAGCGGCTGGGGCAGGAGAAAAAATTCGAGGAAGCGGCGGCGGTGCGCGACGAGCTTCGCGCGTTGGAAAATATTTTCCGCCACCAGCGCATGGTCATGCGCGAAATCGACCCCGAGCGCGCCAAGGCGCTTTCAGCAGCCCGCGAACTCCTCCGACTCCCAGACCTGCCGCGTAGAATCGAAGGGTATGATATTTCGAATACCCAAGGCTCCTCGGCGGTAGGCTCGATGGTAGTGTTCGAAAATGGGCAGCCGAAAAAATCTGACTATCGCCGTTTTATCATCCGCCTTACTCCGCTGGCCAGCGGAGCCGACGACTTCGCCATGCTTCAAGAAGTGCTGATGCGCCGTTTGAGGCACCCGAAGTGGCCACTCCCCGATCTTTTTTTAATTGACGGCGGCAAGGGGCAGCTCTCCGCCGCAAAAGCTATTTTGGAGGCGGCGCACATAAAAATTCCCGTCGTCTCGCTCGCCAAACGCGAGGAGGAGCTGTGGCTAAGCTCTGAAAAACATATCGCGCTAAAACGCGTCCCGCCGCCTCTGTTGTTTCTCTTTCAGCACATCCGCAACGAAGCGCACCGGTTTGCAATTTCGTACCACCGCAAAAAGCGGTCGAAAGCCTTCCTTGACTCTGCTCAATAAAAAGCAAATCCCAGCTACTTGCGTAGCTGGGATTGTTTATTTATCGGAAAAAGAGCTCTAGCCCGTCATAGCAATGGGTATGTAACATCGGAACCCTCGCATGTTCTCGTAGAGCGCGCGAGACGAGTACCCCCACGGGATAGCGTCACAGGCTTTGTCGATGGGTACATCCTTCGAAGAGAGCAAGCACTCAACTGGAGATAGTTTTCTTTTGTGTTCCTTCCGGCTCCTCTTCCCGTCTACGGAAAGGATTTTATCCTTTGTCTTCTCTCTCCTGTACGGCCCCCAGATAATACTGCTCTTCACTTTGACTTCATCCGGGTATTTCCATCTTTCCTCCGCAGGAATATGGCGGTAGCGGACATGATGGTCGGAACGATAGACGAGCGTGAAGAAACCTACCTCTGTGACTTCATCCGGGTATTTCCATCTTTCCTCCGCAGGAATATGGCGGTAGCGGACATGATGGTCGGAACGATAGACGAGCGTACAAATACCGGCTTCCACTTCCGCCGGATATTTTTCCCGTTCCCAAGAAGGGCAATGGGCATACCTGACACTTTGGCTTTCACAATGTATGCATTCCATGGATATCCTCCTTTGCATTTCTTACTCAGATGGTTCAAGGAACCAGTTATTCACATATATTCTACAACAGACGAGGGCTCTTTACCCAATCAGCTGTTAAAGTAACCCACCGTTCCGTAAGCCGTTTAGCTCTGGACCTTGCATTTTTGTCGACAATGAGAATGAACTCCTGCGGTTCGTCCTTCCAGATTACTTCAAGATTGGCGATGAGCCGCGAAACTTCAAGTAGGCTCCTGCCGGTAAACCCCTTCTTTGATTCGGAGTAAAGGCGGACTCTTTCTTTACTGATTGCTTCAAAGGGAGGGCGAAACATCAACAGCTGAACTCCGAGGCGTCTACTGAGATGGCTTTGGTAAGCTTCAGGCCTTTCTAATGCAAGGGCTGTAACATTAACATTAGCTCTGTCTGCCACCACCTCACGGAGTTCGTGATATTCCGGCCTCGTTTTCCATAAATTGAGCACATTTCGCTTTTCGCGGTAAAAGACGGCGTGCTGAATCATCCTTGTAACTTCACCGTCCGCTTCCATATTTCGAAGGATACCCCAGAGCCACACGTCATCGCGGAGCGAGAATTCGTCTGCCTTAGTAGGGTCAAAGTGCTCTTTCTTGATGACACCGAACTCAAGCGCCTTTTGGATAAGAAACCGAACTAGCATTTTCATTGCTACCACCCGATGATGAAAGTGAATCCAGACATGAGTGCGATAGCGATCAAGCAGAAGCGCCTCCATCGAGGTAAGAGCTTTCTCGGAATAGGCGATGCGCCATTCACCATCGTACTGCTCGATGAACACCGCATCGCAAAGGCGTCGGATGTCATAGTGGCCGTACTCGCCACCGGCAAGGAGCCCGTCACGTTGGACAAAGTCAATGCGGTCAGCGTCAATATCTGAATCCACCAGCGATTTTATGACGGAAAGCGGATTCTCGTATTGATGAAGTAAATCTTTTTCCGTCATCAGTCGGAGAAGCGCATTCCTCATCACCCGTGAGAGTTTCAGATCGGAAACTATTTGTCTCACAATAGCCGCGCTAAATGCCTCGTGCAGTTTCTTGAAACCCCCTACTCCAGCCCACTCTTCAATCGCCCTCGGAAAATTGGGCGTGCCTATCCAATCCTCTACCGCAAACTCAAAGAGGTGAGAGAGCGGTAGATGGCCAATGTCGTGTAGAATGGCGTAGAGCCGGGCAATCTCGACAAACTCTTCTTTCGAGGCTATACCAGTCTGCGCCTTTAGCTCCCGGAAGTATGCCCGCCACTTGGGACTTTTGGTGAGAGTTTCGGCCATCATTCCGGCTACACGGCAGGTACCGAGCACGTGCTCAAAGCGCGATGTATTCAGGGAGGGGAAGACGTAAAATGCGACATCGTTTTGCCGCACCTGGCGGAGCCGCTGGAAGTATGGGTGATTGATAACTCGTTGTTCACACTCGGTGAAAAGTATCGTGCCGTGGACTAAGTCTCTAATCCGTAACGTGTATTCAAGCATCTTTGGTCTCCTTTTCTGTCAAAGAATCGGCTTTTATTCAAGCATGAGAGCAAACCAAAATCAATCTGATACTTTCCTTTTTCCTTCTAACACGGTATGACTAGCATGTACTTTGTATCTTAAAACGAGAGGAGGATATATCGTGAATGTACTTGTCTTCGGTTCGGGAGGACGTGAAGCCGCGCTTCGATGGGCTCTAGGGAAAAGCGTGTTCGTAAAAAATATTTTCGAAGCGCCTGCCGACATCGGTGTTACCCAGTGCTCGTGGTGCGATTCCGCAATGCATACCGGTAAGGGGCTGCTTGCCAGCTATGCCACCATGAACAGAATGAAAGATGTGAATTTTTTCATCATTGGGCCAGAAGCGCCTTTGGTTGCGGGCATAAAGGAGGTGTTTACGAGAGCGGGGAAAGCTGTCTTTGGCCCATCTAGGCGAGCGGCGGAATTGGAGGGAAGCAAAGAAGCAATGAAGCTTTTTTGCAAGGCATACGGTATTCCAACAGCAGATTTCGACATAGCAAGAACCCCGGAGCAAGCAAAGGCAATTGTGGAGAAACGTGGAATGCCCGTCGTGATAAAAGCCGACGGCCTTGCTGGAGGAAAAGGAGTAAAGGTTGCAGATACTCTGGAAGAGGCATTTAAAGCAATCGATGAGATATCTCAACTACCAGCGGGCAAGTCTCTTGTAATAGAAGAGTGCCTCCGCGGATGGGAATGCTCATATATTGTCCTTACTGACGGAAAGAATGTTTTCCCTCTTCTTTCTGCGATGGACTACAAAACCTCGCAGAAAGGAGAAAAAGAAAACACTGGCGGCATGGGCTGTGTTGCTCCCAACCCGCTTCTTACTCCGAAAATTGAGGCGCGCATTCTGCAAAACATCATCTACCCAACAATCCGCGCTCTTCGCGAGGAAAAAAGGCCTTTCACTGGCGCATTGTACGCAGGGCTAATGATTATAAACGAGCAGCCCTATGTACTCGAATATAACTGCCGGTTGGGAGACCCCGAGACGCAAACCATACTGCCATTGCTGCGAGGTGACATCCTGCCCTATTTATATGGGACTACAAATGGGGCCATGAGTTATCGGGTCGCGGAATGGAAAAGAGGAGCCTCTGTGTGCATAGTTCTTGCAGCAGCAGGATACCCCGGCAAACCACAACTTGGAGATGCCATCTACGGATTGGAGGAAGCCGAGAGGATAGGAGGCGTATTTATTTTCCATGCAGGCACAAAACGCTTACCTGGCGAAAAACTGGTTACGCGGAGCGGTAGAGTTTTAAATGTCGTTGGTGTGGGAAAAACGCTGCAAGAAGCGAGGAGGCGCGCGTATGAAGCCGTAGGGAAAATTCACTTCGACGGCATGTGGTACCGCGAAGATATTGGCTCACTGGAATAATCGTCCGCCCGTCGCGTCTGTACAGCCGCGACGGGCTTTCTTATTGCGCTCCACATTTTCAGGAGTTATATTGAGATATGATAACTGCTACAAAAATCTACCGAGAACTTACACGGCTCGAAAAAGAACTTCAGCAAATGAAAATTGACGCATATCGTTCGCTCCCTCGCAAGGAACGAACCGCTTCTTCTTATTCAGAAAAGGCAATCGCCAGAGCGGTAAAAGAAATACGGAATCAAATCTGGAAAGAGCGCTATGCCAAAAAAGCTTCGCGTGTTCGTTGATACGAGCGCGCTTTTGGCGGGGCTTAACTCACCCACAGGAGCAGCGGGAGTTGTTCTTGCCGCATGTTTTACTGGGCACGCCATCCCTATCATCTCTCCGCAGATCATCGAAGAGGCTGAACGAAATATCAAGAAAAAATTTCCCAAACTTACAGCTAGTTAGGCTTCTTTTTTGTTAATTCCACCAGAGATTACTCCAGAACCATCGCTGAAAGAAATTCGCAAAGCTTACGAGCTTCTTCCAACGAGCGATGCTCCCATACTGGCCGCAGCTACAAAAACGCATCCCGACGCGCTCGTAACGTGGAACACTAAGGATTTCCTTCGGAAGGAAGTAGTCGAACATTGTCCGTTTCCTATCCTTATCCCGCAAGAGTTTCTAAAGCAGTTCTTGTGATTGACCTAAAACCTTTATTAGAGTAGAATATATTCAATGTCGATTCTCAAAGGGGCGCTCCCCTTTATACAAATAGGGGTGTCCATCCTGCTCATTGCCGCCATTCTTTTGCAGCAGCGCGGATCAGGCCTTTCGGGCGTATTCGGCGGGGAAGGAAACGTCTACCGCACCAAGCGCGGATTTGAAAGGACATTGTTTATTTCGACCATCATTCTCGGTTTCCTGTTTTTGCTCTCGGCTTTTCTCGTTCTTCTTGTAAAGTAATGTATCGTGGCCAACGACTCGCCTGAAAAAAAACAGATTTTTCCCTCGTGGAATAAAATTCACTACACCTTCCGGCTCTTCTCGCGCCGCGAGCGGATTTTGCTTATCGCGCTTTCCATGCTCGCACTTGTAGGATTTTTCGGCACCGTAAGCGAAATTAACAAGCGCTTTTCGTTCGAAACTCCCGCCCCCGGCGGCACATGGAAAGAGGGCATTGTGGGAAGCCCGCACGTTGTAAATCCGGTGCTCGCCATCTCCGACCCCGACCGCGATCTTGTAAGCCTCATCTACTCGGGCCTTATGCGCTCGGATGGAAAAGGAAAATTAGCGCCCGACGTGGCCGAAAGTTATGAAATCTCGCCTGACGGTCTTTCTTATACGTTCGCCCTCAGGCCTGAGGCAGAATTTCATGACGGCAAAAAAGTGACGGCGGAAGATGTGGTATTCACCGTGGGGCTCGCCAAAAATCCCGCGGTAAAAAGCCCTCTTCGGGCCAACTGGGAAGGAGTGGAAGCGGAAGCGACAGACGAGCGGCACGTGCGCTTCACGCTTAAGCGCGCCTATGCGCCGTTTTTGGAAAATACCACTCTCGGCATTATGCCCAAGCACGTGTGGGGAAAAATAAGCCCCAATGAAATTCCGCTCTCCCCGATCAATTTAAAACCTGTGGGAGCGGGCGCTTGGCGGGTAGACGAAGTTTCCTTGAAAGAAAGCGGCATAGTAGATTCGTACACGCTAAAAAGCTTTCGGGCCTATCCTTTGGGCGAACCCTACATCCGGAAAATGGTGCTCCGTTTTTATCCTTCCGAGGTTGAGCTTTTAAACGCGTATGAAGTGGGCGCCATCGATGCGGCTAGCGCTATTTCCCCCCATAATATCCGCAAAGTGCAGCGCCAGGGCGGAGAGATAAAAAAGCTCACGCTTCCGCGAGTATTCGGCATATTTTTTAATCAAAACGAAAAATCGCTGTTTGTGGAAAA
The DNA here is from genome assembly GCA_964366035.1 of uncultured Candidatus Saccharibacteria bacterium. Classification (GTDB taxonomy): domain Bacteria; phylum Patescibacteriota; class Minisyncoccia; order JACPKW01; family UBA11713; genus CAYISH01. Next base: position 6,968 of record CAYISH010000002.1, read on the forward strand.
AGAGGTGCGGGAGGCCTTGAACCTTGCCACCGACAAAGAGCGCATTATAAAAGAAGTGTTGGAAGGCTACGCGCTGGAGGTAAACTCTCCCATCCCGCCGGGAGTATTCGGAGCGTTGGAACACACGGAGGGAGAATTTAACCTGGAACGCGCGCGGGCCGGGCTGGAAAAAGCCGGTTGGATGAAAAACAAAGAGACTGGGATATACGAAAAAATCGAGAACAAGAAAGTTGCCAAAGAATTTTCATTTTCCATCTCCACTTCTAACGCCTCCGACCTGGTGCGGGCGGCCGACATCATAAAACAGAATTGGGAAGCGCTCGGCGCGAAAGTGGAAGTGCTGGTATTCGAAACTTCCGACCTTAACCAAAACGTGATCCGCCCTCGCCGATACGACGCGCTTCTCTTCGGCGAAGTAGTGGGCCGCGACCCAGACCCGTTTGCCTTCTGGCACTCTTCCCAACGAAACGATCCCGGGCTTAACATTGCGCTTTACACTAACCGCAAAGCGGATCAGGCTCTCGAGAAAGCGCGGAGCAGTTTTTCTCCGGAAGAGCGGGAGCGCCAGTATGAAGAATTCCAAAAAGAAGTTATCGCCGATATCCCCGCTGTCTTTCTCTACTCTCCTTATTTTATCTATATTGTGCCGAAAACCGCGCAAGGATTCGGAACGGAAAATATCGTAACTCCGGCCGAGCGTTTTTCAAACGCGCCCAAGTGGTATTTTTCCACAGCCCATGTCTGGAACATTTTCAAAAAACCTTAAAGACCGCGCTGGCCTCGACCTGGGTTTTAAAAACTCCGAGCTCCGCCTCGGTCGCGGAATTTCGGGCGGCGAAAAAAGCGCGCGGCGGGTGGAAGACTTAAACCCCGTGCTTTTTCAAACTTACCCCGGCGATGAGCGAGTGGTATACCATGTGTGGCGGAACGTGCGGCGCGACCAAGACGCCCAAACGCTAGACCGCCTCAACATCCGCTACGACCTTACCGCCCTTTATCCCGGACCGATTGGCCGCGAACTTCCTAAAACATTCGGCCATTACCACGCGAAAAACTACCCCGAAGTCTACGAGGTGCTGTCAGGAACTGCCTGGTGGATTATTCAAAAACCGAAACGAAACGACCCGCGCACCATCGAGGAGGCATATCTTATTGAAGCGCGCGAAGGGGAAAAAGCAGTGATGCCCCCGGGGTTTGGGCACATCAGCATTAATCCAGGCCCCTCTCCCCTCATTCTCTCCAACTGGATCGGCGACTTCTTTCAGTACGACTACGACACGTACGAAAACTTGCACGGGGCATGCTATTACGTTCTTGAATCCAGCGATAAAAAAACGGTGGAGTTTGAAAAAAATTCGTTTTATTATATAATACCTGAACTGACGAAACTTCGCCCCAAAGAGCCCCCCCGCCTTAATATCATGAAGAAAAAGCCCCTCTACAATCTTATCGAACACCCCGAGCGTTTGGATTTTCTCTCACATCCGAGAGAGTGGCGGGACATTCTCACTATCGAAAATTGTTTTAAGAAAAATAAATAATCTACTCTAAGCGGACTTGCCGCGGTGGCGGAATTGGTAGACGCACTAGCTTCAGGAGCTAGCGTTCGCAAGGACATGGGAGTTCGAATCTCCCCCGCGGCACTATGAAAACTTCATTAAAAGAGCGGACTCGAAGAGTCCCTCAAAGAAAAGGACCTGTCCGGCACGCTCCAGAGCGGGCCGGGGAGGCCAGCCTGCCTATTAGAACAGGCGCTCCCGCAGGAGCAAAAACCCTGCGCTTTATTCCTCTGGGCGGATGCGGCGAGGTAACGCGCTCCTGTTACGTATACGAGTATGGGGACGATATCGTCATTATCGACATGGGCCTCCAATTTCCGGAGGAAAACATGCCGGGAATAGATTATTTGATCCCCAACATCTCGTATCTTGCCGCAAAAAAGCGCAATATCCGCGGGGTCATTATCACCCACGGGCACCTCGACCACATTGGCGCCATCCCCCATCTTTTGGAACCTTTGGGCTCGCCCGTTCTCTATACTACCGCCCTTACCCGAGGCATGATCCTCCGGCGCCAGGAAGACTTTAAGCACACCGCTAAGCCAAAGGTGGAGCTGATCAACGAGAACTCAAAACTGAAGTTGGGTAAATTCGAAGTCGAGTTTTTCCATGTAAATCACAACATCCCTGATTGCGTTGGCGTGGTACTTAAAACGCCGGGAGGCAGCGTGGTGCATACGGGAGACTGGAAATTCGACCACACCCCAGTAAACGAAAAACCGGCCGACATCAATCGGTTTAAGGAATTGGGAGCCGCAGGCGTAACGCTCTTGGTTTCCGACTCCACCGGCTCTCAATCGCCTGGCCGTACTATTTCGGAAAGTGAAATCCAGAAAAATTTGGAAGAGATTTTCAAAGCGGCGAGCGGGCGCATTATCAGCGCCACCTTTGCTTCTTTGCTAACCCGCATCCAGCAACTCATCTGGCTTTCGGAAAAATATGGCCGGAAGGTGCTCGTGGAAGGCTACTCAATGCGCCAAAACGTGATCGTGGCGCAAGAGTTGGGTTATCTGAAAGTGCAAAAGGGTACGTTCATAAGCCACGAGGAGCTTGCGAACCTCCCGGACAACCGCCTCACTATCGTGTGCACAGGGGCGCAAGGCGAAGACCATGCCGTACTGATGCGGATTGCAAATGGAGAGCACCGGCACCTGCAATTAAAACCCGCCGATTCCATTATCTTCTCTTCGTCAGTAGTGCCAGGCAACGAAGCAACCGTGCAAAGATTAAAAGACGTTCTCTATAAAAAAGCGGGGAAAATTTATCATTCTGAATCTATGGATATCCATGCTTCCGGGCACGCGAAAGGCGAAGACTTGAAAGATCTTATCCGCCTGCTCTCTCCCCGCTACTTCATCCCCATGCACGGCAACTATTTCATGCTCCGCCTCCACACGGAACTGGCGCTTGAAGCGGGCGTAGATGCGAAGCACGCCTGCATCGCCGAAGACGGCGAGGTGGTAGAAATTACGCCTGAAACAATACGAAAAACGAAGGAAAAAGTTCCTATAGACCACGTGATGGTGGACGGACTCGGGGTAGGCGACGTAAAAGAAGTGGTGCTCCGCGACCGGCAAATGCTCTCGGAAGACGGTATTTTCGTGGTCATTGCGGTGGTAAACGGCGAATCCGGAAAAATAAAAGGCTCGCCCGACATTATTTCGCGGGGGTTCGTGTATCTGAAAGAGTCGCGCGACCTTCTGGCCCAAGCCCGCGCGCTCGTGCGGCACGTAATCGAAAGCGGCACCGGCAATATGCACCCCATCAATTGGACGTTTCTCCGCGACGAACTTCGTGAAGAACTCGGCAAATTCCTCTTCCGCAAAACCGCCCGGCGGCCCATGGTGCTGCCGGTGATCATTGAGGTATAAGTGACGCGCGCCGCGAAGAAGAAAAGGCGGGAAAATCTTTTTCCGGATTCAAAGACCGTTTTGGCATGGTTCCCGTGCTTCGCGGGACAAAACGGTCTTTGCCTCGGAGGTCGCCTGAGGCGACCGAGAATGAGGAAAAAGGTTGTTCCCGCTTTTTCTTCTCAAGAAAATATTTGATAGAATGATTTATATGAATCCCATCGCATTCAGCGGCGTCCAGCCTTCGGGCAACCTGCATATTGGGAATTATCTCGGAGCGATCAAACAATTCGTCGCGCTTCAAAACGACTACCAGACATTCTTTTGCGTCGTAGACCTACACGCCATCACCGAGCCGCAGGAGCCCGAGGAACTCCGCGCCCGCACACTAGAAATTGCCGCGCTGTATATTGCCTCCGGTCTCGACCCTCAAAAAAATACCATCTTCGTCCAATCGCACCTGCCCGCCCACACCGAACTCGGCTGGATTTTGGGTACGCTCACTCCCATGGGAGAGCTTGAGCGCATGACGCAGTTTAAAGAAAAAAGCGGAAAACATGATAGTGTTTTGGCCGGACTTTTTAACTACCCTATCCTCATGGCCGCCGATATATTGCTCTATAAAACCGCCGTGGTACCTGTGGGCGAAGACCAAGTGCAGCATCTCGAATTTACCCGCACGCTGGCGCGGAAATTCAACGCGCGTTTTGGCGAGACATTCCCCGAGCCGCAGACACTCTTACAAAAACAAGGGGGGCGCATTATGGGCCTCGACGACCCTTCAAAAAAAATGTCCAAATCCGCGCCGAGTGCGAATAATTATATTGCCATGCTCGACGAGCCGGAAGAAATAAGGCGAAAAATAAAAATCGCGGTGACGGACTCCGGCTCCGATATTCGTTACCACCCCGAAGAAAAACCGGCAATCTCAAATCTTCTTTCCATTATGAGCCACTTTTCGGATACTCCCATCGCTTCTCTTGAAGAAAGATACCAAGAAAAAAACTATAGCGAGTTTAAATCTGACATGGCGGAGCTCGTGGTAGAAAAACTATCCCTTATCCGCGCGCGCTGCCTCGAACTTCTGGAAAATAAAACGGAACTCATCGCAATTCTCAAGAACGGGAGAAAGCGCGCCCACGAAACCGCCGAAAAAACCCTCGCCGAAGTCAAACAAAAAATCGGCCTTCTCAAGCTTTCTTAAGCCCCCAAAATTCGGCGGATGTCGGAAAGCGCCATCTCCATCGCTTCTTTTGTGCGCCCTTCTATATTTACCCGCAAAAGGGGCTCGGTGTTCGAGGAGCGGACGTTGAACCAAAAATCCGGATATTCTACCGAAAGGCCGTCGAGATAGCCGACGTACTCTGCATATTTGAACCTCGCAGCGATCATGTCAATCGCTTTTTCCCGATTATCCACTTTCATATCTATCTCGCCGCTCGAGAAGTATTTGTAAAGCGGGGCGGCAAGCTCTTTTAATGTTTTCCCGGATTCGGAAAGCACCATAAGGCATGTGATAAATGCAAAGAAGGACGACTCAGCATAGAAAGTCGAGCGGAAATAAGAATGTCCTGAAACTTCTCCTCCCATCACCGCGTCTTCCTGGCGCATCAGCGCCTTTACGAAAGGGTGGCCTACGCGGCATTTAAGAGGAACGCCTCCTGCCGCTTTAATCGCTTCCGGTACTACCTTCGATGAGCGGAGATCGTACACCGCCCGCGCTCCCGGCTCTTTTGCCGCAAAGAAAGAGGCAAAAAGGGCAGTCATAAAATCGCTCGGCACGCGCACTCCTTCATGGGTCAGAAACCCGATTCTATCGCCATCCCCGTCAAATGCTACGCCCAAGTCAGCTTTTGTTTCTTTTACTCGTTTTCGAAGCTCGTCGAGTGTGGCATCTTTCAAGGGATTCGCTTCATGGTTCGGGAATGACATATCGGCCTCTTCGTACAAAATTTCAAAAGAAATCGGTAGCTTTTCGGCAAGCTTCCGCACAAAAAGCCCCGTCATGCCGTTTCCGCAATCGAACACCACCTTGAGAGGGCGAAGCTCGTTTGCAGGAATATTCGCGAGAAGAAAATCAATATATTCGTCTGCAATCCTTTTGTCTTCTACCGCGCCGCGTGTGGTAGGTGTTTCAAACACTCCGCGCACCGCCGCGTTTTTTACCTCTTCCATGCCGCCCCCCGCGTAAATAGGCCGCGCCCCTTCGCGCGAGAGCTTGAAACCGTTATATTCTTTCGGATTATGCGAAGCGGTAACCATTACACCTCCCTCTGCTTTCAGATAATTTACCGCGAAGTAGTGCATGGGAGTGGTGGTAAGACCCGCATCGATTACTGTTGTCCTCGCATCTTCATCGGTAATGCCGCGGATAAGCTCTTGCTTTAATTCCGGAGAAGACCCCCGCGCATCGGAAGAAACTACAATTTGAATAGGGCCTTCGAGCGTGGGGTTATTGCGGAGATAGCTTACGTAAGCGCGCCCGATGCGGTATGCCGCTTCTTTGTTAATCTCATCCGGAAATACGCCGCGGATGTCGTACGCCCTAAAAATACCTGGATTTATATTCACAAAAAGAATGCTACCATAAAGCCATGCCGCTTCAAATAGGCATCGTGGGGCTCCCGAATGTGGGCAAATCTACCCTTTTCCAAGCGCTTACCAAAAAACAAGTAGACATTGCCAACTATCCTTTTGCCACCATCGACCCCAACGTGGGAATTGTAGCGGTGCCCGATGAGCGGCTGGAAAAACTGGCAAAGCTTTCTCATTCAAAAAAAATCGTACCGGCATACGTGGAATTCGTGGACATTGCGGGACTCGTAAAAGGAGCGGCTGAAGGCGAGGGGCTTGGCAATAAATTTCTCTCGCACATTTACGAGGTAGATGCCATTGTAGAAGTGGTGCGCGCTTTCCAAGATTCCTCCATTATCCATGTGGAAGGAATGCCCGATCCGGTGCGAGACATCGAAATTCTGGAAACCGAGCTTTTGTTAAAAGACCTGGAAATACTTGAAATGGCGGTAGCCCGGCTTGAGCGCGAAAAGAAAGCAGGCGACAAAAAATCGCTCGAAAGACATGCCGCCGTCCTTCGGCTTTTGGAGAGCGTCAAGACAGGGGCGTTACATAAGGACGCACAGTCGCTCACACTTGCCCGCGAATTGGGTCTTCTTTCGGCAAAACCGATCTTGTATTGCTTTAATGCTAAAGATCCCTCCTCCGCTAAAGCTATGGAGGGCGAGCCCGCCTTCATTCCCCCTAAAGAAAATGCAATAGGGCTCGATATAAAAGAAGAATTGGAATTAAGCGGATTGAGCCCGGAGGAGGCAAAAGAACTTGGCGCTCTGCCCCGCTTGGGAGAGCTTATCCGCGCGTGCTACAAGCTTCTGGGACTTTTGACTTTTCTCACTACCGGCGAAGACGAAACAAGAGCCTGGACCATCCCTCAAGGCTCAAAAGCGCCACGGGCGGGACGCGCCATTCACTCGGACTTTGAAGAAAAATTTATCCGCGCCATGGTCATTTCGTACGAAAAATTTATCGAAGCAGGCTCATGGGCGCGCGCCCGCGAATTGGGGCTTATTCGCACGGAAGGCAAGGATTATGCGGTGGCGGAGGGAGACATCATTGAGTTCAAAATATGAATCATGGAACGTGTTCCGTGTTTCAAGTTTCAGGTTTGTGATTGTGGGGTTGACCATACGCGCCTTATCTACTATACTGTTCCCATGAATTTGGAAGCTAAATTATATGAACTTTTCTGTCTTGTAAATGCGGAAAGCGAGGAAGAAACGGATATAGTAAACAATCTCGCCCGTAAATATATTGAAAACAATAAAGGCGTGGTGTTAGAGACCGCCAGTCCCGTAAAGCGCTGGCTCGCTTACCCCATACAAAAAAGCCGCGAGGCATATTTCTGGTCCGTTAAGTTCTATCTTTCCCCTTCAGCAGCAAAGGGCCTGGAAGAGATTTTGCGGCGCGAAAAACAGCTCACCCGCTTCATATTAGCTCGTTCCCAACGCACAGAACTTGAAACAAGGCGGCGGGGGTCTTCTAAGTTTGCTCGCCAGGAAGAAAAACCCGCTGCCGATATTTCCTTGATCGATAAAAAATTAGAGGAAATCCTAGGAGCATAAGAGGATGAACTTCAATAAAGTTTTTATCATAGGCAATCTTACCCGCGACCCGGAAACGCGTTCGCTTCCGTCCGGGCAGCCGGTAGCTTCCTTCGCGGTGGCAACCAACCGGTTTTGGACCAAAAACGGGCGGCAAGAGAAACAAACCGAGTTCCATAACGTAGTCGCTTTCGGAAAGTCCGCGGAAATCGCAAGCCAATATCTCTCCCGGGGAAAATCGGTGATGGTAGAAGGAAGGCTGCAAACAAGAAACTGGGAGGGTAAAGATGGCCTCAAACGAAACCGCACGGAAATAGTAGTCGAACGCCTCCAGTTGGGTCCCCGCTTAGGAGGTGGAGGCGGTGGCAGCCCGCAAGGACAAGGAGCGGGGCGCGAAGAAGCCCCTGAAAGCCAGCAAGCTGCCCCAAAAGCGGAGGAAATCGGGACCATTGAATATCCCCCGGATGAAGATATCAACCCAGATGAAATACCCTTCTAATTTTATGCTTCACGCTACACGACCCATGATGCACCCCGCCAGACCAACCAATACCGTTCCAGCCGTCGAGAAGCAATGCTATTTTTGCACCTCGAACATCAAAATTGTCGACTATAAAAATGCCGACCTTTTGAAGCGCTTTATTGACCCCCAGGCCCGCATTATGCCCAAACGCCGCAGCGGGGTCTGCGCACTCCACCAGCGAAAGCTCGCCCGCGCCGTCAAACGCGCCCGCATTATGGCGCTTCTACCGTTTGTCGGCTATTAATTTCATATACCAACTACATGCCTGCCAGGGCTTCGAGTTCTGCTTTAATTTGGGCATTGGCCGGATCTATCTCCAGTGCCCGTCCAAAGTATTCTCGGGCCTTTTCTTTGTTTCCCGTATCGCGATAATACCCGCCAAGCCACGCAAGCGCCGTTACACTCTTTGGCTGCACCTTGAGCGCATCTAAAAGTATATCATCCGCGAGGTGGGCTTTTTCTTTATAGTCATAGCGGTATAAGTCGCTTAAGTCTTTGTAGAGTCCCAAGTTATCAGAAAAGTTCTCAATTGCCTTCCGGTAGCTTTCCTCCGCTTTCGGAAAATCTCTTAAATAGTGCCAATACAGATCGCCAAGGTTGTTGTACGAAGTCGAATGTTTGGGGCGGATTAAGATCACATACCTCCACGCGGCGATAGCGCCCTGGTAGTCGCCAAAAAACTTTTTAATATTGCCTAGTTCTATCCATACGCTGGGAGTATCGGGATTTCTCTCTATGTCGGCAAGCACCGCCTTAAACGCGTCTTCCTGTTTTTTCCGGACCTCTGCGCTTATTTCCGCCGTTACTTTCTGGTCGTAGCGGATTATTTTATAATTCTTAGGAAATGGCGGCAACTTATCCTTGGGCTGGCTTGCTATGTTACCGGGCGGAGGATTAACTCCATCAGGAGGCGGAGGAGGCGTTATTACAACAGGCGGCTGGTTCTCTCCCCCGCGAAAACCATACCAATATGCAAAACCGCCCGCGACCGCCAGCGCAACCACAAACATCAAAATAGTCAATACGTTTTCTCGTTTCATCGTCTAAAAATTATATCAAAAGGCGAGCAAAAGGAAAACCCCTCCGATGTACATCGGAGGGGTTTTCCCCGAATCTTCCGGTACTACCGGAACACAAGCGATTCGTTATTCGGTCACTGTGACTGCGTCGAGATCGTTGAAGAAGTTGTCGACGCGGAATCCGTTCGTCCAGTCACTGGTATCAGCATTAGTTGCGGACGAAGTTGCCTCCGCGGTGAAGTCGGTCCAGATGAAGTCATCTTGCCGATCAGCTTCCACCGCTCCCCGCTTGAACATGAACGTCTGTCCAAGGCCCGTGGACGATGCCGTCGGGTACGAAGCGTCGGTGAAGAGTTGCGTCGTAACTTTCTCTCCGGTAGTGGCGGTCAAGGTTACCGATGCAATCTGCAAGGCAAAGGTGTGGCTCGCGCCCGAACTGATCCTCACCCATCTGTCGGAGTAGTTCGTGGTGTTATCCACAATCGCATGGAGCCGGATGTTGCCCGAGGTGTCGAATGTACACCCGCCAGACCCGTCTCCCGTCGTGTCGCCACATTGCGTTACCGAGCTAGTAGCAAGGGTAATCGAGTTCGTCATATCTTTCGCCTCTGTTTCGTTCACGATCTTCGCGCTGTCCAAGAGAAGCGCCGCTCCTCCAGAAGTAGACATCTTAAGCGTAAACTTGTAGACGCCGATGTCGCCGCCCTGCGCCGTCACTTTCCAACGGTACACTTTCACGCCAGAGGCAAGCGAGGTGCCCGAGGGCAAGGTTACCAGCTCCACTTTCGGAACTGCGCGGAAGTACCTAACTCCCGTTACCGAGGTAGTTCCTGAAGTCGTGCCGCTCGAGTATACCGCGGGGGAGTATTCCACACCCGAACCGCGGCCTACGCCCTTGTGCTTCACGCTTGAGCCGGGACCCGTGTCAACTGCAATCAGACGTCCAGAACACGGCGTTGCCGAATCCTGGCAAGATTGCGAATTAAGGGTCGGTAAGTCAACTTTCACGGTAACAATCTTGAAGGTATCGGCAGGAACTTCAAGGAAGTTTGTCGGTTGAGCCGCCGATCCGTCTCCTTGAGCCGCAGTGGTGTTGAAGCTGAAGTTTTCTACCCTGCTCTGGAATGTAGGCACTCGTTTCGCGATCAGTTTCGATCCCTCGTAGAGATAGACCATCGCAATATCGGCAGCCGTGCTCGATGCGGTGTTCGTAAGCTGAACCTGGAAGTCTTTAACCGCGATGGTTTCGGAAGTCGCGCGAACTTTGAAGGCCGCGACAGTTACTCCAGTTGAACCATCCGGATACCAACCCTCGGTCTGCCCCGCCGATGTGTCTTCGGTAATCTCATACCCGCCGCCTACTTTGAATGTCATCAAAGAACCGGCAGAAGTGGAGAAGGTCTCGGTAATTTCAGTCCCGGTAGATTGGCCGAGCACCGTCCAGTCTCCATTTGTGATACTGCCAGAGAAGTCAAACCGAACCGTGTCGTCTGCGCCGATGGTTGTGGCGCTGTTTGCTCTCAAGCTTACTATCTTGTTCACTCCCTTGAGAATAATCAATGAAGTATCTAAGGTAATTGAAACCGTTACGTCATCGCCATCAGCATTCCCAGACGGGTTCGTGGCAGTGCCCAAAAGGGTGGCGGTGGTGGCAGTGCCATCGTAGAGCGCAATGGTGTTGAACTCATCCGGGTCAAGCGACCCGGAAGTTACCATTCGAATTTTCACGATATTTACCTTCATGTCGTCTCCCGAACTGCCCGCGTCCAAGTTATAGCGCCCGACTTCCATCTGATTAGCTCCTCTAATCACATTCTGGGCGATAAGAGAAGTGGAAGGAGACACTGCCAAGGCAGGCGCCTTTACCGTCTGGGTGTTGGCATCAACATTGGAAGCCGGAGTCGGGGTAATGGTGTTACCCGTTACCTGCCCCGTAACCGATGAGATTGCCGTAGAGGGAGGACGAAGTCCTACCACAATTGTATCGTTATTTTCCCATCCGGTGGATCCAAGTTTTCCTTTCACCGTGTAGGTGTTCACGCCGATCGGAACCGTTACCGAATCCGTGAAGGTGATTGAGGTCTTGACAAGGTCCTTCGGACCGGCAACCGCTCCGCCATTTTTGTCGTAGATGGTTACGTTCGTGAGTTCTGCCTTCTCGCCTCCCGAATCGGCATCGGTGCTTACAATCGTCAGCACCAAGGAGGTATAAGTAATCGGCTCACCTTTGGCCTCGAAGGTGAAAGCACCTATAGCCTGGTTAGAGCCTCCTACTGCCACGTTTCCGCCGGTAACGGTGTTGGATTTCTCAACTCTCAAAGAACCATTGCCAACGGTAACCTGTGAAGCGTCGTACCATGGGTTGACGCTCGAGAAAGCCGAGGAGTCGTCCGTCGGATCGGACGCACCATTAGGAGGAGTAATGTAGAATTTGTGGTCAAGTCCTTTCACTACAAGGTCGGTGCGGCGGTATACATCGAAGTCAATGGTCCTTGCCGCGCCAGACTCAATATCGCCTTTGATATACAGCTCGGCAATATCGCCTTTGTTCACCCGAATGCCAGAACCTATTTTTGCGGTGTAGTACTTGCCATCAGCTGACACCGTTACGTCGTATTTGTTTCCTTTGTTGTCGTACACGGCAATGTTCTTAAGGTCTGCAGATCCCGCGGAGCCTGATTGATTCCAGCGGATTCTTTCGAGCATCACATCTTCCTGAGAGCCTACGGTCATCTTGATTGATGAGAACACATAGTTCGTCGTGCCTACTTCTTTGGTCGGCGAGCTAGAGGGATCGTTGGAACCCTTGTCCATCGTTACCGAACCAATCGCGAGCGTGCCGTTTACCGTGTGCCCAGCTCCAACGATCGGGAATGAACCCGTTACCGTTGCCGGTGAAGCATCAACCGCTTGCACAGAAAGGTAACCTACCTGGCCCGCTCTCGCGTCGTTGTCTGCCGCCATATTTGCGGCAATGGTGTATTCCTTTGAAGTGCCTTTCGGAACCGTGAACAAGTCGTTCAATACTACCTGGTGGTTCGCGTTCAAGCTTTTCTCCACCGTGCTAATCTGGTTGCCGTCTTCGTCCAAAAGGACAATCCCGCTGATTGCCGCATCAGCCATAAAGCCGGTGCGTTCAACGGTAATTGATTTTACTACCACATCGCCGTCATTCGCGGCGGTAAGTTTCACTCTGGTGTAAGGAACGCGCGCCGCGCTTTCCGGCGACAAGCTGTTTGCAGGCTGTGTGCCCGGATCAACTCTTAAGCCTGTTCCCACAGTGGGAGGGGGCGGAGGCCCAGGAGGTCCTGGCGGAGGCGGAGGAGTAGTCCCGCCCATCAAGGAAGTGTACTTGGCTCTTGAAAGAGGGCCAAACACTCCTGCCGCAGGAGAAACGCCATTTGCCGCCTGCCATTTCGCTACTGCCATTTTTGTCTTGGGGCCGAAGCTCGTAGTTTCATTTCCTGCCGAACCCGCGCCGCTTGCAGACACCTGAAAGCCCGCGCTATTCAGATACTTTTGCAAACATCGCGCATCCTCACCTGCCGAAACCCCTGAATAGAGGCTGCGGGTAAAGGTGCAAAGCGCTGCGCCCGCGCCTGAACCGCCACCGCTTAATGCTGCGATTTTCGCAGTCAAGTCCGCGATAGTGGCCTGCAGCTGCTCAATAGTGTGCGCAGTCGTGTGATCGGCTTGCGCCACCAGAGGTACTGCAAGCGAAGCTCCTCCGGCAGTTAATGCCGTTGAGAAGCTTAAGAAAGTAACGGCAATTCTTGCCAGTCCTTTCTTATATTTAGTACTCATAATGTTTTTAATTGCCTAATTAACTAGCACGGAACATCCCGGTCTCGACGCGACCAATGTATTCCGTGCTCTAATAATCAACCGTTAAATTTTTGCTTTCTTACGGAGTCAAGTCACTCGTTCCACCTACTCCGGCATCCGCCGGTTGGCGGAGCGGAAGGGGAAGATCGACCAGACTCAAGACTCCAGTTAATTAACTAAAATAAGATACGTTAATACTTTTCCGTTTCCCACCGTACATCCATCAATATGCAATTTTCAAGGTCCTGGCCAAACAGAAAAAAGCTGCCTAAAAAAACTTTACCTGCACGTTACCTGGCTGCATTAACCCTATTATAGTAATTAGGGAGCACAAGCTCAAAAATATGCTTTGTGGATAACTGCTTTTCTGAACAAAAAGCGCCCCACAACACCTCCGAACTTGCCTTCCTAGAATATCGCGAAACGTCCAATCAAGTCAAGAAATTCAGACCTCCTTTCTCCCACCCCCTATTTGTTTTTCATAGCGTAACGGCGCCACCGCTTATCCCCTTGTTTGTCAACAATTCCTTCCTCTATCATGCCCGCCAAATCTCTTTGGAGCGTTTTTTCACTCAAGTTGTGCTCAAAAAGGGCGGCTAGTTCCCTCACGCTTACCCACTGACCGGGGCGGCGCTGCAGACAATCCACAATTACCGAGCGCCTGTCTTTTTCCGGAAAATAACGGCGGCTTATTTGTCCGTTATCTTGTCCTATAGGCTCATCTCTCTTCTGCGGGCGATCTCTCTCTCGCATCTGCTTTTCCAAAGCTTCGGGCGGGGCTTTATCGCCTTCCTCCCCAGAAGAAAGCTGCTTCTCTATTATCCCCATGTTTTGGAGCTCATAAAATACCGGCAGAAGATTTTGGGAAGGCTCGTTTGAAGGTACCAGGAGAAACCCCTGCAAATTGCGGTATTCGCTCTTTAACACTTCAAAATTAAGGCTGGAAATAAAGCTTCCGGCTTGGGCCAAATCCAAAAGCGCTACAAGCCTTTGTATTCTCTGTTCCGTATTCTTTAAGCTATCGCCTGTCCCTTTTGGGGGGTAGCTTCCTAACGACAAAATGACTTCCAAAATTTCAACTGCTCCCGCCCGCAGATTCCACTTCAAAGGTTCTCGGTCAGGAAACAAATCCGTTACGCGATATAGAGCCTCGGTAATTTTTTTTGCCCGCTCTTCCACGTAATGTATATCGGACTTTTCTCCCATTTTTTAAAATTACCATGGCTGATCAAAAAGACAAAAATCCCGGCGGGCCGGGATTTTTGTCTTTTACAAGCTCTTCCTAAGCGTTATTGAGGATTCGCCAAGAGAGCATTCATCTGTTCCTGCAAGAGACGCAACTGCTCTTGGAGCCCTACCACGCTCTGCCCATTTGCGTTAGTGCCTACTCCGAGCCCGCTTCCTTGAAGTTCATTGAGCTTAGCTCTGGTTTGAGGCCCGACTCTTCCTACTTGGGCAATACCATACTTCTTCTGGAAACGAATGACTGCCTGCTTGGTTAATGCTCCAAAGTATCCGCTTACTTGCCCTTCAGGATACACTTCTAGGTCCTTGGCAAGAACCTCCTGAAGCTTCTTTACTTCGTCGCCTCGATCGCCCATTTTAAGGTCTTTCGTAAAGGTGAACGACACGGGGGGAGATTCCGGAGGTGGAGGAGGCGGAGTGGCCCCGAGATTCACAGTAAGAAGTTCATTAAGTTTTGCGAGCGTCTGCGGCCCTACTTTTCCAGCTTGGGAAATGCCATGCTTTTTCTGAAAGTTCTTTACCGCCTGCTTGGTTAATGCTCCAAAGTATCCGCTTACTTGCCCTTGGGGATATACTTCCGGGTCACGAGCGAGAAACTCCTGTAATTTACTTACTTCGTCACCTCGATCGCCCACCTGCATCGGTTTAGTGAAAGAAGAAACAGAAAAAGGCGTAGTTGCAGGCGGAGGAGGCGGAGTAACCTGTCCTGCGGGTGGCGGTGGCGGTGGCGTTACTGATGCCGGAGGTGGCGGTGGTGGTGGAGTAATTATTCCACCGCCTCCTCCCCCTCCACCTGTAGAACCGCTCCCGCCGCCTCCTCCAGAAGAAGGCAGACAGGAACTTCCTATCGAAATTGTTACCTCTTGAGTGCCTGTGGTAGTTTTCGACAATGTTAACGAGTTCCCAGAGCTATCACAGTTTGATGCCGTCACAAATGTACCGGGGCTGGCGGTAAGTGTTCGAGAAGCGCTCGAAGTAGCGGTAAGAGCCGAGCCGCTTGACATAATAAAGCTGAAGTCGGTGCCAGTTACAGTAAATGAATCAACTGTCCCAGTCTTGGTGATGAAGAACGTGATTGCCGGATCGGCAATGGAAATCTGGTTTCCGTTCTGAAAGGTCAAATCGTTCGCCGCAAGCGCCACGAGAGGCCCGCCCGCTACCCCGATGAGCGAAGAGAGAAGCCATACTCCCGTTGTGAGGATATTTTTTCTCATGTGTTGTGTAAGAGAGAAAAGCTGGTAAGGCTTCTATGCATTATCTGCAACTACCCGACTCTACACCCAGCAATGTGGTAGAACCGTGGGTAATAAAGATCTTGTATATTGTTCCCGCAGAGTCATTCATTTCGATGCATCCTCCTTTTCCTGCGTTAGCAGTAACATCATTAGAGTAAATTTTCACCGTACTCGTTCCGCCAGAAGCAAAATGGGTTTCTGTCGTGCTTGCCGCCAATCCAATTTCTGGAGTACCAGGACTAGAAGTAGCAATACCTATTCTTCCGTTGCTGTAGACAAAGAAATCGTCTCCCACCACAAAGTCTCCGTCGCTGGTAGTCGCGTTAGCTACTCCCAAACCTCCTGATATGTACACATCAGCATGCGTACCGGCAGCGCCTCCTATACTCAAGCTAGGTCCGGCCACCACAGGTGAAGTAGTAGCGCCGACCGCGACACGGCCATTGCTAAAGACCGTAAAATCGTTGCCGACAAGAAAGTGGCCGGTAGTAGTAGTGGCATTTTCAACCCCAAGCCCCCCGGTGATAAAAGCGCTTGCTGCGGTTCCCGTAACACCGCCAACGTTAAGGCCGGTAACCGCAGCTGTGGTAGAACCACCCACAAGCAAATTACCATACGCCAAAACACTGCCCGTCGCCTGTACAGTCGAAGTGGCTTTTACGTGACCATCTGTCACGACGTTAGTTGAAATAGTGGTAGCCGCCCAAACAGAAAAACCAATGGCGAGCATAAACCCTGCCACCAACGCAAAAAATAATAACAAGCCTCCTCTTGTTGTGGTAAATGTAGAAGCCTTCATAAAATAAGCGTTAAATTGTTAGTAATAATAATGATAACAAGAGAAAAGGACGCGCTTTGACCTTTTATTAGCGTCCTCCCTTGATTTCAGTGTATCTTTTCCCCCGGTAATTCAGAGGATTATTCATGTGGATAACTCGGAGCCAAGGAAAAGGTTATAGGGTTTAGATTAGAACTTAAACAATATCGGACATAATGTCCGATATTTGTCTTTTATGTCCTATAAAATGTTTTTACGCCCCTTGGGACTACGCGAGATTTTTTCTGGCGCGGGAGCGATCCGCTTCGGTGAGAAATTGCTTGCGGAGGCGCACGCTTTTGGGCGTGATTTCCAAATATTCGTTGTCTGACATAATTTCAAGCCCGCGCTCTATGTTTAACTCGTACGGTGGAGCAAGCTCAATGGCCTCATCGGACAATTTCGAGCGGGTGTTGGTAAGCTGTTTGCCTTTCGTAGGATTTACATACATTTCTTCTCCTTTCGAAGTGTTTCCAATCACCATGCCGCTGTATACCTCCACCCCCGGATTGATGTACAATGTGCCCCGCTCCTGAAGCCCCCACAACGAATATCCGAGCGCCCGCCCGTCGGCCATCGAAATCATCGAACCCACCGCCCTTTGTTTAATTTCCCCCGCGTACGGGCGGAATCCGAACACGCGCGAAGATAAAATACCTTCTCCTTTCGTATCGATAATAAATTGGCTTCGGTAACCCAAAAGTCCGCGCGTCGGCCCCTCGAACGACAGGCGCGCCGTCTCCCCTTTTTGCGCAACATTATTTAACACGAATGCCCGCATGCCGAGGCGCTCAATCACCGCTCCCTGAAATTTGCTCGGCGTATCGACGACTACCTCCTCAAAAGGCTCCAACTTTTGCCCGTTCTCTTCGCGGATAATCACTCGCGGCTCGGATACCTGAAGCTCGTATCCGGCTCGCCGCATATTCTCAAGAAGAATGGCAATATGAAATTCGCCGCGCCCATAGACGCGGAAGCTGTCCCCAGATTCAAAATCAACCTTAAGACCCACGTTTACTTCTACCTCCCGCTCCAAGTATTCCCTGATTTGGCGGGAAGTGACAAATTTTCCTTCCTTCCCCGCAAACGGCGAATTGTTTACTAAAAACGTAAGCGCAATGGTCGGCTCGTCGATAGCGATGGCGGGCAAGGGGGAAGCGTTTTCATCAGTAGTCACCGTCTCTCCTATATATATATCGGAGATGCCCGCTACGAGAACGATATCGCCCGCTACCGCGTTGTCTACTTCCACCCTCTCAAGCCCCTTAAACGCGAAAATTTTACTCACCTTTCCCGGCCGCGTCTGGCCATCCGGCTTTTTTACAAACACATTTTCATTTTGGCGCACTATCCCTTCATGCACCCGCCCCACCGCAAGGCGGCCTAAAAAGTTATCATAGCCGAGGTTAAACGGCTGAAAACGGAGCGCTCTTGCCGCGCGTTCTTCGGAAAACGCCGAAGGCACATGCCCTAAAATAGTATCAAGAAGCGGCCTTAAATCTTTTGTGTCGTCGCTTAGTTTCAACTTTGCGACCCCGTCGCGGCCATTTGCATATACCACCGGGAATTCCGCCTGCTCGTCGTTTGCGCCCAATTCCCAAAAAAGCTCCAATACCTGTTCCTCGCACCGGACCGGATCGGCGGCGGCTTTGTCAATTTTGTTTATCACTACAATCGGCCGAAGGCCCAACTCCAAAGATTTTTTCAGCACAAAGCGCGTCTGCGGCATGGGGCCTTCTTGGGCATCTACTACTAACAAGACCGAATCAATCGAACGGAGCACTCGCTCCACTTCCGAACCGAAATCGGCGTGGCCAGGCGTGTCTACTATATTAATCTTCGTTCCTTTGTACTCGATCGAGGCGTTTTTCGAATAAATGGTAATGCCGCGCTCTACTTCGAGCGTGTTCGAATCCATAGAAACCCCCTCGCCGATAGCGCCCGTCTGGCGCATCAAAGAATCGGTCAGGGTAGTTTTGCCGTGGTCTACGTGGGCAATAATAGCTATGTTCCTGATCTCCATAAAAAAATCGCGGCCCTATCGGCCAACGCCCAATCAAGATAACACGTTGAAAGAGAGCCGTCAAATTGAGGTTTCCGATTATTCTTTTTCGCTTTTCGTTCAAACTTCCAAAAATCCGAGCTTCGCGAGACGGGAGCGGATAGCGCCGTCTTTGCGGCCGAATGTCTTGGCAAGTTCGGAAATGGAAGAGCCTTCCCCAAAAAGTTCCTCCAATTTTTTGTCTTGCGCTTTGTCCCAGGGCTGATAAGCATTGGCGTACATTCCCCGCATCGTGGCGAGCGCTGTCTCCTTTTCCTTATTTTTTTCTCGAGAAGCATTTTTGCTCGCCCCACTTCTCCCGCCGCACGCTCTTATAAAATTTGTATGCATGTTTTGTAGCTCGCCCTCTAGAAGAGCGGAAAATGTAGCTTCAGCTTCGCCTGACTTGGCCTGAAATGCTCCGTCTTTTGCCAATACTTGGGGATGCACTTCAAACGTGCGTTCATTCCAGCCCAGGAGATGCAAACCCGCAAGCCGCCGCACCCGCGAGAGCGCTACATAGCCCTGCCCAAATTCAAATACATCGCTTAAATCCATTACCGCTTCGTCCAAACTCATCCCCTGGCTTTTGTGTACGGTAATCGCCCACGCCAAGCGAAGCGGCAGCTGGGTAATGCGCGCCCGCACTTTGCCACCCTCTTCCACCGTCCAATCCATTGGAGAAACTTCGACCCGTCTTCCGCTCCGCATTTTCACCACAGGAAAGCCGGTGTATTGGCTAAACGCTTCCACCTTGCCCAATGTACCATTTACAAAACCTTCTTTGGGATTATTTTTCGTACACATCACCGAAGCGCTGACTTTAAGTGACAGCTCTTCCGGCGAGAGACAGCCCTTTGTGAGCGAGGCGACCACGGCGCTTGGTCCCTTTGAAGACATGCTAAACACTCGGGCCGGGCCCGCCACGCCTCTAAGCATCTCATTATTTACTCGGTCTACATCAACATTATGCGAAAAAAGTTTCGGCGCTCCATTAGGCGCAAACTTCTGATCAACTTTTCTTTTCTCAATATGGCGAAGATGCTCGCCAGTAAAGGCTCCGCGGCGGATAGCGGAAAGCATGGCCAAAAAATCAGCATCGTCCTGCCGATGTTGCTCGGTAAGATAGCAGACCACCGGATTTGCCGCCGCCCACGAAGAAGAATCGTACGCAAAACGAGGCAAGGGCAGGGCGGCCAGCATTGAGAGCATGCCATCCTCTTCTTCTCTTTTCACAATCGGCGGCAACTGGAAAAAATCTCCGACGAGTACAATCTGAAGGCCCCCGAACGGCCGCGGATTTTGCGAAATTTCCCGGCAGACGGCATCCACCATGGAAAGCATGTTGGGAGAAAGCATAGAAACTTCGTCTATGATAAGCACTCTGGCTTTACGCACTCGGCGCACGATATATTCGCTCGACGAAATTCTGTCGAGCTCGTAGCGGTCAAGCTTCGTCTTAATGCCGATGCCGCTCCACGAGTGGATAGTCATGCCGCCAATGTGGGTGGCGGCAATGCCGGTGGAAGCGGTAATAGCGGGCTCGATCCCGCGCGCGCGCAAATACGCTGCATACGTATTTATCGTATGCGTCTTCCCGCTTCCGGGCTCGCCCGTCAAAAACACATTCGCCCCGGTTTTCAATATGGAAAGTGAAAGTTCCTGATTCATAAGGAATAGGGGGCAGCCATTGCGCTGGCAGCTACAGGAGCGTGCGTGAGCTGCCCTTAGTATTTCGCAAAATAGTTAATCGAGGCGCTGGCACGCAGAGAATCAATCCATGCTCTGGCCTCTTGGTTTAACTTCCCCGACTTCAGCTGATTCTTAATTTCTTCTTTTATTTGAACCTCCTGCCCCTTCGGGATAGCCACTTTATTGTCCTTAATATATTTCGCCGCTTCTTCGTCGCTTATCTGCGTTTTGTCGTAGAACATTTTCTCTACTCTCAGTTGGGTCGCCACTTGTTTTTTTAATTTCACTCTCGTCGTGCCTTCCGCCGCAAGCGCTTGCTCGAACGTAGTCCCCCGGGCGGTAACTTGTTCTTCGATAGTTTTTATTTTGGCATCCACTTCCTCATCCGGCGCTATAATTCCATTTTTATCCAATGCGCCTTCTATTAGTTTCTCGGTAATAAGCGCGTCGAGCACCTGACTTCCAGAAGAACTTTCAAGCCTTTTGATGACGGCGAGGCGGCTTATGGGGCTTCCGTTTACCGTAGCCGCGATAAACAAGCCTTTGTACACAAAACCAAGGGCGGCTATAATAACCAGGACCGCCACAATAATCGCGGTTTTCGCGCTTACTACAATCCCTTTTTTCCCATGCGGCGACTCATATCCCCGCGCCGTCGATGCTGTTTCTGTTTTATTTTCGTCCACAAAATTTAATTAAAAGATAATGCTTGCAGTAAGGAAAAATCGCGGCTGTAAGCCCAGACCGCCCCATTTTTTCTCCTGCGTTAAATCCTTTTGCTTTTCTTTTTACGAACGGGGTTCATTTTTGCATTTTTCGCTTTTCCTTCAAGCCGCGGCGGCCGCGTAAGATGAAGCTCTTTTTCTTTTGACACCTTGGGGACTTGCTTTCTCATACAATCTATTACACCACAAAACGTTCAAATATCCTACTTCGCGGAATTTATTTTATTCAAAATCTTTTTCACTTTTTCCAGACTTGCCCAGTCGTGAATGGAAATCGGCAATGTATTTTTGTTGCACTTTTTGAGCGCGGCAATTTTCTTCTTTATCTCTGCCGCCGATTGAGTATCGCTTTTCGACAAAAATATGTATTCGGTTTTTTTGGCGAGTTCCTGACTGAATGCCGCGAGCTCGTTTTTGATGGTATGGTAATCTTTTACGGGGTTCCCTGATTCCGCGGAAATAAGATGGAACAAAATTTTCGTCCGCTCGATGTGGCGGAGAAATTTTGTGCCAAGCCCCTTCCCCGTGGAGGCGCCTTCAATAAGGCCAGGGATATCGGCCAAAATAAGGTTAAAGTACGAGCCCAGATTCGGCTCTAGGGTGGTGAAAGGATAGTTTGCCACGCGGCTTTTTGCTTCAGTCAGTTCGTTTAACAGGCTTGACTTGCCCGCATTGGGCAAACCGATCAGGCCCACGTCTGCGATGAGCTTCAATTCGAGCCGTAGCGTAAAGCGCTCGCCTGGAAGGCCTTTTTGAAACCGCTTCGGGGTGGTAAGCGTCGGTGAGCGGAAAAGAAAATTTCCCTTCCCGCCCATGCCGCCTTTGGCAACCAACACGCGCTCGCCGATTTTCAGCACTTCCTCGACCGTACCCGTCTCGATTTTTCGAATGACCGTCCCCACCGGAACTTTTAAGACAAGTTCCCCTCCGTCGGCGCCATCGCGAAATTGCTCTTTTCCATTCTCGCCGTCTAGGGCATGAATGTCTTTTTTGAATCTAAACTGGCTAAGCGCATTTAGATCGGAGACGCCTTCAAAATACACGCTCCCTCCCCTGCCGCCCGATCCGCCAGTAGGCCCCAAGCTCATCAAGTTTTTATTGAACGTAACCGCGCCCCGTCCGCCGTTCCCCGCCCGCGCCGCAATGGTGATATCGTCAATTAACATGTTTTGTTCATTCTCCGCCTTTAAGCCCCCGGTTTTATACTTCGCCCAAGTTCCTGAATTTTCAAAATGGCGACAGAGCTCGCGCCATGAGTAATCTCGCTATTCATCACCATTTTTACCGCCTTCGCGAATGTAATTTTAATTACTCGAATTTGTTCCGTGCCTTCCTGCTCAGATTTTCCATGCGCTAAGTCTTCGGCCAAATACATATGATTCGGCGAAACAAGAATAGTGGTAAATGGATCAATAATTCCTAGGTATGTCCACTTTTTTGCAACAAGGCCAGTCTCTTCCTTCAATTCTCTCTTTGCGGCCCGCAGCTTGCTCTCTTTGCCATCAATCCCGCCGCTGATTGCTTCCGTAGTTATCCTTTCAACCGCGTAATGATATTCTCTCGTCAAATAGATGTTTCCTTGGGCATCCATCGGAATAACCGAGACGCCCCCTTTTTGCTCTATCACTCCAAAAATCCCAGGCTTTTTATCCGGCCTTATCACCTTATCTTCCCTCACTTTTATCCAGGGATTTTGATATACGGTCTTGGAATCAGTGACAATCCAAGGTCCTTTGCGTTTTTTCATGGTTTTGCAATTGTATCGCTTTGTAGAATAAAATCTACTGGGCCGCGTTCATGCACGGCAACTTAGGTAAAGCTTCATCATACTGATTTGAAAAGCCAATTATTTTTCCGTAATCATGGAGCCAGATCATTAACTTCACCAAATTTCTGTCGGCATTCTCGTAGATGTTACACAATGAAGGAATTGTCGGCGCACTGGAGGATGTAGACAGTGTATGCCATAAAATTAATAAGCGCAGATGTAGTCCCTCGCTTCACTCGGGATGATGAAAATCTAATCCGCCCACGGCGGAAAGATTTTCTATCAGCTGGGGGCATCGGACGAAGTTAGAACCGTTTTGCTGGGTAGGAAGTCGCACTTTTCAACATCGCTTTGAGTTTATAGATTTTATCCTACCGCAAAAAGCACTATTTTTAGCAATTTTAAGATATGCACACCCCCATTGACTTTTCACACTCACCAGCTATATTGAATATATACACGCCCCATGCCAGCCGAAAGGTCCGCTGGGGTTTTTGGTTTTTTTACTGGTAAAATAGAGATAAATGACAAAGGTGCTTTTTATTGACGGCGAAAACTTCAAAGGCAAAATCCGGTCTGTTTTCAAAGATGCGGGCAAAGGGAAACCCGTATGGCACGAGTACAACTTCAATGGCCTTCTGGATAAGGTGCTCGGGGGTGTTGAAATAGGCCAGAGAGTATTCTATTTCGCGCGCATCAATGAACACGAGGAGAGCAAAGAGAAATCAAAACAGCTTATTGAAGAACAGCGCTTGCTTAAAACCCATCTTGAGGGACAAGGATTTGAGGTGGTGTTGAGCGGCAGGGTCCGTGGGCAGATGGAAAATGGCGAAGGCGGTAAGGGGAGAAAGGTATTGGTTTTCAAAGAAAAGGGCGTTGATGTGCGTATCGCCGTGGATATGGTAAGCATCGCCTGCGATAAGAAGGCGGATGAGATAATTCTCGGCAGTTCCGACTCGGACTTGCAACCGGCAATCAAAGAAGTGCGTGCGCGCGGAGTTTTTTGCGTATACCTCGGATTTGAAACACAACCGAATAAGGGAATTTCCTACACGACCAACAGGACTATCATTATCCGCAACTCGGAGATTTTTGAGTTTGAAAAAGTGAAAGAGGGGCTATTTTAGAGGTGTGCTCTAATCATACACTAAATAACAGAAAAGTATCAGTGAATTATTGACAGCCCGATCAGTTAAACTGAGAAGCAGGATAACTGGGATAACTGATAACGATAACAGAGTCAGGAGCGCTTTTCTGTAAGCTTAAGTTTCTTCTCCCGTTTCCATGATTTTATTTCCGCTTCGCGGGCGCGGGCTGCTTTTAAGGTCGAGTGGCTTTCGGAATGCGCAAGTGCAACAGGCCTTCGAATTTTTGTATAGTGCGCTCCGGATTTTGAGTTATTATGCCGATGCATCCTCTTCTCGAGATTGTTCGTACAGCCAACGTAGAAGGAATTGTCGGCGCACTGGAGGATGTAGACAGTGTATGCCATAAAATTAATAAGCGCAGATGTAGTCCCTCGCTTCACTCGGGATGATGAAAATCTAATCCGCCCACGGCGGAAAGATTTTCTATCAGCTGCCGGGCTTGGATTCGAACCAAGGTGACGACTTTCAGAGAGTCGCATCCTACCACTAGATGACCCGGCAATTTATCACTGCCTATGACGGCAATAACATAAAAATAGTATCCTAGATTGCGGGTATTTTCAATGAAGATGCCCTGGCTTGCGTAGCCAGGGCTTTCTCTAGAACAATTGCCTACCTTAGGGCGGCAGATCTAAAGCCTTGCAAAAAGCTTCGCGGGTTATTTGAGTTAAATAACTCAGCAATATCTCGCCGACTTTGTTTCTCCAGTCTATCTCCACAATCACTTCAAGGCCCTCATACCTGCCTCTCTGCTGCCGAGGAGATATTGTTATCGCTTTAAACCGCGCATTGTCATGCAGACGAAACCCCTTTTCCTTCAATGCCTCATCCATTTTCTTCTCCAAGCTTGGCTCGGCATAAGAATTTTTTATGTCGAGTCCTGGATGGGCAAAGTTCTTTGAGAGTCTCGCGTGTATGCAATACTCCCCAAGCCAATCCCATTGGTCCTCCTTGCCCTGCTGCTTTTTGGGCCTCTCGTTCTTCTTAACCGAGAACTCTGTTAATCCTTCTGCCGCTTTCATGCCTTGTCCTCCTTTTGTTAATGCATCTTAACTCTTGATACCATCCGTTCTGCGAGTGGTCAATAATTAGTTATGCTATCTCCTTAATACTGCCTCGAGCTCTTTAAGAGAGTTCAGCAATGTTTGGAGCACCGAGGCCAAAGCGCTTTGGCCAATTTTTCTCTCCGGTGATCCCACGGAGCTTCCGACGACGCTAATGCTGAATGTGCTGTCACTGGAATCCGAAGACCCGTTCGGCAGAACCTCGCTGACCTCCGGGCAAAGACTTACATAGCACCCTCTCGCCAAAAAGATTCTTACCTTATAATTACTTCCCGCATCCGGCACATAGGAAGGAATTGTCCAACTGTATGAAGATTGATTAATCGGGACACTCCACAGATACCATCCCGTATCACCCACTCGATCAAGATTAATATTCCAAGTAAAATTCTGGTCGCCGGAAAATCCCGCCGTGAGGGGATTTGCCCATTGAATCTGATGGGTGCTCCCTTTCGCCCATTGCTCGCCGCCGTTAGGGGTAATAACTCTTAACGTTTCGTGGGAAGCCGGAGGTGGTGGCGGGAGTGCTGGGGTAGACGAGGCGGTGGGAGGAGGAGGTGGCAATAATCCGCCAGCTGGCGGAGGGGGAGGTGGTGGGGTGGTCGTTCCTGATGGCGAGGCAGGTGTGGCAGGAATTGCTGGAACCGTGGTAG
>CAYISH010000003.1:0-15615 GCA_964366035.1 uncultured Candidatus Saccharibacteria bacterium
GCGGGATTTGGATAAAAAATCCAATTACTTTTAGCCGATATCCAATGGAGCAGGAGCCGCCTAACACTCTCAAACTTAAAAATTTTGAAGAACTGCCGGAGTTAATTAAGAAAATTTAACCATGTCCATAGATTACAAAAATAGAAAATACGAAGTCGTATCTTACGATCCAAAATGGAAAGATAAATTTGCAGAAGAAGCGAAAATTTTAAGTTCCATTTTTGGTATGTCCGCAAATACAAAGATGAGTGGATGGAAAAGTTAAAAGAAAACATCAGAAAAGAATTTGCCAGCATATAGTAAAATCAAAAACCCCGGTAAGCCGGGGTTTTTGATTGAGACAAAAAAACTATCTTACCGCTTCTTTGAGTCCTTTGCCTGCGCGGAATTTGGGGACCTTCATGGCGGGGACTTTCACCGTTTCGCCGGTGCGTGGGTTACGAGCATCGCGAGCTTTGCGGTCTTTTACCGCGAATGTCCCGAAACCGGCGATAGAAACTTCATCTGAATTCTTAAGCGCATCGGCGATAGTGTCGAACACAAAGTCAACTACTTCCTCCGCGTGCTTTTTGGAGACATCCACTCCTTTTTTAGAGTGGTGCTCCCAGACTTTAGTTGCGAGATCTGCTTTATTCATGAAATTTTTTAGAATATAAATCCGCGACCTTTTCAAGTTTGGCTAATTATAATAACGACTTACAGTATATCACGTTTCAAGGGGGCGTTCTACCGGGCATAGTCAACCGTCCGCGTTTCCCTGATCACATGGACTTTAATCTCGCCTGGATACTTCAATTCCTGTTCCACCCGGTTGGCTATATCGCGGGCGAGTTTTTTCATCTCTAGGTCTCCCACCTTGTCCGGCGTCACGAAAATGCGGATCTCGCGGCCTGCCTGGATGGCATATGATTTCTCCACCCCTTCAAACGAATTGGCGATGCGCTCCAGATCCTCAAGACGCTTCAAGTAATTCTCTACAGAGTCTCTTCGGGCTCCGGGGCGCGAGGCGGAAATGGCGTCTGCCGTCTGCACGATAATGGATTCGATCGTCTCGTAGGGGTATTCCTCATGGTGCGACTGCATTGCTTGTATGACGCGCTGGTCGACGTTGAATTTCTGTAAAATCCGGCGGCCGATCTCTACATGGGTGCCCTGGATCTCGTGATCTACCGCTTTCCCGATGTCATGAAGGAGCGCTCCTTTCTTGGCGATCTGCACGTCGGCTCCCAGTTCCGAAGCAAGCATGCCAGAGAGATGCGCCATCTCCACCGAGTGCTGGAGCACGTTTTGCCCGTAGGAAGTCCGGAAGCGGAGGCGGCCGACTAACATCAAAAGGCGAGGGTCGATATCGAGGACGCCAATTTCAAACGCCGCCTTCTCGCCCGCGTCTTTAATAATTTTTTCTATTTCGTTTTTCGCTTTTTCTACTGTTTCTTCAATGCGCGCGGGCTGTATCCTTCCATCCAGAATCAAGTTTTCAAGCGCGAGTTTGGCAATATGGCGGCGCACCGGATCAAAACCGGAAATGATAACCGCTCCCGGCGTGTCATCGACGATAATTTCCACTCCGGCCGCGCGCTCCAAGGCGCGGATATTGCGGCCTTCTTTTCCGATAATCTTCCCTTTCAATTCTTCGGAAGGAATGACGACGGAAGTGGTGGTAACTTCGGAAGCGGTAGAAGAAGCGACACGCTGAATAATCACTGCAAGGGTGTCGCGGGCTTTTTGTTCTAACCTCTCTTGCCCGAAGATTTCCAGTTTTTGAATGCGCGAAAGAATATCGGTTTCATATTTTTTTTCTACTGACTGCAAGAGCTTTTCTTTGGCCGCCTCCTCGCTCATCCCTGCGATTTTTTGCAGCTCGCCGCGCTTCTCGGCCTCGATTTTCTCGGCCTCTTCGCGGATACGTTTTATTTCTTCCGCTTTCTTTTTAAGCGTTTCAACTTCGCTTTCTATGTCCTCCCTCCGTTTCTCAAGAAGCTCTTCCCGTTTCGAGAGCTTTTCCTCAAATTTTCTTACTTGCCCTTCCCGCTCGCGTGATTCTTTACGAGCTTCTTCCACCAGGCTTTCAGAGCGTTTTTTAGCTTCTTCCAGCGTCCCCGCTGCTTCAGTCTTCGCGTCGAGTAAAAGCTGCTTTATTTCCAGCTCCAAGGAATCTTTGCGGTACCGCGCGATTACTTGGCGCAGAATATAGCCTGCGGCGACTCCGAGGGCTATCCCAAAAAGCGCCGAGGTCCATGGCGATAAAAAAGTCATGATATAGAATTTCTTTGCAAACGTTTCGTATACTCATACGACTACGTTTTTCTTACAAACATTAATAGTAAAAGCGTAGCAGGAATTGGGTTTTATTGCAACATTGAGGTAACATGGAAAAATGGCCCCCTTCGGTTTAGATTTTTTTTGGCAGAGAGCCCCCAAAAAAGAAGAACACGCGAAAATATCAGGATTTAAACCCGTGGTGCTTGTGATACTCGATGGCTTCGGCGTGCCGCAGGATTCTTCAGCCCCGTATTACGCCGCGGCACATCCGCATTTTGAAACGCTCGAGAAATTTTTTCCGTTTCTCTCTCTCCAAGCCTCCGGCATTGCAGTGGGGCTTCGCTGGGGCCAGGAAGGAAATTCGGAAGTGGGTCACCTCACGATAGGATCCGGAAAAATTTTATATCATTATCTCCCCCGCATTGTGGTAGCGGTGCAGGACGGATCGTTTTTTAAGAATCATAGTTTTAAAAAAGCGGTGGAAACAGTGAAAGGTACTAATTCGCGTTTTCATGTGATGGGACTTTTTTCTTCTGGTTCCGTGCACGCGTATCCCGATCATCTCTACGCGCTTTTAGATTTCGCAAAAGCGGAAGGAGTCAAGGAAGTTTTTTTGCATCTTTTTACCGATGGCCGCGACGCGCCGGTGCGCGAGTCGGAAATATTTTTAAAGGAGTTGGAACTCCGCCTCAGCGAAAACTATCTTTTTGCGCGCGTCGCTTCTTTGGTGGGAAGAAATTATGCCATGGACCACGACCAGCATTGGGAGAAGATCCAGAAAGCTTACCGGCTTTTAGCGGATGGGATAGGAGTTCCCTTCCGCACGGCGAGCGAGTACGCGCTCCGCGAACATACAGTGGGGAGAACCGATGAATTCGTGGAGCCGGGATTTTTGGCGGACGAGGCAGGAAGGCCGGCAGGGAGGATACAAGCGGGGGACGCGGTAGTGTTTTTTAACTTCCGCGAAGACTCCGCTCGCGAGCTTACCCGGGCCTTTGTGGACGAGGCATTTGAAGGCTTCGAGCGGAAAAAAATTTCTCCCTTGCGTTTTGTTACTATGACCGAATATGAAAAAGGATTGCCGGTGGAGGTGGCTTTCCCGCCCATCGCCATTGACTGGCCGGTGGCGCGGGTAGTGGCAGAGGCAGGCCTTTCCCAGCTTCACACGGCTGAAACGGAAAAATATGCCCACGCCACTTACTTTTTTAATGGCGGGCGCGAGGAGCCTTTTGCCCGCGAAGAGCGCATTTTGGTCCCTTCGCTTCCGGAGGCGAACCTAGATACCAATCCTGAAATGTCGGCTGTCAAAGTGGCGGAGGTAGTGCTTCAGAATATAAAAAAATATGACTTTATCATGGTGAATTTTGCCAATGCCGACATGATGGGACACACGGGAGATTTTAATGCCACCAAGGCCGCAATCGAAACGCTCGATGCCGCGGTGGGAGGCATAATGACGGGCGTGCTCCAAGCGGGAGGGGCGATGATTGTTACCGCCGACCATGGGAATGCGGAGGAGAAGCGTTACTTTCTTACGGGGGAGATTCGCACCAAGCACACGGCCAATCCTGTGCCGCTCTATCTGATAGCCAACGAATATAAGCTATCCTCCGAAAGGAGTTCCGAAAAGATAGCCCATCTCTATCAGAATGTGGGAGGCGTGTTAATTGATGTCGCTCCAACTCTCCTGGAACTTTTAAATCTCTCGATTCCGGCTGACATGGCGGGAGTAAGTCTCTTGAAAAGGCTCTATGCCCAAAAAAATTCCAGCGGCTCTTGAGTGAAGAGCCGCTTTAAGCGACAGTGAATTGGTGAACGGCGCCTACTGGAACAACCGCGAGGAGCTCGGTGTACTCAAGAATGTTGGAAGGGAGTGAATCTGTGCGATTCAAGCGCCTGTACGACATATCCTGCCCGACCCGCCTACCAAGCAGAAGACAGGGGATATCGCCGACATTTTTGTTCAAAAGAAGAGCCGCATCCTCATACAGCTTCCTCACTCTGGGGTCTCGCCATTCCATTGTTAGCCTCCTTTCGTGCGTTGCTGATTTTATTATAGCACATCTTTTGCAGAAAAACGCAAAAAGCCGCAAGTAAGAGATGTCTTAGGCACAAGGCCTTTTGTCATCCCCCGAAGGGGGCCTCGAGAAGGAGGACTCGAGAGACATCTCCTACTTGCGGCTTTTTGGCGGCTTATTCTCTTATCTATTTTGTAAGAACTTTTTCTCTGATCGCCTTGTGCTCTTCTTTGGCACCGATCAGATTGGTTCCGTTTTTCGATTTTATGATGTGGTCTACGATGCCGTATGTCTTTGCGTCGAGCGGATCCATGTAGAAATCGCGGTCGGTGTCGCGCTCGATTTTTGCCAGAGGTTGGAGGGTGTGTTTGGAGAAAATTTTGTTTATTTTCTCGCGGATATGCACGATATGGTCTGCGCTAATTTTTATATCAACCGCTTGGCCTTCAGCCGAACCCAGCACCTGGTGAATCATAATCTCAGAGTTCGGGAGGGCGTAGCGTTTCCCTTTCTCGCCTGCGGATAGCAAAATGGCCGCAGCCGATGCCGCAAATCCCACGCAAATGGTGGAGACATCGGGCTTTACGTATTGCATAGTGTCGTAAATAGCGAGCGCTGCCGATACCGAGCCTCCGGGGGAGTTGATATAGAGCTTTATATCCTTTTTCGGGTCTTCATGCTCCAAAAACAATAGCTGCGCTATAACGGTGTTTGCCACCGCGTCTCCTATGGGGCCGCCTAAAAAGACTACACGCTCTTTCAAAAGGCGCGAGTAAATGTCGTAGGCGCGCTCTCCGAATTGCGTTTTTTCGATAACTGTGGGGATTAAGTATGTCATTGTTTCGTCGTCCATAGTAACTATAAGAACGTATTATTTTTCCGCTTGGTCTTCCAGCGTACGGAAGATTTTTTCGTTTCTGGCGATACTGTAAGCATAGTCTTCTAGTCTTACCGGGTCAAGCTGGGGGCGTTCCTTCTCGGGAATGCGCGAGGCGAGATATTCCATTTCACGCTCCAGCTCTTCTCTATCTACCGAAATATGCTCCTCCAGGCCGATTGCGCGCAGCGCAAGCCCATAGCGCAGGCGTTTTTCGGCTTCTTCTTTCCATTCGGCTCGCAGGTCATCCTCGGTTTTCTTTATGTGGTCAAGATAGTGCGCCCACTCCAGTCCCGCGGCCGCAAGGTTGCCTTTCAGCTCGCCTATCATTTTTTCCCGCTCCGCGTCAATGAGTATGGCGGGGGCATCGACTACCATCTCCCGCGCGATGGCGTCGATCGCCTCACTTCGCCGCTTTTCGCGGGCCTTGAGCTTTTTCTCGAGCGTCAAAGACTCGCGAACGTTCTGTGTAAGGGCATCGAGCGTTTCGAACTTACCGAGTGTGCGGGCGAATTCGTCGCCCAGCTCCGGCAACTCGCCGTTTTGTTCGCGCGATTTTTGCAAGTATTCAAGCGCTTGGGTGATTTCCTTATCTTCCACTTCCAGGTCTTCTTCCGGTTTTCCGAACACTTTTTTCGCGATTCCTTTGTAGTCGGGGAGAGAAACTGGCGGGAGCACGGGTGTTTTTATTTTGAAGCCGAGCGGGTTTTTGCGGGCGAGCTTGGTGATAACGATATTGGGGCGCCCGATGGCCTCAATTTTTTCCTCTTCCAGAATTTTGGGGTAGGCGTCTTCAAGCGCGTGAGAAGCGGCTTCTTCGAGCACTGCGCCCTCGCCGATTTTTTCTACCAGTATGCGTTCGGGAATTTTCCCGGGCCTGAATCCGGGAATGTCGGCCTTGTCGCCAAGCTCTTTTACGGCCATCGCCCAAAAATGCTCGAACGTATCGGCATCGAGCTCGCCCGAGATTTCCACTTCCGACCCCGGCAGATTTTTTATTTCGACTTGCATCTTCGTAACTATACGGGGAAACAGATATTTTTTCAACTTTCTTGCCTCCTTTTTTTATCTCTTTGAATCTTGAACTGCGGAGTAAATCTACGATCGTGAGCATACTGCGCAGATGCTAATTGAGGTTTTGGTTTACCCCGTTAGAGAACTCGCGCAGGGCATTCTCTAACGGGGTTTAATGACGCATGGAGAGATCGGCTCAAGAGCTCTGCAAGCTGATGCGAAACAGAGCGAGCATGATGACAGTGCTTAGAGGAGAAAGATTTTTTATCTCCACAACTCGCACTTACTGCGGCGGAGTGAAGAAAATCTCACACTGCCGCCACACTCGCTGTTAACTTACAACTTGCAGGGCTCTTAGGCCGAACTTAGGTGTCGGGCACCTCAGTAGAAACATTGACATCTGTAAAACTTGATAATACCATTACGTCAATGGCAACTCTTACTATTGAACAGAAACCTTCATCCCGCAAAATTAAAGTTGAAATTGATCGTGAACAATTTGAACGGCTGGCTTCCAGTTCGGGACTTTTTAATAAGGCGTTTTTAGAAAGTTTGGAGCGCGCCGAGAAAGAAGTTGCCCGAGGAAAGATCAAGCATCTTCGCAGCTTACGCGATCTCCGCCGAGAATGATCGAAACTGTCACTACCATGCGAGCATCTAAAAAATCTGAAAAAATATTATCTTACTTTGCTGTGTTTGATCCCGCAGAGGAGGGCGGCTATAACGTTTCATTTCCCGACTTTCCGGGGTGTGTTACTTTTGGCGATACCTTTGAAAAGGCGAAAGAATATGCCAAAGAAGCTTTGGAATTGTGGCTCGAAGAGCTTGCTGCAAGCAAGGAATCTCTTCCCGTTCGAACCTCCCGTCCAATTGTGGATGAGATCTCTGTAGCCGTGCCGCAACGGTAGCTTTCGGCTATTTGCATGAAGCCGCTTACTGCCGCCAAGCTCATGAAAATTCTCAAAGCGCATGGGTTTCAACTCGCGCGCCAGAAGGGCAGTCATACAGTCTGGAAAAACAGCAATGGGATTATAGTGCCAGTGCCTCTGCATGGTAAAAACAAGCCAATTCACCTTGGAACGCTCTTGGCGATTATCAAACAGTCGAAAATTCCCAAAGATAAATTTCGGTGATGATCAATATTCAATTTTCAAAAATAAATCCCTACTCTGAACCCTCCACACTTGGTGAAGAATTCGGAGTGGGGAGCGACTTTTTTAGAGTCGCTCCAATTTTGGTAGGCAAGTGAAGTTTTGCGAGCATCTCTGAAAGTGCTTCAGGAATCTTGCCTGCTCGTGTGGATTGATAATCTCGCGGCAGCGGACCGATTGTCCGTTGCGGTGCAGTGTGCGTGTCCGCGCACCGCGAGTTATCTTAGAGGCCTAACCACAGAGGCCTCTTTGGTGCTATTCCCCTTCCTCATCGGGCAGGAAGGGGCTTTTGCTCGGCAGGAGGTCGATTTCACCTCCCTTCATCTCCGCCCAGTAGAAACTCCACCGGAGATCTTCTGGGCAGAGATTTTTTGCCGTCTCCGCGTTTCCACAGAAGACGGCTACCCGAGCAAACCCTCCGTCCGCCTCATCGAAGACCACCATTGTCCCGTCCTCCTCTGCTCTGCAGAGGAATCCTCGGGACCCCGTTTGTGAGGTGTCCATCTCTAGGTTTGAGAGCCAAACCTCGTGGATGTATCCCTTTTTAAGGCATTTTTTGCTGTTTGAGCCTTCTTGCTCTCAACATAAAACTCCCTCGGCGGAAGAGAGAGCTTTGTATCCTTAATACTCCTTCTGTTTTCTTACACGGGATTGCAGAACGGGAGAGAGAGTGTC
This sequence comes from uncultured Candidatus Saccharibacteria bacterium, assembly GCA_964366035.1. GTDB lineage: Bacteria > Patescibacteriota > Minisyncoccia > JACPKW01 > UBA11713 > CAYISH01. The sequence goes on from CAYISH010000003.1 coordinate 7,998, forward strand.
GTAGTCACGGATGGTCCCTGCGAGAAAGCGGAAATTCATTTCCGCTTTTTGAGATACTTCCTGAACTCCTTGCTGTTGGAAAAGGCGGGGGTAAGGCGTCCTGCCTTGAGGTCTCTCATTCTCTCTTTGAAAAGATTGGCGGTGGCGCGGTCAACGATCGCCTTCGGCTTCAGCACGATGGTATTATTCTTTTCCTCTACTTCCATATAGTCGCCGACGGAAAGGCGCGCGGCCTTTCGAAGCGCGTCAGGAATCGTAACTTGAAATTTTTGCTTGATCTTCACAAGTGGCATGGTAGGAAAGTGAGAAAGTATAACTACATGATACAAAGATGACAGCGAGGCCGTCAAGTCACTGTCCAGTTAACGCCTTGAGGTGACAAAAAAGTTATTTTAAGCCATTTTTTGCTGTTCTGGCCTTCTCGCTCTCGATGTTAAGCTTCCCTCGCGTGAGGAGAAAAAATTTAGTAGCATAAACCTGCATGGAGCATCTCGAAGAAAGTGCTGAAAAAGCTCAAAATCTGACGCGAGAGGGAGAAGACAATATGGCCGAGGCGCAAAAGCAAGTTGAGGAGGCCTTGCGGGTGGTGCACCGAGTGCATTAGGACCCGGCCAGTCCTATACGAGGACGGGGAGGGCGAGAGACGATGGGGTGGGGCGAGATAGCCGCGTTGCGCCTCGCGGGCCTCGACGATGTTGTCGAAGCTCTCTCGCAGGAGGGCGAGAAAGGAGATCTTCTACAGAAGCTATTCGAGCGCCTTATGAAGGAGGAGATAAAGACGGAAGAGTTGCACCAGCTTGCGCGTGAAGTGGATGCGTATAAAAAGGCGCATCAACGGCGAACAATTCACTGAAGTCAAATTTCAGCCAGCTCTACGCCAAGACTCTTATCATCTCCCGAAGGAAATCTCTATATCAATAACCCTACCAAGAGAAGGGCCACAATGTTTACCACTTTAATCATGGGGTTAATCGCGGGTCCTGCCGTGTCTTTGTAGGGGTCGCCCACGGTGTCGCCGGTTATGGCCGCTTGGTGGGCGGGCGAGCCTTTGCCGCCGTAGTTTCCTTCTTCAATATATTTTTTCGCATTGTCCCATGCCGCACCCCCTGATGTCATGGCGAGCGCTTGGAAGAGCCCCGTCACGATTACGCCGATCAAGAGGCCTCCCAAGGCTTTCAGCCCAAAGATGAGCGCTACTAAAACGGTGATCACAATCGGCAGCACTGCGGGCAAAATCATTTCTTTCAAAGCGGCTTTTGTGACAATGTCCACTGCCCGGGCGTAGTCCGGCTTGTCGATGCCTTCCATGATCTTCTTTTCGCGAAATTGGCGGCGCACTTCTTCCACGACGCTCGTGGCCGTGCGCCCCACTGCAAGCATTGAGAGCGATCCGACAAGATAGGGAAGCATGCCACCCAAGAAAAGGCCCATGAGTACCAAGGGGTCCTGAATCTGAAAGGTAATACTTCCCCCGAATTTATTTATCTCCGATACGAATGAGCCGAAAAGCACCAAGGCGGCAAGCCCCGCAGACGCGATGGCGTAGCCCTTGGTAACTGCTTTCGTAGTGTTACCTACGGCATCCAAGTGGTCGGTTACCGCACGCACCTCCGCTGGCAGCTCGGCCATCTCGGCAATGCCGCCTGCATTGTCGGTAATGGGGCCGAAGGCATCAATGGCTACAATAATACCGGCCAAGGAGAGCATGCTGGTGGCTGCAACTGCCACGCCATAGAGGCCGAAGAGGGCATAGGCCGCATACATTCCCACCGCAATCGTCATAATAGGAAGCAAGGTTGCTTCAAGAGAAACAGCAAGCCCCATAATGACATTAGTGCCATGCCCAGAGGTGGAGGCGCGGGCGATATTTTTTACTGGGCGGAAACTCTTAGAAGTATAGTATTCGGTAAAAATTACCATAAGCACAGTGACAATAAGCCCCACCATCGCAGAGAGAAATACGTCTTTGGCGTCGCCCGGGATTGGGGTAATGGCGTCGCCAAAAAAGGGCGAAAGCGCACCCGCCGACCCCACTAAGGCTTTCGTAAAAGGCCAGAAGAGTGCAAGCGAGAGAATGCCGGAAACGATAAGCCCGCGATAAAGCCCGGCCATAATTTTTGCTTCCGATTTTACGGAGACGAACAACGAACCTACGATAGAGGCGAGAAGAGCGAGTGCTCCTAATACCAAGGGATATAAGAGAGCTCCGTTTACACCAGGGAAAAGAAGCGAGCCTAAGAGCATTGCGGCGATGAGGGTTACGGCATACGTTTCGAAAAGGTCCGCCGCCATGCCAGCGCAGTCTCCCACGTTGTCTCCCACGTTGTCGGCAATTACCGCCGGGTTTCTGGGGTCGTCTTCGGGGATGCCTGCTTCTATTTTACCCACCAAGTCGGCGCCCACGTCGGCGCCTTTGGTGTAAATTCCTCCGCCGAGGCGCGAGAATACCGAGATGAGGGAACCGCCGAATCCGAGCCCGATGAGGGCGGAGATGTCTTTGGTAATAAGCCAAAAGAGCGAAACAGAGAGAAGAGCAAGCCCCACTACCAAAAATCCGGTTACCGACCCTCCTAAGAAAGCGAGTCTGAAGGCAGGCTCGAGTCCCGATTTGGCGGCTTCTGTCACCCGTACATTCGCTTTTACGGCTGTCATCATGCCAAGATAGCCTGCAAGCGCGGACGCAATCCCGCCCATCATAAAACCAAGGGCGGATGAAAAATCCAAAAAGTACCACAAGAGAAGACCAATAATAGCGGCCACAATGCTCACTACGCGGTATTGCCGTTTTAAGTACGCGCGCGATCCTTCTTCAATTGCTGCCGCGATCTGGCGCATTTTTTCGCTTCCCGCTGGCGCTTGTAGTACTTTTCTTCGCGCCCACAAGGAGAAGAGAATGCCTACGATACCGACGCCTACTATATAAGAAAGAGAAACAGTCATGATGGCGAGTAGTTAGTATTTTCTTTACCCGAAGTTTCCGTTTCCTTTTCCGAAGCGCTTGCCACGGTCTCGCCGGAGCGGGAGCGTATATCAATTTTGTAACCCGTAAGCTTGGCGGCAAGGCGCACATTTTGCCCTCCTTTGCCGATCGCCAGAGAAAGTTGGTCTTCCGCCACGGTAACCACCGCTTCTTTGCGGTCCGGTTTTACTTCTGTTTCTAATACTTTAGCGGGGGAAAGACTTTTAGTAATGTATTCCTCCGCGTTGTCTTTCCATTCGATAATGTCGATTTTTTCTCCCCCCAGCTCCGCAATCACGGTGTTAACACGAATACCTTTTTGGCCAACCAACGAACCCACCGGGTCGATGCCTTCCTCCTTTGATACCGCCGCAATTTTGGTTCGCGATCCCGCTTCCCGAGCTATGCTTTTAATTTCCACCGCGCCGTTTGCGATTTCGGGCACTTCTATTTCAAAGAGCTTTGCCACAAAACGCGGGTGGGAGCGGGAAAGATAAAGGCCGGGGTTGCGTGGGTTTTTCTCTACTATTACTAAATAGGCCTTGATCCGCTCGCCTAGCCGATAACGCTCGCCTCGCACCTGTTCCTCTTTGGGCAAGATGCCGGTAGCGCGCCCCAAGTCCAAAAATACGTTCTGGCCTTCAATGCGCTGCACCACCCCGGATACTACCTGTCCTTCTTTCGATTCAAATTCGCTGAATACCGATTCGCGCTCGGCTTCGCGAAGGCGCTGAATAATGACCTGCTTTGCAGTCTGCGAGGCAATACGGCCGTAATCCGTCTTCGCTTCAAGGGAGAACATCAATTCTTCTCCTCTCGCAGCATCAGATTTGATCTCTATCGCATCTTCGAGCATGATATGCCGCTCCGGATTGAATCTTACTTTTCGGGGAGTTTCGGGGGTGTCTCCTGGGGCGAGGTCGGGAGCATCTTCCTCCATGTCCCGCTCCGCCTTCTCTTTCACTGGAGCTTCCTCCGCGCTCTCCTTGAGCGCCCGAGCCGCCTCTTCCGCCTCGATTTCTTCAGGCGTTTTAATCATAGTTTCATCCACAACGGTTTTTACCTGCCAAAACTGGGCTGTCCCCGTTTTGAGGTCAAACTTGGCGCGCACAATCTGCCCGCGCTTGCCATAGTCTTTTTTGTATGCGGCTGCGAGGGCGAGTTCGATCGTCTCAAGGATTTTTTCCTTGGGGATGCCTCGTTCGGCCAAAAGCTCGCCGAAAGCCGCCTGAAAGTTTTTGAGATCTAACATGTCGGTATTTATATAAAAAACCCATCGTATTGATGGACTTTTTCCAGAATAGCACATTTCAAGGGAATGCACAAGAAAAGCGGCGCAAGTCAGTCTATACTAGAAAAAGTGAGAGAGAAGAACTCATGGCTGTCATTAAACGTAGTGGGGCGATGCCGCGAACTTCGGGTGGGCTTATGGCAATGTCCTCATTTCCTCTTCATTGTCATGGGGTTTATTATCGCCAGCTCGGTGGTGCTCGCCCACATTGTAGCGGAGCGATATGTGGAACCCGAGGTGGCGGTGCTCATCGTGGTATTCGTCGCGGTGGCCCTTTTCGTGGTAAGCCACATAATTGTAGGGGCGTTCGAAAAAATGGCAGCCGCCTATCATTTAAAATCCGAGTTTATCCGCATTATCTCGCACGAAATGCGCACCCCGCTCTCTTCCATTAAATGGCAGTTAAACATGCTCTCTGAATCTAAAGGAAAAACTCCTTTGGCGGAATACAGGAAGGCTTTTTCGGTCGTGGCCGAGGAAAATGAAGCTATGATACGGCTCGTTAATAACCTTCTCGACATTGATAGGATTGAAAACAAAGCATTCCCGCTTTCTTCGAAAGTGTTTTCCTTACTTGCCCTTGTACAAGAGATTACGGAAGAATTTGCGCGCGCGCCCGCGGCACAAGAGCGGAAAATTTTAACGCTTTTGCCCAAAGAAGAAGTAATGGTGAAGGGAGACGAAGGCCAAATAAAAAATGTGCTTCACCGCCTTATCGATAACGCAATCCGCTACTCTGCTATTTCGGGGGAAATAACGGTTGCGCTCGAGGATTTCGGCCACAAAGCCAAGCTCTCCGTTTCGGACCAGGGGAAGGGCATTCCTGTTGAAGAAACAGAGAACGTATTTTCTAAATTTTTCCGCGGGGCGAATTTAAAATACCAAACAAGCGGCTTGGGATTGGGCCTCTATATCTCCCGCTTCGTGGTGGAGGCGTCGGGCGGGACGGTGGGGTTTAACAGCATTGAGGGGAAAGGATCGACTTTTTTCTTCACGCTTCCGAAGGCGGATACGCATGACTAAAAAGATTTTACTCATCGACGGTGACAAAGCGCTTGCCGGAGCGTTGAGCGAAAAGTTGAAGGAGGGCGGGTGTGAGGTGCTAGCATGTTTTGACGGCGAAGAAGGCTTAAAAACGGCGGAAGAAGAAATGCCGGATGCGATTTTGCTCGACCTTGTCCTTCCCCGCAAAAACGGCTTTGAGGTGCTAGAGGAACTGAAAAAAACTGGGCGGCTTTCAGAAATTTCCATAATCGTGTTTACTAATCTCGAGTCAGGTGAAGATGTGGAGCGCGCCTACTCTCTTGGGGTTAAGGCCTATCTCATCAAAGCCAATTATTCGCTGACGGAGGTTTTCAAAAAAGTTATGCAAGTGTTGTCCGGAGGCGGCGTATGATTATCGACACCGACCGGCTTATTTCATTTATCCTCGATTCGGAACTGGTATCCGAAAGCGATTTAAAAAAGGCGGCGAAAAAAGCCGCCGAAACTGGTAAGTCGCTTGGAGAGATATTAACGGCGGAAGGAAAAATAAAAGAAGACGACCTTGCCCGCATCGAGGCCTATGTGCTCGGCATTCCTTTCGTGAACCTGGAGCACGAGAAGATTTCTCCGGACGTACTTTACATGATTCCGGAACCCTTAGCGCGCACGCATAATATTGTGGCATACCGCAGGACGGCGGAGGGTCTTGAGGTGGCCATGCTCGACCCTGTGGATTTAGAAACCATCTCTTTTATTAAGAAAAAAGCGGATTTGAAAGTGCTTCCCCGACTTACCGATAGAGCGTCGGTTAGGCATGTGTTGGGGCAGTATCAAAAATCGCTTCAGGCGGAATTTGGCGAGATTATAAAAAAAGAATCGGGCGAAGCCTTAAAGACAGCGAAGGGGGAGGAGGGCGAGTTAGCGGAAGATGAATTAAAAAAAGCGGCGGAAGATCTGCCTATTGTGCGGATTGTCGACACGCTCCTTCGGCATGCGATGGCGCAGCGCGTCTCCGACATCCATATCGAGCCTTCGGAAAAAGAAGTGGTGGTGCGCTACCGCATTGACGGCATTTTGCACGATGCGATGGTGCTTCCGAGGCAGGTGGCGGTGGGTATTGTAGCACGCGTAAAAGTGCTTTCAAGCTTGAAGCTCGACGAGCACCGCCTGCCGCAGGACGGGAGATTTAAAATCGAGACCGAACACGAAAAATTTTCCTTCCGCGTCTCCATTTTGCCGGTATACGCTGGCGAAAAGGTGGTCATGCGCCTTCTTCCGGAAAATGCGAAAGGGTTTACGCTCGAAGTTCTCGGATTTTACGGCGAAGGACTTGAGCGCATACACCGCGCCGTGAGGCGGCCCGTCGGCATGATTTTGGTAACCGGCCCCACCGGTTCCGGGAAAACCACCACCCTTTATACTATTCTCGATCTTTTAAATACGCCCACCGTAAACATTTCCACTATTGAAGACCCGATAGAGTATCGTATTCCCCGCGTAAATCAGACCCAAGTAAAGCCCGACATCGGTTTTACCTTCGCAAACGGGCTCCGCTCGCTCGTGCGCCAAGACCCCGACATTATTATGGTGGGTGAAATTCGCGATAACGAAACAGCTTCCTTGGCGATAAACGCCGCTTTAACAGGGCACTTGGTGCTTTCAACTTTGCACACCAATTCCGCGGCGGGTGCTTTGCCTCGCCTTCTCGATATGAAAGTAGAGCCGTTTTTAATCGCATCCACGGTCAATGTTATCGGAGCCCAGCGGCTTGTCCGGCGTTTGTCAAAAGCTAAGGAACCCTACAAACTTTCCAAGGAAGAACTGCATGAGCTTGGCAAAGAAATGGACCTGAATCGCGTTCTGGGGTTTTTGAAGGAAGAGAAGGTGATTAAAGAAAAGGAAGATTGGTCTGACATCACTTTTTACAAACCAAAAGCCTCATCCGAGAGCGAGGATGGCTACCAAGATCGTATTGGGGTGCACGAAGTATTGGAAGTTACCGAGTCAATAAAACGTCTTATCATGTCGAATGCCACTTCGGATGAAATCGAAAAGCAAGGCAAAACGGAAGGCATGATGACCATGCTCGAAGACGGCATCGTAAAAGCTGCGAAGGGGATTACCACCATCGAAGAAGTCTTGCGGGTGACGAGAGAGTAGAAGGTTCAAATAACCAAGATACAAGAAACAAGATACAAAAAGGCCTTAAAACAGGTGGATGTGTTCCAGCGCGCGCTGGAGGAAGTCAATGGCATAGAGAATGAAACTCAGTTTCTAATCGATGGGTAAGCACTTTTCGCACCCCCTCTTTCCCATATGTCCGGATAATCCAACGCCAATGGACCAGCGTCCCTTCATTGATTGAGTTTACAATAATATCTTCT
>CAYISH010000003.1:15715-24600 GCA_964366035.1 uncultured Candidatus Saccharibacteria bacterium
TTGGGGGGTTGGACGTTTTTATCATTCATTGTTCTTTGCCGTCCCATCTCTTTATTATACCACAAATGCGAGTTTCTCTTTTGTCCGCAGCCCGTTTTCCAAAACCTTGCTAAAATGGAAGCACCATGGCGCGGTTTTCATTTGCGGCAAAAAGCCTTGCGGGCGAAGAGCTGGAAGGTGTGCGCGAGGCCAAGGACAAGTACGAACTTGCCAAAGCGTTGCGGCAGGAAGGATATATCCTTCTCAAAACAGAAGAAGAAAAAAGCAAAATAGAAATTCGTTTACCTGCGTTCTTGGGCCGCGTTTCGGTGGCCGAGAAAATGATTTTCGCCCGAAACCTGGCCGTTATGGTGTCGGCGGGCCTTTCGTTGGGGCGGGGGTTCGAGGTGCTCTCAAGCGAGACGCGAAACAATACATTCAAAACTGCCCTCTTGGACATTTCCAATTTTATCCGCAAAGGAGGGTCGTTTTCAGAAGGGCTTCGGCGGCATCCCAAAATCTTTTCGGAGCTGTTCGCAGCTATGGTGGAGTCGGGAGAAAAGACAGGAAGGCTCGACAACGCGCTGAAGCTCATTTCGAATCAATTAAAGAAAGAATACGATTTGCGCCGCAAAGTCCGAAGCGCTCTTATATACCCCGCTGTTATCATGGTCGCCATGGCGGGAATCGGGGTTTTAATGCTTGTCTACGTGGTCCCCACGCTCATTTCTACTTTCGAGGAGTTACAAGTTCCGCTTCCCGCGAGCACCCGCGTTATTATCGCCATTTCTTCATTTTTCGTTTCCCGCTCCCTTCTTGCCTTAAGTTTTGCGGCTTTCCTTATTGCGGGAGGGGTATCACTTGCCAAGAGCAAGCGGGGCAATTATTTTTTGCAAACTCTTCTCCATCATGCGCCTATCCTCTCGGGACTTGTGCGGAAAATCAATGCGGCTCGCACCTGCCGCACGCTTTCCTCCCTTATCGGATCAGGAGTAGACATTTTAGAAGCGCTTCGCATTACCGAGCGCGTTATCCAAAATCATTATTATAAGGAAGTGCTAAACTCGGCGAAGGACGTGGTAGAAAAAGGCGAGCCCATTTCAAAAATTTTTATTGCCCGGCCCGACCTCTATCCTTTGCTGGTAGGCGAAATGATGGAGGTGGGCGAGGAGACAGGAAAGCTTTCCGAAATGCTTCTGCGGCTTGCGGTATTTTATGAAAACGAAGTATCAGCTGAGACGAAAGATCTATCCACAATTATCGAACCTGCTTTAATGGTGATTATAGGAGTAGTGGTGGGATTTTTTGCGGTGGCGATGATCCGGCCGCTTTACAGCGTAGTAGGGGCATTTTAACGATGCAACAGAAGGGAATTACACTTGTAGAAATTCTGGTTGCGGTGGGGGTGTTACTTATATTGGGCGCGGCGAGTATGAACGTATTCTCTCATTACCGCCGAAGCGTGGAGCTGGGAAAAGCAAGAAATGCCATCTCGGCGCAATTAGGAGAAGCAAGGACAAGAACCCTGGGCTCGGAAGCGAACAGCGCGTACGGCGTCCATTTTGAGGAATCGAAGGCGGTACTTTTTAAGGGGCCTGCCTATTCTAGTTCCGATCCCGCGAACAAAGAGGTGTGGTTTGGCGGAGGAGTGCGGGTAAGTTCGATTGCCCTTGGCGGCCCCGCAGAGTTAATGTTTGAGCGCCTCACAGGGAAAGCCCAACCTTTCGGTACCGTTACTCTTTCCGGCACGGGAGGAGAAACGGCAGTTATTACTATTTATCCTTCCGGCCTTTTCGAATGAGCGAGGCAAGCAAAAGAAAAGGATTTGGCATTTTAGAAACAGTGCTCGCCTCGGCCCTTATTGCGGGGAGTTTGTATGCGCTCGCATCCGTTTTACTCTTGGCGGGTTCCGCGATCGAAATTGCGCGAGAACGTCTTGCCGCTTCTTTTCTTGTTGAAGAAGGAATGGAAGTGCTCCGGCACCGGCGAGACGCGGGGTGGGATGCGAATATAGCAAATCTTACGCCGGGGCAGGACTATTATGTGAGTTTTGACGCGGGGATGGGAAGTTGGAGCATTTCCGCATCGCCGGAGCCTGTAATTGAAGGATTATTTCTCCGCCGCTTCCGCGTGGAAAGAGTATCGCGCGACATGGGTGCGAATATCGAACTTCCTTATAACCCAGCGAATGAAGACTCGGAAACCAGAAAGATAATAGTTGCGGTAACGTGGACGCACAAAAATTCTCCCCATGCCATGACGCTCGAAGGCTATTTAATGGATATATTCAACGACTAGCATGAGGCGTGGATTTTCACTCATTGAAGTAGTGGTATACCTGGCAATTCTAGCCCTTCTCATCACGTCCGCGGTAAGGCTTGTGCTCGCTTCTTCATTTAACGTGGCTGCCGTGCGCGCAGAACGGAAAATTATGGCGGATGGAGGGTTTGCCATGCAGGCAATGATACGCGAAATACGCCTTTCTTCAGGAACGGGGGCAGGAAGCGTGTTTGGGACGAGCCCGGGAACGTTGGCGCTTACTACCCTCTTAGGGCCCGGCGAATCTACTGAAACAACAAAAACTTTTTCGCGTGCGGGAGCGCGCCTGGTGCGACAAGCGCCTTCTTCCCCCTCGGAGTTTCTTACCTCTTCCGATGCGCGCGTAACCAATCTCACCTTTTGGCGTTCGGCGAATGCGAAGTCTGATCTTATAAGGATAAAGCTTACGCTTGAAGCGGGGCAGGGTCGCTCGCTCGAAAGCGCAACATTCTATGGAGCTGCGGTGTTTCGGAGAAAATATTAAAGGAAGAGAGAAGGTTTTTCGAGGTAACGCTGGGCAAGCCTCTCGGCAGACTTCGGGGCAAGCGGCGCTTATTGCGGTGGCGCTTATGCTGTTTTCTATGATGGCTCTTATTGCTGCAGCTTCTACTCTTGCGTTGAGCGAGTCAAAAATCGCGGAGCTTAATTATCAATCGAATCGCTCATACTTTTTGGCGGAGTCGGGCCTCGAGGATGCTCTCTATCGGCTGATGCGCGGGAAACCAACGCCTGCTTCATACTCTCTTTCTCTCTACGGAGAGAGCGCGGCGATAAATGTGAGCGATGCGGGAGGGCAGAAGCACATAACTTCGGCGGCCAATCTTTCCGGCATGGAGCGCGCGGGCAAGATTAAGCTTATCAACGCCCTGGGTGCCTCGTTTCGCTATGGGGCGCAGGTAGGGTATCTCGGATTGGAGATGAAAAATCATGCGAAGATAATTGGGAGCGTATATTCCAACGGAAGTATCGACATGGAGAATCAAGCTTCGATTACCGGAGACGCGTGGGTAGCGGGGGGTACGGCTTCCACTCCCAATCAAGAGCAAACTTCTCAGACTTCGGATTTGAATGTGCGCGATGTTTCTTCTCGGCGGGATGCGGCCCAAAGTTTCGTGCCCACTATCACGGCGGAACCTAGAAAGATTGCATTGTATATAAAGCGGACGGCGCTCGCGCCTTCCGATGCTTCCGTGAGGATAGTGGCGGATGAAAATGGCAGGCCCGAAGACGGCAACGCGATTGCGAACGGGAATTTGAATGCGTCGAACGTAACGACGAACTACGGCTGGGTGGAGGTAACATTCAACTCTGCGGGCCTTCTTACCCAGGGAACAACATATTGGCTTGTGATGGATAACAGCTCTGATAATGCCAGTAGGTATTATATATGGGGTGGCAATCCCGAGGCTGACGCGGATGGAAACAATTATGTCCCAGGAACCTTCAAATACAGCCCTGATTGGAGCAATAATTCGCCTACGTGGACCTCTGCCGCTTACGACGCGGTTTTTAAAATATATGTGGGAGAAACGAATACGTTTATCGAGGGCGGTACGGTTGGGCAGGGAGGAGTGGGCGATGCGCACGCGCACACCATTCGCGATTCCGCCATCGCGCATGACGCGTATTATCAAACCATCTCGAACACAACAGTAGGTGGCACGCAGTACTCAGGAAGTTCCAATCCAGCGCCGCAAAATTTCCCCATCTCACAGGCCCAGATCGACCAGTTTAAAGCCGACGGCGACGCGGGGGGCGCGTGCGTGATGAAACAAAATCCCAATCCCATCGCAAATCCCATCGAATGCGATTTGGACGGGGATTACACCTTGGATGGCACGCTTGTCGCCATTACCACAGGTCCCATTCGCATACCAGGCAATCTTAAAATCAAAAATAGTGCGACCTTGAACATGGGGGGCACAATCCACGTAGGAGGCAAGCTTGATTTGGGAAACGACTGTACAATAAAGTTAAGCTCTTCGTATGGTTCTCTCTCCGGCGTGATTGTGGTGGACGGCACGGTGGAGATAGAAAATAAGTGCGATCTTTTGGGTTCGGGCGATCCCCAAAGTTATTTTATGATACTTACCACAAGTCCGCAGATTTCGGGGCCGGCGGCAATTAAACTTAAGAACCACGCAAGCTCCGCCATTTTGTATGCGTCCGAGGGCGCGATACAGATGGGAAATCAATCAGGCTTAAAGGAGGCGGTGGGGCAGAAGTTGATATTAGAAAATGAGGCGACTGTAACGTATGAGACGGGACTGCAAAATGTTAATTTTTCTTCCGGCCCCTCGGGAGGCTGGGAGATTAACGGTTGGGAAGAAATCGTACCATGAGTTTTGAACTCTCAAGTTTTTTTCCGCCCCCTCGCTATCTGCAAATGCCCGCTGTGGGCATCGATATCTCCGACCGCTCGCTTAAGTTTGTAGAGATTATGGAAGTGAAAGGAGAGCTTCGCCTCGGCCGTTTTGGAAAGCGCACGCTTCCCGAAGGCCTTATCCAAGCGGGAGAAATAAAAAACAAAGAGAAACTCGCAGAATTTATCAAAACAAATTTCCAGGAAGTGACGGGCTCTTTTGTAGTACTCGCTCTCCCCGAAGAAAAAGCGTACGTAAGCCATATCTCGCTTCCTAAACTGAAGAAAGAAGAAATTAGAGATGCGTTGGAGCTGCAATTGGAGGAATATATACCACTCCCCGCCTCCCAAGCCGTATTCGACTACGAAGTCGTTTCCGGCGAAAAAGAAGACCATACAGATGTAGTCGCGGTGGCTTTCGGCCGCCCCCTTGTGGAGAATTATTTGGAGGTAATGAAGGGGGCGGGACTCCGGCCTATTGTTTTTGAGTTAGAAGCGGAGGCGCTTCGGCGGGCGGTGCTGCCTCGGCAGGCAAACGGCACCAAAATGATTATTGATTTTGGCCGAACGCGGACAAGTTTTATTATCGTTTCCGAAGGAGTGGTGCGTTTTACTTCCACGGTGGGCGTGGCAGGCGAAGGACTAGACCGCGCCATTGGGCGTGCGTTGAAAGTTGATGCCCACGAAGCAGAGCGCGCCAAGAAAGAGCAGGGGCTGGTGCGCACGGAGAAAAACAAAGCGATATTTAATGCGATTTTACCCATCGTATCGGCGATAAAAGACGAAGTGTTGCGGCACATGGCGTATTGGAAAAACCATGCCGAGCATCTGCATGGAGGCAACACAGAAATTGACATTTTATATCTCTCCGGCGGAGACTCCAACCTCACCGGATTTTCTGATTATCTTTCCTACGAACTTAAAGTTCCCGTAAAACTCGCAAGCCCTTGGGTGAACATTACAGACTTTGAGCGGTATATTCCTGAAATTGCCCACAACGAATCGCTTTATTATGCAACCGCAATAGGGCTTGCTCTTCGGAGCCGCTACATAGTATGAACCTCTTGCCGGAAGAAGAAAAAAAGGAGGTAGGGCGGGAGCGCATGCGGCGGTTTTTGGTAGTTGCGCTTTTGGGGTGTGCGGGAGTATTCGGGATAGGGAGCATCCTCCTTCTGCCTTCGTATTTTTTCGCCGAGTACCAACAGAGAGAATCTGAAAGAGGGCTTCAGGCGCTTACTTCTTCGCCGGAAATTGGGCGGATGAAGGAAGAGAAAAAAGAAGCCGAAGCGCGTGCGGCAACATTTTCGAAATTAGAAGCTCTATTTGCAGAATCTAAGAGTGTCGCCGTACCTTTCGGCCTGGTGTTGGCAGCCCGGTCCGAGGGAGTAAAGATTTCCAGCCTTTCCTACTCCATTTCAAAAGATATAGAAAAAATAAGCGTACGAGGGCGGTCGGCAAAACGGGCAGACCTGGTGGATTTTTCAAATCGCCTTGAGGCGGTGCGCGAATTCAGCAAAGTTTCCTCGCCCATTTCTAACTTTTTGAAGGAAGAAGACTCGGAGTTTTTATTAACGCTTGACGTAGCTCCTTCTAGATGAAATACAAAGCCCCCGGAATGATTTTTTCTCTTGCGATACCACTGCTTTTAGTTTCCTTGGCGGGAGGCGGCCTTGTGTTTGACCGCACTCTCAAGGCAGAAAAAGCTTTTGAAGAAAGCCGGGCTATGAGAAAATACTTGGAAGATCAAAGCGATGACGCAAAACGGACCAAAGCTTTTTTTGAGAATTCCAAAGAAAAAACCGCGGGGGTGGAAGGATATTTTATTTCCGAATCGGAAATAGTTTCTCTTATCGAAGAATTAGAAACTGCGGCTCGCAGAAGCGGGGTAGAGCTTAAAGTTGCGGCGGCTTCGCTTCCGCCAGCTTCTCAAACAGGGCCCGCTTTTGAATTGAAAGCCTCCGGCGAATTTGAAAACCTTTTCCACTATCTTGTCCTTTTGGAAAATTTTCCCCATATGTTGGCGGTTGAAAAGGCAGATCTTAGCAAAGTATCTTTGTGGGAGATGCAGATAACCATTCGGCTTTTAAGCTACGAATCCTCTTAGATGAAAACAAATCTTAAATTTACTTTTCCCCGTCTCGCACTAGGACGCGTATTGCGGTTTCCGCCTCAACGGTATTGGGAAAAGTTTCTTTTCGCTCTCCTGGTGCTGTTCATAACCGTGCTCGCCTTCGATATATGGGTATTTCGGCGTTTTGCATTCCGCCTTCCGCCGGCAGACGGAGGAAGTTCTCCTACGGTAAGCGCGGCGAGAGAGCCTTTGGAGCGGGCATATGCCCGCGCGAAAGAGCGTAACGCGATATTTCATCAAAACGGCCGAGAGGCGGGCATAAAAGACCCTGCCAGGTAAAAGCATCCCCGAGACGCTGTTGTTCGAAGGAAAGAAGAAAGGTAAGCTAGAAGCACGAAGAGGGAAGTGAGGTCGATTCCCCGCACCATTAAAAGTTAGCGACATCATAATGGCCTGGAAAACAATTCTTTTTATCGGAGTGGCGGTGATTATTGTTGCAGCGGTGGGCTATTTTCAGATGGAATCTCCAGATAACGCGGTGAAAAAGGAGGAAAATGTGGCGCTTGAGGAAACGATGGAGAAAAAAAGCGCACCGGTAACCGGCAATGTAGATGATGTGGCGGCTGCCATTCTTGCCGACGGAGAGCTTGACGTTTCTTTGTTTGCGGAGGAAACTGGTGATACAGCACTCTTGGACGTGGACGGCCAGGCAGTCGGCGATTTCGGAGGAGTATACAATGAAAACGAGTTCTAATAGGATTATGGGCGCGGCGGCTTTTACGGCGATGCTTTTGGCAAATATAGCGCTCCCCGTACAGGCCTTGGCGCAAACAGGAGGAGAGAGCAACAAGCCCCGCGGGTTTTGCGCCCGCATCGAGGAGCATGCTTCTCGCCTCACGGGAACATTGAACGATCGAAGCACAAAGCTGGAAACGCGCCGCGCCGATCGCAGTGAAAAGTTGGCTGAAAAACAAGCCACGCGAGACGAGGAGCGCGAAACGCGCCAAAGCGGGTGGGATGCGAAGAAGGCGGAACATTTTTTGAAACTGGAAGCCCGCGCTACCACCACGACCCAAAAAGCCGCAGTGAGCGCGTTTCGCTCGGCGGTTACTGTTGCGATAGACACCAGAAGGGCGGCAGTAGATGCGGCGATCAAAGCGTTCCGCGAGGGAGTTGCGGCGGCGATTGCTTCGAGGAAATCGGCGGTTGATGCGGCCGCGGCAATATTTAAGTCTTCTGTGGACCGAGCAGTCCAAAAAGCAAAAGCCGATTGCGCGAGCGGCCTGGAAGCGAAAACTGTGCGTGAAACGTTTTTGCAGAGCATGAAAGCGGCGCAGTCAAAATTACAGCAGGACCGGCAAGCAATCGACAAAATGAAAACGAGTGTGGAAGCTCTTGCCAAGACCAGAAAGGCGGCAGTTGAGAAGGCGATGAGCGACTTTAAAGCCGCGGTAGAAAAAGCGAAAGCGGATTTGAAAGCCGCTCTGCAGTAATTAAGGCGAATTTTATGCAAAACCCCTCCCGTAAGGCGGGAGGGGGTTTGTTTTTTGGTGAGATTATACGCTGATCTACTAACCCATTTTACCAAAAATTGTTGAGATTTACCTAGTCATACGGGTAGTCATTCGCCCTACCCTGGAATGACTACCCTCTATAGTATGAAACTGCTTTTCATTGCTGGCTTTTTTGATCTTGTCCCTCTCAAATTTCAAGTCCTACTTCACTACGTTAGTGCCTTCGTTCGCGCCCGTGGTTATGCCACGCAAGTCTACTCCCCGAGCCTTGCCTCAAAGCCGCGCTTCGCGCGGCTGCAGTCGGGCGGCAATTCCTTCCCCCAATTAAATTTCTAAATCGCCGAGTGAGGCGATCATCGGCAAGAGAATTGGAGAAACTGCCTTGCTCAACTGGTATATTTTTTTGAATGCCGAAGAATCCGTCTCATCTGATTCATCCTTTTCTGCATCCTTGCCTTCAAAATGTTCAAGTAGAGAAATACCGATAAGCACCATTCCATATTTATAACGCGCCTCAAGTAATCGGTGGTCGATTTTTCTATTTTCTTTTACTTCTAACTGCAGATGGATATTGTCCATATTGAGATAGAAATCATATCTTCCTTCGCCAGCATCAATAACTTGTAATGCGTCTTTATCT
>CAYISH010000004.1:0-2102 GCA_964366035.1 uncultured Candidatus Saccharibacteria bacterium
CGCCGCGAAGGTGCACGCCGCCGAGTCCTTTATGGATACGGTACCGCGCAACTTCACCATCTACTTTGTCGGCTAAAATATTGAGATAAAGCAGGAATGTTCCTACAACCATGCCGAATGAGTTTCCGCCGAAGACAAGAAAACTTCCCACCGCTCCCGCGGCAATTCCTGCAAGCGTGATTTGGTTTGGCAAAAGATTATATTGTATCACAAGGCGCGTGAGGTAAATTGAAGGCCCGCGCTGCAATGTTTTATAACCCCAAGGGCGTTTCCATCCTACTGGGTTAATTTTTTCCGACTGCAAAAGTTCGCGCAGCTCTTTGGTTGTTTCCATGGTTAGTGTCCTTTTATAAGCCCGAGGGGACGAATATAGGCAACGGATTTTACAATGCCCGCTTCTTCCAGTTCGCGCGTTACGGCAAAAAGTCCTTCCGAGGTTGTTCCTTCCTCTTTTTTCAGTTTCGGCTCTTTGCGTTTTGATACCAATACCGGATGCCCAGGATCGGGCTTGGAGAGGCCCTCTTTCTTATATTTTGCAATGGTCTTGCCCGCCGAAGGAGTGGAGGAGAAAAGCGAGATCGAGGCGCCTTCCTGGCCTACGCCAAGATAGCTCACCGTGTTAAATCCCGCAAGCATTACCGGCTTGCCGGGGAATACGCGCGTGGCATCTTGCCGGTGTACGATAAAATTCTTATCGCCTACGGTTTCTTCTATAATCGAGTTATGCGCCGCATCCCATAAGAACGAAGCATCTCCTTTTGGGAGCGCATCTTTTATTCTTCGAAGGAGTGCAGCGCGAAATGCATAACCATAGTTAAGCGCGATTTTTATGGACTGCATAAGGCGCGCTCCTTCCTCGGAATTGAGCGGGATTTCGGGGAAAAGACGGCGCGAGAAATAGTAGCACCAGCGTTCGCGGAAGTGCTTGAGTCCTGCACGAGAACCGAAATGAAATATAAATTTCAGAAAGAAAAGCACAAATTTTTGCGAGGGCGTATTTTTTTCGCGGCGCCCAAAGTAGCGGCCGAGATGATATGTCGCGTGCCCCCCTCCGCCGTGGTAAAACATGAGAATCTGATTTTGTGAGATTCCCCACGCGCGCGCAGTTTCAGTGTCTTTTATCTCTTCAACATAATGAAATTCTAGAAAATGGTTTCCGCCGAAGTTATAACCGATTTCATGCCGCCCGTTTATATACGACGAGCGCGGGACGAGGCTCTTAAAGTCTATTTTGCTTTTCTCTTGCTCTCCCAACACATCGCCGTGGTATTCCATGCGATCAAGCTCTGACTCCCGAAGATTATATTTTCTCACAGCAGCCTTTGCGCCGTGTAAGAAAAAGTCTTCGAGTTCCGACTTCGATATGTCGTAGTTATTTCTTTCTTCGCGGCCGAGCCCGAACCATTCGAGCGCGGCTTTTAATTTTCCTTTTCGCGGGCGTACGCCCGCGCGGAGGCGAGCAGCAAATTTTTTCAAAAAGTCTTCGGAAAAATCGCCCTTTGTGAGCGTGGTGGTAAACACGCTCATGCCGCAATTCATGGCAGGCGCGGAAAGCTGCGGCACGATAGTGCCGCGAGTCGCCGCCACAAACTGCGGCGGGGATTCGAGCCCCGCTTTCGGGTGGATGTTCGGCAAGCACAAAGGAGGGAAAGCCAAACTTTTTACGTTCGTCAAAATCCGGTCGAGTTTTGCTCGAATTGCAGGATCGGTTACTTTATTGCAGAAGAAATTCATTTATCCCTTGAATGCCGCCAATGGTCTTAGACGCGCCACTGGTTTTATTATTTTCTCGCTTTCAAGATGATTTAGAACTAATTCGATCCCCTCATCGGTGATGTGCTCAATTTCAGTTTTTTTCATTTCAGCCCCTTTATAAAAAAATGTTTTCAGTTTTTCGGGATGCGAGTTGCTGCCGCCCTCGCGGTGAATGCGCTTGATTGTTTCTCCCGCGCCGTGATCCGCCGAAAAAAGAGTATTTTCGGTATTTTCTAACCCCAGTGCCAAGTACGAAGAAGTGTTGTTATAACCGGATACTATCGTAATCTTCCCCGGCCAGACGCGGTTTGCGGTGTGCCGATGCACAAACACATCTTTGCCTCGTA
>CAYISH010000004.1:2202-23366 GCA_964366035.1 uncultured Candidatus Saccharibacteria bacterium
ATAAAATGATTTCCTTTGAACCCGTAGCCCAAATTGTGCTTTCCTGAACGAAATGCGATGGGGGGAATGATTGCATACAAATTCACCTGCGCTTTTTCTTCGTCGGTGAACATCGAGCCGCGATATTCAATCTTGTCCAGCATACTCTCCGGAAGATTGTATTTTTTTACCGCCGCCTCCGCGCCGTCTTTCAGTACCGCTTCAAGTTCTGCATCCGTAAGATCATACTTTTTATGCGGGCGCTTAATCACACCGAGCATTAAAAGGAAATTTTTGGAGATTCCGTAGTTTGGTCCCAGCTCTTGCCGCATAGCGCGGAAAAATTTTTCGAAAAATTCATCGGATACTTGGTTTTTAGTTAAATTGGTGCGCACCACGGCCATACCGCAGCCGACCGAAGGCGCGGTTAAGTCGGGCACGATAGTGCCCTCGGTGGCGGCCGCAAACGAGGATGGCCCCTCCGTATGATCTTTTACATGGATATCGGGAAGGCAGACGATTGGAAAGGCGAGACTTTTTAACGCGGCGATTTGTTCTACAATAGCGCCGGTTTTTGTGCCGGAGAGGCTGCAGCCGATCGCATGTATTCTGGAATTTTCCATGTCGTGTTACAACTAGAGTAGCATAAAAACGGAGATTTTTGAATGATTTTTCTTCGCTATATCACCCTTTTGGAATATCCCTCGCCTTTGGGCAACCGCCTCCAAGTGATTAAAATGTCGGAAGCTTTTTCGGGAGTATCAGATTTCGAACTTTGGCTGAAAAGCTTTCCGGAGAACGAAGATGGCATTTTTGAGGAATACGGAGTAAAAAGCCCAATCAACATAAAACGTCTCGGCGGCTGGGGAAGTTTCTGGCCAAAGAGTTTTTGGGCGGCGCGGAGTATTGCGAAACGTATCGTGAGGGAGCTACAGGGAGTGGTATTTTTTACCCGCGATGTTCTCTTGGCGTTTTTTCTTACATTTTTGTCGGCGCGGTTCCGCGAAAATTTCTTTTTCGAAATTCATTCCCTGGGCAAATTTCCTGACGCCATTTACCGGAGAGTTTTCAGGTATGCGCGTGGAATTATTTCCACGAATGCTGCTAAAAAAGAAAAAATATGCGCAAGATGGGGCATCCCTCCGCAAAAAATACTGGTAGCGCCGAATGGCGTGGACCTGCGGCTTTTTGAAAGGCTGCCCTCAAAAGAGGAGGCGCGGAAAGAATTTTTTCTGCCGCAGGGCAAAAAAATCGCGATGTACACGGGAAGCGAGCAGAAGTGGAAGGGAACTGGGATTATTGGAGAACTTGCTGGAAAATTCCCAGAGATATTGTTTGTCCGCGTGGGAGGAAAGGGCGAAAGCCGCGGAAATATGATAGTGCTGCCATGGACGCCATATGCAAGGCTGCCGCGTCTACTTAGCGCAGCCGATATACTTCTCATGACGCTTGCAGGGGGCGACACGCGCGCTGAACGCTGGACATCGCCCATCAAAATTCCGACGTACATGGCTTCAGGAGTTCCTATTGTTGCCCCTCGGCTATCTTCAGTCGAAGAGCTTTTGGATGAGGATACGGCATTTCTTGCGGAAGAAAATACCGTGGAGTCATTTTCAGAACAAATCAGCTTGGCCCTTGGCGAAAAAGGCGAAGCTGGTCGCCGGGCCTATCTCGCGAGAGAAAAAGCAAAAGAATTGGATTGGCGCGTGCGCGCCAAGAAAATCGCGGCATTCTTTGCGCGAGGCTAAGCGCGCTTAAATTGTACCTAATCTACGCTATAGCGTAGATTAGGTACAATTTTTGTTCGAAACTCTAATTAAAAAAATTGAATTTGATGATTTCGAAAATGGCCTTTATGCCGTCTCTCGCGCCGATTTTTTTGCCTTGTTTTGAAGTGCGCGGGTTATAGGTTATAGGAACTTCGTAAATTTTCCATTCTCCTTTTGCAGCGCGCGCTGTAAGTTCGGGCTCGATTCCGAAGCGATTTGATTTTATTTCAAATGATTGGATAATTTCGCGGCGGAAAACTTTGTAGCACGTTTCCATGTCGGTAAGATAAATCCCGCTGCACATATTCGAGAGAATGGTAAGGAAGCGGTTTGCAAGATAGCGGTTTGTGGGAAACACCCGGCGCGTTCCAGCCATTTGAAAGCGGGAGCCAAACACGATGTCGGCACCGTATTTTATAAATGGTTCTAATAAGAGAGGATATTCGCTGGGGTCGAGTTCCAAATCTGCGTCTTGAATGGTAACGATATCGCCAGTAGCCGCTTTCACGCCGTCGCGTATAGCAGCGCCCTTTCCTTGGTTGACCGCCTTATCGATAAACACGAATTTCTTCAAGTTCGGCCAGGAGTTGTTGATTTTTAATTCAGTTTCTACGCGGCGCAAAATCTCGTTTGTACGATCACGCGAGCCGTCGTTTACAACTATAACCTCCTTTTCAAGGGGGGCGACAAATACGGTCTTCAGAAGCTCTTCCACCGATCGTTCCTCGTTATAGACGGGAATGATGACCGAAAAAAGCATGATTTATATTAGCATTTTGGCTATTTTTTGGCTATCGACTTTTGGAGTAAGAGAGTCTATTTTGGAGAGAAATTTGTACCCCAAAAGAGGTAAAAATGAAAGAAAATACTGCCGAAAACGGCGGAGGATCAGCGATTCTGTAATGATGCTGTAACAAAGATACGCGATAGCGTGAAATGATTACACTTTGCTTTTTTGCAAAAAAGAGGTTCCCTGCCCGCTTATCACTTCCCTCAAGATTTCTTCGAGCGTATAGGTCGATTTATAGCTGATTAATTTTTTTGCCTTGGAAAGATCGGGGACGCGCTTTAGCATGTCGTCGAAAGTAGGGGAATAGGCTTTTTTGTAGGGGATATGCACAATTTTGGATGAGGAGCCGGTCATTTTTTTGATGCGCCGGGCAAGCTCGTTTATGCTTACGGCTTCTTCGGAGCCGAGGTTTACAATTTCGCCGGATGCTTTATTCGTGTTCATTAGCTTCATTATGGCGTTTGTAATGTCATGCACGTGGCAGAAGCAGCGGATCTGTTTGCCGGTTCCGTACACAGTCATAGGTTTTCCTTCCTTTGCTTGCTCCACAAGCGTGGGAATCACCATGCCGTATTTTCCGGTCTGCCGCGGCCCCACCGTGTTAAAAAGCCGCACTACTATCGCGGGGAGCTCTCTTTCCCGAAAGTAAGCGAGCGCCATAAATTCGTCTACGGCCTTTGAAAGCCCGTAGCCCCAGCGTCCGTTAAAAGCTGAACCGTAAAGCCGGTCGGCGTCCTCGCGGAAGGGAAAGCGGTCAAGCTTGCCGTATACTTCGGAGCTTGAAGTGATGAGCACGGGGGTTTTTCGCGCGGAGGCAAGGCGCAGCACATTCTCAGTGCCGAGAATATTATTCGCCATCGAATAAAGCGGCTTCTCTATGATATATTTTACCCCTACCGCGGCGGCAAGGTGAAAAATTTTATCCGCGTTCGCTACGAGCGGAGCAAGTTCTTTCTCATTCAATACGGAGCCTTTTTTGAAAACGAAATTTTTATGCTTCTCGACATGCCTGATGTTAGCAAGGTTGCCGGTGGAAAGGTCGTCGAGTACGGTTACACGCTCGCCCTGGGCCAAAAGTTTTTCCGCCAAGTGCGAGCCTATGAACCCAGCTCCGCCGGTGATAAGTGTATTCATGGAGAATGCTCGAAAAATAAATTGCTTTTCGTTCCCTATGCGCTATAAAGTTATATAGTGATTCATATCATATATTCTATCGTTACTGCAATCGCGCTCTCTTTTTCTCTCTGGAGTCCCTTGGGAGATTTTATCGCCACTCCAAAATTTTGGAGAGACGAGGCCATCCCATTCGAAATCGCTCGGACGTTTTCAGAACTCGGCAAACTTGATGTGGTGGTGGCCCCCGGCCAGGTGGACGGCAGGCCGTATCTTACCCATGCGACAGGCTTTCCGTTGACTATTCCTCTGGCGGGAGTGTTCGAGGTTTTCGGAGTGGGGGTGCGGCAGGCCCGCATTTTTATGATCGCTTGGATTCTGGCCGCGATCTGGTTTTTAATATTTTTCTTGCGTACCTTTTGGGGGGAGCGGGAGGCGTTTGCAGGCGCCTTGCTTATAAGCACGTTCGCGCCTTTTTATGCAAATGGGCGCACTTTCACGGGAGAGATTCCAGGCTTTTTATTTCTACTTGTTTCTCTTCTTCTTATTTACAAAAGAAAAAATTATTTTTGGGGCGGGTTTGCGCTGGCTCTTGCGGCAGTTACCAAGCCATCAGTATTCCTTTTGGTTTTTCCAGCGCTATTCCTCGAATTTTTGTGGGCGGAGCGGAAAAATTTCTGGCGGCCTCTTTTACGGATAGCGGCAGGGAGTCTGCCGATGTTGCTCGTTTGGCTCTATATTATTTTGCCTAATCCTTTTAGCCTGCAAAGTTTAGCAAATATGATTGATCTTTACCGCCATCCTTTTAACGAACCTTCAATGTTAACGCATCCCTGGCAAGCGGTTAAATATCTTTTTACCCACTCCACCATTCTTTATTTCGGCTTTCTCGCCGCGCTTATTGCATGGGCTTACAGGAGAGGCGCTTTTCAGGACGAGAAGCGGCGGGTAGTTAATTTTATGTTTGTGTACGGCGTTTTTAGTATTATGTATTTTCTTCGAAGCCCCGGATGGTTCCGCTATCTTCTTATCTCGGAGCTTTTCGCGCTCATGCTCGTCCTGCCTTCGTTCGAGGAAATCTTCGAAGACGCGAAACGGGCCGCCGTTTTTTTTATAGGCGTCTTGGTAGTAGTCCAATCGGGCAACTACTTTTTTTTCTCCAACATTCCTTCGGGCCTTCAGAGCATACGGACAGCGGAAGCGTTGAACCGCGAACTTTCCTCCCGCGCGGAAGATGCGACGGTGGGGATAATTTACAACTCGCCTGTGGCCGCTCTTATCGCTTCCAACCGCAAATATCAAATTGCCACCATAGGGGGCAGGGAAACGTACGGTATCCATCCTCTCTCCCTCCCTGAAGACAAACTGCCTCTGTATCTTGTAGGATATAATGGAGAGTATAAGGAAACATTCGGGCGGTTTTACGAGTTATACGATGACCTTGAAGGGGGCCAGAAAATCTATAAAAAGAAATGAAAATATCAGTTGTTATTCCGGCTTATAACGAAGAAAATACAATCGGAGAAATTCTGGAACGGGTGAAGGGTGCCCGTCTCACGGGCGAGATTATTGTCGTTGATGACGGCTCACGCGATAGAACTGCGGAAATCGCTCGAGCCGCAGGGGTGAAAGTTCTCCGGCAGGAAAAAAATCAGGGCAAAGGAGCGGCGCTTCGACGTGGCTTTGCCGAGGCGTCGGGCGACATCATCTTGGTGCAGGATGCTGATTTAGAATATGACCCGGCCGACTACGAAAAACTTTTAAAGCCTATTTTAGAAGGAAATGCGGACGTGGTGTTTGGCTCGCGGTTTAAGGGTTCGACGGGCAGAGTGTTTTACTATTGGCACTATCTGGGAAACTCGCTTATCACTCTTTTTTCCGATATGCTTACGAATTTGAATCTCTCCGACGTGTACGTGGGTTACAAAGCGTTTAGAAAGGAGGTGCTAGCCGAAATTTTGCCGCGTTTGAAATCGGACGGATTCGCCATTGAGGCGGAACTTACCGCCCGGGTGGCGCGGAAAAATTACCGCATTTACGAGGTGCCGATAAACTATTACGGGCGCACCTATGAAGAAGGGAAGAAAATAAATTGGCGGGATGGGGTGCGGGCCCTTGGCGCGATTTTTTACTTCAATGTTTGGGACAGATAAAAGCGTTTCCAGGATGCTTTGGGGGCTTCTCGCGGTTGTGCTCGCGCTAAGCGCCCTCTATTCGTTTTACTATCACGACCGGCCCCGGGTAGATGCTTCGGCGTACGATAAAATTGGATGGAATCTGGCTCGCGGCCTAGGGTATGTGGAAGATGAAGCAAAAGCTGGCGATCCCAAATCGGATGAAGCGATTATTAGGGTAGGGCCCGGGTACGAGTTATTTCTTGCGGGGGGCTATTCGGTATTTGGCCACAGCATCCCGGCGATATGGGTACTTCACGCTGTTCTCCGGGCAGCAAGCGCCCTGTTGGTATTCGGGATAGCAATCCTCGTTTTTCCAGGCAAGAGCATGATAGCGCTAGGAGCGGCTGCTATTTTTGGTTTTACGCCAGACCTTGTGGTAATAAACGGGCTTTTGTTGTCGGAGACGCTTTTTATTTTTTTTCTTCTCGCGGCCGCATATTTTTCCCTCCGTTCTTTCGCACATCAGGCCTCCGGCACACAGGTATTCAGCGCGGGTCTATTTTGGGCGCTTGCTATTCTCACGCGTCCGGTTGCCCTTCTGCCTTTCGGCATGCTCATTTTATATTTTTTATGGAGCCGGGAGCTTCGGCGGGCCTTTCTTTTATTTGTATGCCCCTTAGTGCTTGTGGGTTCGTGGTCGTATTACGCTTCCATGCGATACGACAGTTTTATTTTAACGACCACGGTAGGCGGCTACGATTTATGGGTGGGGAACAATCCGTACGCAAAAGGAGGATTTGAAAAAACGCCCGAAATCCAGGAAGCGCGGCAGAGGTATGCGAGCGTGGAGCTTGATAAAATAGGCAAGAGAAAATACTTCGCATATCTCGCGTCCGATCCCGTGGGATTCGCGGAACTCCAACTCCGCAAGGCCGCCCTTTACTTTAGCGCCCTCCGGCCAGGAGGATATTGGGTGCATCTCATGGGAAGACCGCGGCATCTGAAAGCGACTCTCGCGGCCTCCTTCGCGGCGACGCTTTTCTTGTTCGTAGGCGGGATTGCGGGGGCATGGAGATTTTTTAAAGAGAGGAAAGACGCGGCGGGCAGGCTCTTTCTTGCCTTTGCCTTTTTACAGCCGATCGCGGTTATCCCGATTATTGTAGAAACCCGCTACCGCTATGCCTTCTTTCCTTTTTTAGCGATTTTTGCGGCTTATTTTTTCTCCCGCCGGCCATTGTGGGCCAGGGCGCTTCTTGGCGCTGCTCTTGTGGTAATGTTTTTTACGGCGTACGACGCTTTCCGCAATTGGCCTGAAATTATTGGAAAGATTTCGCGGGTGCTTTGAAACGTATGGCCACTACTCCCAAAATTCTTATTACCGGCGCTTCCGGATTTATTGGCGCAAACTTGCTTCGCGAGGCGCTCCTCGGCGGGTGCGAGGTGCATGCATTTTTGCGCAAGGAGGCGAAGGACTGGCGGCTTTCTGGTATACCAAAAAAATTTTTTTCGCATGAGGCGGATATTACCGACCGCAAAGGAGTATATGCCGCTATGCAAGAAATTAAACCTGACTATGTATTCCACTTGGCGGCATACGGCGCATATCCGGCCCAAAAGGATCAGGAGGTGATGGTGCGGGCAAATATATTGGGAACGATGAATCTGATGGATGCGGCCCTTGAGTACGGCAGCAAAGCCTTTATCAATACCGGCTCCTCTTCCGAGTACGGCCAGAAAAGCGAGCCGATGCGCGAGAGCGATTTACTCGAGCCGGATATTCTTTACGCGGTTACTAAGGCGGCCGGGACGCACTATGGAGCAATGCAAGGAAAGGCCAAAAATGCTCCCATTGCCACGCTACGGCTCTTTTCGGTGTATGGGCCGTTTGAAGAGCCGGGGCGCCTTATGCCTTCGATTATGATTGCTTTGGCAAGAAAAGGAAGGCTTAGATTAGGCTCGCCCGATAACGTGAGGGATTTCGTGTATGTAAAGGATGTGTGCCGGGCATATTTTCTGGCAGCTGAAGCCGCTTCTGGAGGAAAAATTCCTGGAGAGATAATAAATATTTGTTCCGGCACCGAGGCGAAAGTGGGCGGAGTGGTGGAAGCGGCGCTTCGGGTAAGCGGG
This sequence comes from uncultured Candidatus Saccharibacteria bacterium, assembly GCA_964366035.1. GTDB lineage: Bacteria > Patescibacteriota > Minisyncoccia > JACPKW01 > UBA11713 > CAYISH01. Next base: position 10,098 of record CAYISH010000004.1, read on the forward strand.
GCGGAAGTAAAGCCGGAATGGGGGGAGAGCGCCCCACGGCCGTATGAGAAAAAGCGTTGGGTGGGAGACGGAGAGAAAGCTAAAAAACTTTTGGGGTTTAGGCCGGAGTACAATCTAGAGGCGGGGCTTCGCGAAACATACGAGTGGTTTAGAAAATATAGCGATTTGTATCCTTCATGATCCGCGTACTTTACATAACTTCGGCCAATCTTTTATTTCGGCGGGGGCATGTGCGGAATATTATAAAGACTGTTGATGCCTTAAACAAAACAGGAGAAGCCGAAGTGCGGGTTGTTTCTTCGCATGGCGGCGAATGGAGAAAACTTCTTTTGTGGCAGGTGGTGGAAGAACGGAAAAATTTCGACATTCTCTATTTCCGCGATCCCAAATTGATTATGCCGGTGTTGGCGGCGCGCTTCCTCGGCAAAAAAATAGCGTTTGAAATACACGGAAGCGAAGAATGGCGTTTTTTGTCGTGGCTATGGCGCTTTTCCTTCCGCGTCTCCGACGGAGCGGTGTTTATCACCCGCGAACTTACGAAGTGGTATAAGCCTGGAGAAAAACCCTTTGTGGTAACGCACGTGAACGCTCCGGATGCCGAGTTATACCAAAAAAGCCCCGAGGAAATCGCCGCGTTTAAAAGCGCGCAAGGACTACCTTCGGATAAAAAGATTTTTCTCTACTTGGGAAGTACGATGTGGTACGATATCCCCGCTCTTCTTAAAATGTTGACGTTTGTACCGGGTGAGAGCGTATTGGTGCTAGCGGGGTTAAAGGAGGGAGAAAAAAATGGAATAGAGCTGGCCGCAAAGAAGTTGGGGGTGGAAAACCGCGTTATTATGTTTGGGCGCATCAATGCTGAAGAAGTGCCGATGTGGCACCTTTCGGCGGACATATTGCTAAATCCCCTGGCGATTAACTATGCGGGGAGCGTTTCTTCTAAGGTATACGAATACTTAGCGGCGGGGAAGCCAATTATTTCTTCGCCCGGCGGAGCAAACGAAGAAGTATTGAATGATAGGGAAAACGCCCTTATTGCCGCAGAGCCGTTTGCCGAAAATTTCGCGGCGGCGGCGAAAGAACTTTTGGAAAACCCCGACCTTGCCCGGCAAATTGCCGAACATGCGAAGGAAGACGCAAGAAAATATACCTGGGAAGTGCGGGCCCGAAGCATTGTAGAGCTTTTAAAAAAACTGTGAATGCGGCAAAAAAAGTTAGCGCGGGTATGTTTTGGGCCTCCGGCCTAGGCCCTCTGGTACGGGCGTTTTCGGAGCCACAGTACCTCGTGGTGGCGTATCATAGCGTTGGAACGGAGAGAACAAAACCCCATCTTGAAATTGCTCCCGAAGTTTTTCTGCGTCACCTCGAATACTTAAAAGAACGCGGATACGCTTTCCGGCGTTTTTCCGAAGCGGAAGCTGTAGGAATGGAGAAGTCCGCATGTATATATTTTGACGACGGCTTTAAAAGCGTTTTTGACCGCGCGTATCCTATTTTAAAATCGTTCGGCATACCTGCTACGCTTTTTATTACCACGGACTACCTCGACCAAAAAAAAGAACCGGGGCTTTATATGGATTGGGAAGAAGCGCGAATGATACGGGATGTATTCGAGTTCGGTTCGCACTCCGTTTCGCACCCCAAGCTGAATAAAATTCCTTTGGCGGAGGCAAAAGAAGAAATGGCCAGATCCAAGAATATTATTGAAACAAAATTTGGCGGAAGGATTTCGGCTTTTTCCTATCCCTATGGCCGCTCTTCCGAAGAACTGGAACGTGCGGCGCATGAAATGGGATATCGCGTGACCACTGCCGATAAGCGCTTTCATAAAGCGCGGCCAGATCCCGACGATTCGCGCGCGGTATTCAAAATAAAAACCGGAATTCCGAGCCCATGGTTCTAGAGAAAAATTATCTTTTTTTTAAAACGCTTCGAGTGGTGCTCGATGATGAAAAATTAGCATCCGCTCTTCTTAAGCGGGAACATGCCTATGTAACGGGCATTTCTTATACTCCCGACTTAGCAGGCGAAGGAGTTACCGTAAAAACAAAAAAGACGCCCATCATTGATACCAAGGTGAAAACCGATGAAGAATTCTTGGCAATGGCCAATGATACTACCCGCAACGAAATACGCCGGACTTTTAAAATATCGGAACTCTCGTTTCGCCTGCCCGACGAAAACCGAAAAGGGATATACCGTCTGTATGGCGAATTTGAAAAAGCAGGCGGGCGGAGTGCGCGGGCGTTTAGTTATTTCCGGGAAAGCATTTTTGCCGGAGCCTATTATGGGGGGAAGCTTATGGCGGCAATTATTTGTTATGACGCCAAGCCGTATGTGCGCGTATATGCCATTGTTTCCTTGCGCAAAACTGAAGGGGAAATAAAAAAATATAGCAGTTTTGCGACGCGCCGTCTTGTCTTCGAACTTGCAAAATATGCAAGGGGGCGAGGATATGACTGGTTGGATCTGGGGAGCGTGAATTTAAAAGACCAGACAAAAGCCGGCATTGACGCTTTCAAGCTTTCTTTCGGCGCGCGCCTGGTCCACGAGTATACGTATACCTATAAGAGCAAATTATTCCGCTATGCGAGTGCTGTTTTTAACAAAAGGGGATAAAAATACCGGCTCGTCGCGCCAAAGAGTCTGGCTTCTTGCTGAAAAACTCGCGGCGGAGTTCGGCGTTGAGTATGAAGTGCTCTCCAGACCGAAAAGGTTTTCTGATGCGGGGAAATTCTTGCGCAAGGCGATAAGAGTTGATGTTGTGGCAGTGCACAAATCTCTTTTCCCATGGGATGTGGTACTTTTGGTTCTCGCCGCGAAAGTATTGTGGAGAAAAAAGCTTGTCTACGACCTCGACGACGCAGAATGGATTCATTCGCCTCTCAAGACCAAGCTTTTTATTCGTTTTGCCGACATAGTTTTTGCAGGCTCGCATGCGATTTTAGATTTTGCTTTGAAATGGAACGAGAAAAGTATTTTAGTGCCGACCGTGCTCGACCACGAAATTTACGCAAAGCATAAAGTTTCCCACCACGCGAAAGAAACGTTGACTATCGGCTGGGTGGGATACGGGAAAGCGCACTTTTTGGACGGGCTTTTTGAGCCAATTCGCGCGGCGCTTAAAGAAGTCTGGAAGCATGGAATAAAATTTAGGTTTGTGGTAATCGGGGCCCGAAACTATCTACCGTTGAAAGAGTATTTTTCCGGCGAGGCGTTTGAAACAATTTTTATTGATTCACTCGACTGGAGCAATCCTAAAAGCGTTCCCAGCACAATTAAAGAGTACGAATTTGATATCGGGCTTATGCCGAATTCTGATACGCCCTTTAATCGCGCCAAGTGCGCGTTTAAGGCGATAGAATATCTGGCCTGCGGTGTTCCAGTGGTTGCTTCCGACGTAGGCGAGGCAAAATATGTTGTTGAGAATGGCAAAAGCGGATTTTTGCTCCCATTTGGAAGTTTAGCTTCCAAATGGGCGGAGAGGATTATAACTCTCGCGGGTGATACGGCGCTTCGTGCCGAAATGGGCAGAAGGGGAATGGAAAAAGTTAGGAGAGAGTATTCATACAATGCGATTTTACGAAAAGTAAAGACAATGCTATAGAGAAGTGAGAAGTTGGATTCTTGAACCTCGGCGGCTTCTCTGCATGCTCCGGTTGTAGCGCAGAGAATGGGTCCTGTGCCCTGCGGGATAGCGCCGAAGGGAAGCTGGGCGGACAAGCCCTCGGGGACTTTAAGCCACCATTAAAGTCCCCGAGGGCTTGTCCAAAAATGGGCCTGTGCTTCATTGCACGGGCCTTTCATTTTTCCGCGATAACTTTCATGGTGCTTGAGAGTTTGAGAAAACTTGCCGCTTTTGCCGGAAGCGTTAAAAAATGCCATGTGAGTTTAGAAAATTTTCTTTTCCCGCCATATTTCCAGAATGCATAACTTTGCAAAAAATATTTTGGAGACGGGATAAATCCGAAGGATATATTTTTGAATCCCGCTTTTTCTAGCATTGTTCCGAGCGTTCTTGGCGTAAAGTGGTATAAGTGCCGCGGCGCGTCGAGATGGTACCAGTATTTTCCAAAAAGCATACGGGAAAAACTTGCAAAATTTGGAATAGTAATAATAAGTTTTCCGCCCGGTTTTAATATGCGCGCCGTTTCCTGTAACGTTTCGAGCGGACTTAATACATGCTCTAACAAATGGCTCATGTGGGCTTCATCGAAAAAAGCGGCGGCGTAACGCGCCTCCAAAAGTGACCCGTGAAAAATAGGAAAGCCGCGTAGTCTTCCGGTTTCAACTGCGCGCTTGTCGAAATCAACACCAAATAGAGCAATCGATGGATCTTTTTCGTGAAGCTCTGCGAGAAAGCTACCGGGACCGGAGCCGATGTCCAAAATATATTTTGAAGGACTTTCTGGCGCGCGATACGCAATTGTTGTCTTATCTCGGTATGGACGGTAAGTGTCGGGATAAAACGCTGTGAGCTCGCTTTGTTCCGGCTGTGGATTTATATATACAAACCCGCAGGCGCCGCACTGCACGACAGAAAACGTTTCGTCCGTGGTCTTATAGTTAATGTCTTTGGCGGTGAAAAGAAGTTTAGCATCGCTTCTGCCGCATAAATTACACGATATGTTTTGCATATCCTCCTAGAAACCGATAGATTTTTTTGGAGCCAAGAAACGAAGCAAGGTAGGCAATAAAATATTTAAGGCGCAAGGGTCTAGCGCGTGCCGCGAGTTTTAAGTATTTGTTCGCGTTTTGGAAATCTCCTCTAAGCGCTTTGGTGTTGCCGATGGTGAAGGCGTGAGCCGCTAAAATTTTGGGATGTTTTTCGAAGTCTTCAAAATGCTTGCGGAAAATTATCTCGCGCCCTTTTAAGCGGTACTCGTGATGCGCCGTGATGCTGTCTTCGGTAAAATACGTCACTGCCAGTCCTTCGGGAATATATTTAAATTCAAAGTGTTTAGCCATCCGAAGCCACAAATCCATTTCGTGCATGCCGGGGAGCGATTCATCGTATCCGCCTATAAGATGGAAACAGGACTTTCGCACCATGGCAGCCTGGTTTGTCACAAAATTTCCGTGGAGAAGCGTTTCGTAGATATTTCCTTCTTTTTTCTTTACGCTCGCCGAGGGAAAATACTCCAGCTTGCCGCCCTTCATATTTTTCCAAAAACCGGTGTAAACGATGCCAACCGAAGAATCTGCCTCGGCAAACGCGGCCATTTGTTTTTCGAGTTTTTCCGGAAGCCATTCATCGTCGGAGTCTTGGAAGGCGATAAACTCTCCCCGCGAGATAAAAATGCCGGTGTTCCGCGCCGCCGCGCCGCCGCGGTGGAGCTCTTTTACATAGCGGATGCGCGGGTCGGCAAAGGTGCGCACTACTGCTTCGGTGTTGTCAGTCGAGCCATCGTCAACGATGATGAGTTCAAAATCGGAGAACGTTTGGTTCAAAATACTTTCAATGGCGCGGCTTATAATATAGCCGCGGTTATAGGTGGGGAGAATAACTGAAACTTTTGGGGTCATGGCTGCTTCTTCTGCAACACAAAAAAACGGTGATAGGGGTTTTCGAAGACGCGGTATGTCCTTATAATTTTGAAGCCGGAGCGCTCGATATCGCCCGAAACTTTTTTAAGCGGAAAACCTTTTTTCCCGATTTCCCAGTGGTGTCCGTGCGCGGTTATTGTATGCTCCGGGGAAAAAAGTTTTGGAATGATAAAAAGTTTTCTGAATTTCCCGATTTTGGGGATGGGGAATTCAACGCGCGCCGCGCGCGTGGCATCGGGAAGGGAAATAATTCCCCAACGCGAACTTACGCGGTGGATTTCCCGGAGGCCTTTTCGCGCTTCCGCATACGGAATGTGCTCCAAAATCTCGCACGCCATGACAAGCTCGAAACTTCCCTCTTCAAAAGGAAGCGCAGTAACCGATCCCACCACATCGGGCCCCAGCCGCTCGTCGATGTCGAGCGTGGTTACCAGAAGGCCGTGGTCCCGCAAATACTTGGCGACAAATCCGTTGCCTATTCCGATCTCAAGCATGCTGGCGGGGTTAAGTGCGAACGCTTCGTCTATCTGGTGCCAGTAGCTCAAAAACCGCCGCTTTGAGTCGTACTTGCGGCCGTAGTGCGAGAGCTCTACTTCGATTATTTCTTCGCGATGATCCATGTGGAGAGAGGATATTTCTCATCATTGTAATTTGCAAGCGCCCGCATAATGCTCCATCTTCTTTTTGGTACTTTCCAATCGCGCGCTTTGTCATAAAGAAAAAAGAGAATATGCGCTGGGCGGTTACCCCAGCTTCCGCACTCGATTATTGTTCCAAAATTGCGGCAAAGGTATCTAAGCGCATCAGTCGAGAATCGCCACAAATCTTTCGGGCCGTAGTGTATGGGGTAGATAAAACCTGTTCCTACAATGAGAAGTCCGCCTGGTTTAAGGACGCGATACGCTTCATTAATTGCCTGCTGGACGTCTCCCTCGATGTGTTCAAGCACTTGGTCGCTTATCACATAATCAAAGGTATTATCGGGATAGGGAAGAGCGCACATGCTGACTTTTGGCCAGCCTGTTTCAACTATCTCGGCGTCTTTTGAAATTATTTCGCGGTCCGGCCTGTAGTGCCTCGACCCTTTCCAGTACTTAAGCCCGCTGATGCCAAGAATTTTCCCCCCAAGCGGGAGGGGAAGCTTTGCGAAAAGCGTTCGATACAATTGGTGTCTCGTAATGTGCATATTACTTTCGGAAGAGAAGCAAGGGCAGAAAATAATTTGACGATCTTCCGATGATTTTTCCCCACACCGCTCCCCAGAGGCCGTAGAAGGGGATAAGCGCCAAAAGCGCGGCAATCTGGATGACGGGGGCAAGTACGTTATAAATATAAATTTTTTTAATATTGCCCTCGGCCTTAAGCGCCACATTAAAGATGGTGAAGGGAAAAAGGGCCAAGGAGAGCGAGAATACTTGGGAAAATTTCACCGATTCGATGTAGCGGGGAAAGAAGATTTGGAAAAAGTAGGGGGCAAGAAAAATATATACGGCAATCCCGAGAACGGTGATCACGGAAGTTCGGAGAGATTTTCTCACCAAGCTTTTTTTTAAATCTTCTTCGCCTTCTGGGCGGTAGGTTTTCTCCGAGAGCTTGGGAAATGCCACTTCAGGCACAATGCTAAAAAATGCCTTTAACTGTTCAATGGGAGCTAACGCGAAAGAGTACGTGGCGAGCGCGGCCGGGCCTAAAAATGCATATAAAAGCACGCTATCAATATAATTGGCGACCGTTGCGGGGATGCTTAGCATGCTCAAATGGAGCCCATAGGGGATGGCATGCTCGTCTTCGGGGGCATCTTTGGAAATTTGGCGCAGCGCTATCCTAAAAAATAGGATGTTCGGAAGGGCGTGTGCTAGAAAGTATGCGCCGAGCAGCAATACAAGCGCGGGCGCGACATCGAGCTTTTTAAAAAAAATAATTCCTATCGCCGCCAGCATAATAACGGCGTAAAAAACATGGCTCGCGATATTATAAAAAGTCTTTTTGCGAAAATCTTTTTTCCCTTCGTAGTATCCGCGCCAGTTGCCAAGCCCTTCGCCGAATGGCACAAACAAGGCTCCAATCAAGAACCCGGAGGCAAGAGCGGGGGATCCTTTTACGAAAAATATAAGGGCAAAGCCGAGCCCCACCAGCGAGATGCCGAATGAGGAGAAGAAGATAATTTTTGCGCCGCGGCGGAAGGTGCCCTCAAATCCTTGCGCCACAGAACGCACGATTGCAGTGCCGATGCCCGGGAGCGCCAAAATTCCCGCAATGCCGAGCATGGAGAGTACATAGCGATAGCTTCCGTAAAGGTCTTTGGAGAGATAGCGGGCGTAAGCGATGGAGAGGAGGAACGAAGCAGCCATACCGACGACCTTCCCCGTGGTCAGCCAAAAGGTTCCCTGAGCAAGATATTCCGCGTCGGTTTCAAACGCGCGCGAGAGGGTTTTAAATACGCGCCTCATTGTTGCTCATAAGTCTAGCAGTTTTTGCCGTTTTCAGCTATGCTTTTCTTATAAGATGAAAGATTACAGAATGTCTCATCTCGGTGAGAAAAGCCGACGGTATGAAGAGGAAATTTACCGCAAGGGCGATTATGATGATGCAATCTGGCAGATTGAAAAGTTAATTTTAAAAAAAGAGGCGGAGGCGTTTTTTCGCCGGAGGCCCTATTTTTCGTATCTCGATTTTGGATGCGGCGGGGGCAGGGTGCTGGAGTTTTTAGAGGAATATGCTTCGCGCGCGGTAGGAGTGGATATCTCTCCCGATATGATTGCGTACGCAAAAAAGCGGGTAAAAAAAGCCGAGCTTATCGTGGCAGATCTTACCAAACATGATGTGCTCGCGGGGCAGCGCTTCGATATGATTACGGCGTTTCGTATATTCCTCAACGCAGGGCCGGAGTTGTCGGATGAGATTATTAATGTACTTATGCCAAAGCTTGGGGAGGACGGAGTGTTTATTTTCAACTTTCACGGCAACATTTTAAGCTACCGTATATTTACCAAATTGTGGTTTATGCTGTGGGGGAGGAGGCTCAATACGATTTCTTATTGGAGCGCTTTAGGCTTTGCCCGCCGTTATGGATTGTCGGTGCGGCGCGTGTACGGAGTGGGGATAATGCCGAAAGTTTTTTACCGCCTTATAAGCCGCCGCCTTATGTTCAAACTTGATTATATCTTTGCGGAAGTTCCTTTTATGAAGTACATTTCCTATAATTTGATTTTAGTATGCGAACGGCAAAGTTAAGCGAATACAAAGGGAAAAAAGTAGAGCCTTCTTGGCCCGACGTTTCGGAGAAGGATATAGAAGCGGTGGCGAAAACCATGCGTACCACCTTTTGGAGCCGCGGGAAGACAATTACTGATTTGGAAAATGCCCTTGCTAAGTATATAGGCGTAAAGCGGGCCGTGGTGGTAAACAGCGGCACTTCGGCGCTTCACCTTGCCGTTTCGGTGCTCGGCATTGGCGAAGGGGATTTGGTTATTGCCTCTCCCTTCAGTTATGTTGCCTCGGCCAACTGCATTTTGTTCGTGCGCGCCCGCCCTGTGTTCGTGGATATCGAACCGGAGACCTATAACATCGATCCGGATTTAGTCGAGAAAAAAATTATTGAGCTTAGAGGAAACCCGAAAAGCCGCAACAAGCTCAAAGCTATTTTGGCTACTGATGTATTCGGCGTTCCAGCGGATTGGGGCCGGCTTCAAGCGCTTGCAAAAAAGTACGGGCTTTATTTGATTGAAGACGCCTGCGAAGCGATGGGCGCTGAACGAAAAGTGCAGGGCGTATGGAGGCGGGGAGGGTCGTTCGGCGATACGGCGGCATTTTCATTCGTATACAACAAGCCTGTGAGCGCGGGCGAAGGGGGTGCGGTGGTGATGAACAGCCATAAGTTTGCCGATCTTGCCTGGAGCCTTAAAAACCAGGGGAGAATCATAAATGGCACATGGCTCGACCATGATCTGGTAGGGTATAACTACCACTTGAGCGACATCAGTTCCGCCCTTGTGCTCTCACAGCTTGGCAGGGTGAACGAAATTTTAAAAAAGCGGGCGAAAATTGCCGAGGCATATAACAAAGCGCTTTGTGATTTGCGGGGAATTCATTTGCTGGACATTCCCGCCGACGTAAAAATCAGCTGGTTCGTCTATGTAGTGCGCCTTTCCAAGGAGTATACAAGGAGCGATCGCGACCGCGTTATTAAAGAGCTTTCCAAAAGGGGGATAGTGGCGCGGATTTATTTTCCGCCCATCCATTACCAAAAAGTGTTCCGCGAAAAGTTAGGTTATAAGGTAGGCGATTTTCCTATTGCCGAGGACGTAGGTTCGCGCACGATTGCGCTTCCGTTCCACGCAAATTTGAAGAAAGAGGAAATTGAATATGTGGTGAAAAATTTTAAAGAAGCACTCGCAAAAGTATGAAGAAAGTGATTATTTATGGCGCGAGCGGGCACGGCAAAGTGATTTTAGATATTCTGGGAAGAAATCCTGAAGTGGAAGTGGCCGGGTTTTTTGACACTGACGCGGCGAAAGACGGAGAAGAATTTTGCGGATACCAAATCAAGTGGGCGAGCGACGAGGCGCTTGAGCAAGCGAGGGAAGGAGGAGTAGAATACGCGGTGATTTCGATTGGAGACGGGGGCGAGCGTCTCGGGGTATCGTCGCGGCTTTCAGGAAAGGGGTTTAAATTTTTTAGCGCGATTCATCCTACCGCAGTAGTAGGAAGGGGGGCAGAAATTGGAGAGGGGACGGTGATTGCGGCAACTGCCGTGGTAAATCCTTACGCGAGAGTGGGGAAGCACAGCATTATAAACACAGGCGCGGCAGTAGAACACGATAATATAATTGGTGATTTTGTGCACATAGCGCCTGGAGCGAATTTGGGCGGCGCGGTAAGCGTGGGCGACTTTTCGGAAGTGTTCACGAATGCCACAGTGCTCCCCAAAGTAAAAATCGGCGCACATGCGATAGTGGGCGCGGGAGCGGTGGTTTTGAAAGATGTTCCCGATAATACAGTGGTGGTAGGAAATCCTGCAAGGGAGATAAAAAAAGCGTTTGACAAAAAGTAACACTCAAGTTACGCTATAAATGCTCATGCTCCCAAGAGCGCAAAGGTTCCGAGCTGGAGAGTAAGGCAGGCTACGGCCGAGCGCGAAATCCGGCATGAAAAAATCGGAGTTCCTCGCTTCCGAGAATCTTTGCAAAAAAGGGCCGTTTCCGACCAGCAACGGCCCTTTCATATTTTTGCAAATGCAATTTTATTTTCTGGCGGCAGAAAAAAATCTCCGCATCAGAAATTTTGACGGAAGCGCAGATTTTTTGTACTGTAATTATGTAGTAGATGAATCTCGACCACTATAAATTTTGTTCAATGTGCGGCGGCGGGTTGAAGCGAAAAGGCCTCAATCTGCGCTGTACCAAGTGTGATTTTGTAAATTACCAAAACGCCCGGCCTACGGCAACGGCGATTATCATGAAGGGCAATAAAGTCCTTTTGGTAAAAAGAGCGGAAGAGCCATATCTGGGGTGGTGGGATTTGCCAGCGGGCTATGTAGGACGGGGAGAGAGCCCGGAAGGTACGCTCCGTAGAGAGATGAAAGAGGAACTGGGCATTTCGATAAAATTTAAAAAGTTTTTAGGGACGTATCCCGGCACCGCAACTTCCGGCCCTGACCGTTTCTATATACTTTCGCTTGTATATCTTATTACCCCGGTGGGGACGCCAAAAGTTGTTGATAAAAAAGAGGTCCAAGAATTCACCTGGTTTTCAAAGAATGATTTCCCAAAAAGAATTGCGTTTGATTCAAATAGAGATATTGTGCGCGACTTCCTAAAAATATGGAAATAGCCAACTTTCCTCCGGAGCAGTATTTCGATCTTTCTGCCTATCGCCACAAAGAGCTTTTTGCGGGCATTCAGAATGTATGGGAAGCGTTTGGCAAGCTTGAAGCGTATCTGGAAAAAAATATCGCAGGCATTCCTCCAGAAAAGCGCCGCGCGGGCAACATTCGCGAAGGCGCAAAACTGTACGGCGACAATATCGTAGTTGAAGAAGGGGCGCTCGTGGAATCCACGGCCTATATCCGCGGCCCCGTGTGGATCGGAAAAAACAGCAAAGTGGGGCCAGGAGCATTTATCCGTGGGCCTGTCGTAACGGGCGAGAATTGTATCATTGGTAATTCCACCGAAGCGAGAAATACTCTTATGTTGAATGGGGCCGAGGCTTCGCATTTTAGCTACATCGGCGATAGCATATTTGGTAACAACGCTACGCTCGGCGCTGGGACACAACTCGCTAACACCAAAATAAACGGGAAGGGAATTAGGATTGGCGAAATAGACACGGGGCTTATGCGCTTTGGCGCGGTGCTTGGTGACGGCGTGCGGTTCGGATGCAATGCGGTGGCCGATCCAGGGACTATCATCGGCAAAGGTTGCCTTGTTTTACCGCTCACATATCTGCGTTCCGGCGTCTATGAGCGAGGAGAAGAGAAGTTTACCGTGCGAAAAATTTTATGACAGAACTCCTCCATTCCGACTTAGCGGTCGGACCGCTAAGTACGAAAATTTCTGTGGTAAGTTCGGTAAAGAATGAGGAAGCCGCTCTTCCGGAGCTTATCTTGCGTCTCGAAGCGGTGCTTGTGGGTATTTCTCCGGAATATGAGGTTATTCTGATCGATAACGGCTCGAGCGACGCGACTCCGCTCATTATAGAAGGGGCGCACCGTAAGAACGCGCGCATCAAGCTTATCCAGCTCTCGCGCGATTTCGGGCAGGTGATGGCGCTTCGTTCGGGTATTCAGCACGTTTCAGGCGACATAGTGGTAATTATGGATGGAGATTTGCAGGATTTGCCTGAAGAAATCCCGAAACTTTTACCGCTGCTTGGAGAGGGATGGGATCTCGTATATGCCCAGCGCAAAAATCGCCAGGATGCGTGGTTCCGGCGCGTCTCTTCAAACGCAATACGGAAAATATTCGCGTTTTTAATCAAGGGAAGCGATATGCCTCCCGGAGATGAACGAATGCTCGTGGGAGTTTTCCGCGCCATGAAGCGGGAAGTTGCTGATGCCATAAGGACCTTTCCCGAACACACGATGCATATCCAGAGCCTGATTCGGTGGATTGGCTTTAAGCAGACACTGGTTGAGGTAGAGCATGGCAAACGGAAGGGCGGAAAAAGCAAGTACAATCCCATGAATCTGATCCGCTACGCCCTCGACGGCGCGGTGGCAGCTTCTACCTACCCATTGCGGCTGGTAACTCTCATCGGATTTTTAATCGCGTTCATTTCATTCGCGGCGGGAGTGGGATATTTTTTCCAGCGCATTTGGTACGGTACGCAGCTTGTCGGCTTTACTACCCTCGTAATTATGATGTTATTCCTGGGCGGAGCGAATTTATTTGTGGTGGGTGTCCTTGGCGAATACATAGGCCGCGTCTATAACGAGACCAAAGCGCGCCCGCTTTACATTATCAAGAAAAAACTTTTATAGTATGGCGCGTGGAGGGCTGGATCAAAAAATATTTTTCTCTGTCGCGCTGGCCTCTGCGTTTTTCGCGATCGGGTTTGGATTTATAAGTGGGAAAATTTTTGTCACGGAGCTTGCGGATTGGGGAAATGATGCGCATGAGTATATCGCGACGGGTTTGGAGCTTGCGCGCTATCATCGCTTTCACGCGGAAGATTCGCTTTTCTTCGGCCCCTTCCAAAAAGGCCCAGGCTATCCTCTGTTTC
>CAYISH010000005.1:0-6233 GCA_964366035.1 uncultured Candidatus Saccharibacteria bacterium
TACTCCTTGGGCGGCCCTTCCCATTTCTCTCGCGTCCGATTCTTTAAACCGTATAGCCTGCCCTTTTTTCGTAGTCAGAATAATGTGGTCGCCTTTTTGGGCCGGCAAGACCCATTTGAGTAAATCGTCGCCTTGAAGCTTGATGGCGATGATGCCGCTTCTTCGCACGTCTTCAAAATGGTCAGTCGCGACTTTTTTGATTATACCGTTTTTCGTGATGAGTACGAGTGAAGAAGCGCGCTCTTTTTTGCCATGTGGGCGCGAGAGGAGCGAAGTGATGTGCTCCTCGGCAGAGACGGAGAGAAAGTTTACTACCGCCTTGCCCCGGCTTGTCCGTTTTCCTTCGGGAATTTCATACATTTTGGTTTGGAATACTTTTCCTTTGGAGGTAAAGAACAAAAGGTCGTCATGGGTGTTTCCGGTAAGAAAATTTTCCACAATATCCTCTTCTTTCATGTCTGCCCCAATAAGACCTTTGCCTCCGCGTTTCTGGCTGCGGTATTCTTCCGGGTTTACCCGCTTCATGTACCCGCCTTGGGTAAGTACCACTACGGTTTCGCGCTCCGGAATGAGGTCTTCCATGGAAAAAGATTTTACGGCATGGGCTATTACTTTCGTCCGGCGCTCGTCGCCGTATTTTTTCTTTATTTCTCCAAGCTCGTCTTGGATAAGAGCGGACATTTTTTCAGAGTCTTTCAAAAGAGCTTTCAGGTCGCGGCTAAGCTTTTGCTTTTCTTTGAGTTCATCTTCGATTTTCTGCCGCTCGAGTCCGGCCAGGGTTTGGAGGCGCATCTCCAATATCGCCTGAGCTTGAATGTCCGTTAGATCGAATTTTTGCACCAGGTTTTTGTGTGCTTCTTCTTTGTCTTCCGAGGCACGAATGGCCTTGATGACGGCGTCGATATGGTCGAGGGCCTTTTTTAATCCCTCCAGTATATGCGCCCGCTCCTCGGCTTTCCGCAAATCGAATTTTGCCCGCCTCTCCACCACGATTTTGCGGTAGGCGATGAAATACTCGAGCATTCCTTTTAGCGACAATACTTGCGGCTCGATGCCGTCGGCAAGCGCAATCATGTTGTAATGGAACGAGCGCTCGAGGTCAGTGTATTTGTAGAGGCTGTTTAAGATTTTCTCCGGCACGGCGTCTTGCTTGAGGTCGATGGCGATCCGAAGCCCATCTTTGTCCGATTCGTCCCGAATGTCTTTTATGCCCTCAAGCTTTTTTTCGTGCACCAAATCCGCCATTTTAGAAATAAGTTCGGATTTGTTCACCTGGTAGGGAATGGAAGAGATGATGATTTGGCAGTGTCCTTTGGAGTTTTCCAAAATTTCCGCCTCGCCCCGCGTTACCACGGCTCCTCTTCCGGTGCCGTAGGCTTGGCGCAGATCCTGGCTTGAGAACACAAGCCCGCCCGTAGGGAAATCGGGGCCTTTTACAAACTGCATGAGGTCCTCGGTAGTCGCTTTTGGGTGCTTGATAAGGTGGTTGGTGGCGTCGATGATTTCGCCCAAGTTGTGAGGCGGGATGTTGGTGGCCATGCCGACCGCGATGCCCAAAGAGCCGTTTAGCAAAAGATGCGGCACAGCTGCAGGAAGCACTTTGGGCTCTTCTTTTGTCGCATCGTAGTTAGAGACAAAGTCGACGGTGTCTTTTTCAATATCGCGCAAAAGCTCGGAAGCTAAAGACGACATGCGCACCTCCGTGTAACGCATTGCCGCCGCCCCGTCACCGTCTATGCTGCCAAAATTTCCCTGACCTTCAATTAAGGGGTAACGGAGCGAGAAATTTTGCGCCATGCGTACCAAGGCGTCGTATACCGCTACGTCGCCGTGGGGGTGGTATTTTCCGAGCACTTCACCAACCACGTTGGCTGATTTACGGGTTTTAGCTTGATGAGAGAGCCCGATTTCATGCATGGCAAATAAAATACGCCGCGCCACAGGCTTAAGCCCGTCCCGCACATCGGGAAGGGCGCGGGAGACGATGACGCTCATGGCATAGTCGAGGTAACTCTCGCGCATCTCTTCTACGATGTCGCGTTTTTGGAATGATTCTTTTTTTTGTTCTTCAGCCATAAATTATTTTACCGGGGCGGGCGTTGATTTTGGTATATGGTGCTGCTGGCAACCTCGCGGCTGAACGTTTCTTTGATGCTTTTGGCGCTTTCCCCAAAGATAGCGCCGATCACATGGAGGGGGCCGGGCGCGTTGCGGGTGGATTTTTCCGGTTCTCCAAATCGGAGCGTCTGGATCCAGATTGCGGTGATAATCGCAGTCAGGATGATAACCGTCAAAATGGTAATTCGCTTTCGCTCTCTTTCCGGTTTTTGCCGCAACCTCCCAAGGTTTTCAAAAAATCCCATGATTTCAGGCAGGTCAGCCGATGGCGGGGGCTAAAATTACTACACGCGTTCCTTCTTCCGGAAGTTCTTTCTTCTTGAACGTAAATTTTTCCTCCGCTTTTTCCGCTAGCTGGCGGACGTCCTCGCCGAGTTCTTTTATAAATGCTTTCAAGTGTTCCTCGGCGTAGTGCATAGGAATAACGGCTTTGGGCTCCAGCTTCTTTACGATTTTTGCTGCTTCATCTGGTTCTACCACATCTTTGCCTCCTATCGGCACAAACAGGACGTCTATTTCTCCAAACCCTTCGAGAGTGTCGTTTTCAATTTCTGCTGTGCCGATATCGCCTAAGTGGCAAAGACTCACTCCTTCCATCGCCACACTATATATGGTATTCGGCCCGCGGGTTTTTCCTTTTTCGCGGTCATGCCATGAAGGAAAACCAATGACGCGTACTCCTTCCACTTCGTATTCCCCAGGGCCCAAGATGAAAAAGGGGTCCCTGTCCTTTTTGCCGGAGAGTTCTTTTAGGCCGTTATGGCGGGGATGATTGTGGCTAGATAGCGCAATATGCGTCTCAAAGCGGGGCGGGCGCAGGTCCGATTCTTTGGAAGGCGGATCAAACGCGATGGTCAGGTCGCCTGATTGCACCTTGAAGCAGGATAGGCCGTAATAGGTAATAACCATTTAAAAATTATACTCCATTTGTTGCGAAAATTTAAGGCCCTTGGTAGGCTTTCCATTCACGCTGTCGGAGTCTTGTCATATTTTGACCTCATTTTCTATAGGTGATATACTCGCATCCATGCCGACAAGCGAAATAAAAACAAGTTTAATGGAGGAGCTTTTGAAGAAAGTTCCGGTGATAATTCCTAAAGTGGGGGAGCTCGCTCAAGGCACCGTGCTTGGGCGGCGCGGTTTTAAACTATTCGTAGATTTGGGCCCGGGCGGCTCGGGCATTGTATTTGGGCGCGAATTTTTGGAAGCCCGCGAGGCGATAAAAGGCCTGAACCCGGGCGACAAGATTACGGCAAAAGTAATCGAGCTGGAAGGCGAAGAAGGTTACATCGAGCTTTCCTTGAAAGACGCAGGGCGGGACATGGTATGGCGCGAGGCCGAAGAGCTTACGAAGCGGAAAGAAACGCTTAACCTGCAGGTACTGGAAGCAAATAAGGGAGGATTGGTGCTGGAATGGAAAAAAGTAAAAGGATTTCTGCCCGCCTCGCAGCTTAAAATCGGGCACTATCCGCGGGTGGAGGGAGGCGATAGGGATAAAATTTTGGAAGAACTCCGCAAATTTATAGGCGGGAGCTTGGATGTGGTGATTATTGCCATCGATCCCCGCGAAAACAAAATTATCTTTTCGGAAAAAGGCGTGGAGTCGGAAGAACTCAAAGAAATAATTGCAAAATACCAGGTAGGACAGATGGTGGAAGGTACCGTGACGGGAGTAGTGGACTTTGGGATTTTCATAAAACTGGAAGAGGGGCTTGAGGGATTATGCCACCTCTCGGAACTTGACTGGTCTTTGGTACAGGACCCGGGCGACCATTTTAAAGTAGGCGACAAAGTGCACGCAAAAGTTATTGCAGCGGACGGCGGGCGCGTGTCGCTCTCGGTGAAGGCCTTAAAACCAGATCCATGGGTTAAAGCTGCCGAGGAATTCCGTAAAGGCGATATTGTGGAAGGGGCTATTTTACGATTCAACAAATACGGCGCCTTGGTGGCAATTTCGGAAGGGGTTTCAGGCCTTTGCCATATTTCAGAATTTGGTTCGGACAAAGCGATGCGGGAAAAAGTAGAAGTGGGGAAGAAATATCCTTTCCAAATTACGCTTTTTGAACCAAAAGAACGGCGCATGACGCTCTTTTACCTTGGGGACGAAGCCAAAAAAACTCCTCCCAAGATTCCGACGGAGGGCGATGCCCCTCCTGCTATAGAATAGGATGTACTTACCTTGCCGGCATCGCTTTCCTGCTCCCTCGCATCTTTTTTTATTCCACTATTTCTTCCAGCGATTCCGAAAGGTACTGAAAATACAAATTCCATCCGATCCGGTTCATAACGCCGGATTGTTCGCGCCCTAAAATATTTCCAGCGCCGCGCATTTCCAGGTCGCGCTTGGCGATTTCAAACCCTGCTCCCAATTCCTGGAAGTCGAGAAGCGCTTCCAGCCGCTCCTTGGCTTTCGGCGTAAGGTATTTTGAAGAATAAAGAAAATAGGCGTGGGCTTTTTCCGTGCCGCGCCCGATGCGGCCGCGAAGTTGATGGGCCTCTGCGAGCCCCAGCTTTGTCGCATCATCCACAATGAGCGTATTTGCGCGCGAGATATCGAGCCCGTTTTCTATAATAGTGGTGGAAATTAAAATCCGCACTTTCGCTTCCCGAAAATCATGCATGGTACGGACAATTTGCTCTTCTGGCATGCGGCCGTGTAAAAGCGCTTTGGCGGTTTTTGGGAAAAGTTTCTCCAGTTGATTTCGCAAGAACGGCATTTTCGTAATACGCGGAGAGAGAAAGTATACTTGCCCTCCGCGTTCGAGCTCGTAGGCAATAGCATCTTGGATAATTTTCTTGCTTGTAGGCAGTACGAATGTTTCTACCGCTTGTTTGCCGAGAGGAGGATCATTGATGATACTCATGGGGCGTATCTTGGAAAACGAGAACGCCAGCGTGCGGGGAATGGGAGTCGCGGAGAGGTAGAGAATATCGGCGCGGGGGTAGCGTTTTTTTAGGGTTTCTTTATGCTTTACGCCAAAGCGCTGCTCTTCATCGATAATTAGAAGGCCAAGGTTTTTAAATTCAATATCTTTAGAGAGAAGGCGATGGGTGCCAAGAAGAATATCGGCTGTCCCTTCGCGCGCTTCTTTGAGAGTTTTTCTTGTTGCCTCTCTATTATCAAGGCGGGAGAGGCGCGCTACCTGCACGCCGAGAGGTGAGAGGCGGGCGCCGAATGTTTCCAGATGCTGCTCGGCGAGTACGGTGGTGGGGGCGAGAACTGCCACTTGTTTTCCGTTTACTATGGCCCGAAACGCCGCCCGGAGCGCTACTTCGGTTTTGCCAAACCCTACATCGCCCAGCACCAAGCGCTCCATGGGTTCAGGCTTTTCAAAGTCGCGGAAAATGTCTTCGCGGGCGCGCTGTTGGCTCGGTGTTTCTTGATGCAAGAAGCTTTCGGCAAGGGCCTTTTCCGCTTCGTCAGGGAGATAGGGCGGGCGGGTTACTTTGGCGCGGGCTTGGTAAAGAGCCAAAAGCTCTTTTGCGAATGCGATAATGTCTTCGCGCGCTTTTCTTTTCGTTTTTCCCCACAAAGGAGAACCCAAGCGATGAATGGCGGGGTCCGAAAGCCCCGCGTAGGGAGAAATCTTCTTCGCAAATTTTTCTGGAACGAGAAGCCGGTCAGGCTCGCCTCCTTTCCGGGCGGGCGCGTATTCAAGAATGAAATACTTTTCCTTCGCGTGTTCTCTTACTTCGCGGAAAATCCCTATTCCGTGATCTTCATGAACTACATAATCGCCTGCCTCTAATCTAAGAGATGCCACTTTTGGAAAGGTTTTTTTGTGGGGGACTAAGGCCGCTTCTTCAATCGATGCAATTTCTTTTCCTATAAACTCAATCGTTACGGGGCGCTCGGCGTTTACGGGGAAGATAGTAATAAGCCCTCCTTGGGAGAAATATTCGCCGCGGTGTATTTCGCCTATCGCAAACCCTCCGCGGCGTTCATAGCCCATGTCGGCCAACTCGCGCGAAAGCTCCGAAGGATTTTTCACGCCCCCTTTTTCCACTATTATGCTGTTTCGCCGCCAAAATCCGTTTCGTATACGGAGTTTTTTGTATTCGCCAATGTCATCACCAAATGGAAAACTGCCCCGCTCCAAAAAATAGGGGGTGGG
>CAYISH010000005.1:6333-22223 GCA_964366035.1 uncultured Candidatus Saccharibacteria bacterium
AGGCTTGAATTTTGAGGTGAGGAAGGTGAGAAGCTCTTTGTGATTCGGCTTCTTTTTTGGAGCAATGCCGATGCGGAGGCGCACGAATGCTTCGGTTTTTAGGGCGCGCCGAAGCGATTCTACGCCCCGATGCCCGCCAGAGCCACGATTGTAGACGATTTTGAATTTGCCGAGCGGCAAGTCGATATCGTCGTTTACTACCACTATATTCGGCATTTCTTTTTTTACTTTTAGCAACACCGCCGCTTTACCGGAATTATTCATATATGTTTCCGGAAGAATGAGTATTATCGCCCGCTTGCCGATTTTTCCCTCCGAAACTAACGCAACTTTTTTTGCGTGAGCAAATTCCGGAAAACCGAACTTTTTCGCAAAAAGTTTTACAAAATACCGCCCAGCGTTATGCCGCGTCCCGGTATATTCCGGCTCGGGATTCCCCAAGCCGATGATGAAAACAGGAGTCATGGAAATAGTTTAGCAGGGAAGTTTGGTATTAACACTCGAAGTGCGAAGCGGCGCCTCTTGCGCTCCCGCCCAATTTTCAGTATCCTTTCTTTATGTTTCGTTTCTCCCAGAATCCCTTTTGGCAGGATTTTTTCAAATTTATAGTTATCGCCGCTTTCGTCGTCATTCCTATCCGGGCTTGGGTGGCACAGCCCTTTATCGTGCGCGGCCCTTCTATGGAGCCTACGTTTGAAGACACCGAGTACCTTATTGTAGACGAATTTTCCTACCACTTCCGCGCTCCTGAACGCGGAGAAGTGATAGTATTCCGCTATCCTGAAGATCCTTCTAAGTTTTTCATTAAGCGGATAGTGGGACTTCCAGGCGAAACGGTAGAAATACGTGACAATAAAGTATTTATAAAAAAAGGCGACAAAACGGAAGAACTCAACGAGCCATATTTAGCCGAACACCTGACGACCCCGAATAAAACGGTAGAAATGGACGCAGGGGAATATTTCGTCATGGGCGACAACCGGCTTTTTTCTTCAGATTCGAGGCGCTGGGGATTTTTGCCTCGCGATTTAATAGTGGGCAGGGTGTGGGTGCGCCTATGGCCGCCCGCCCGCGCGAGCCTTTTGCCCGGGTCTTAGCAATAGCTTTTAAATTGTCGCTTTCTTAAACTATGCCACAAAGAGTAAAAAAAGATTTACTCAAGTCTCCGCGGGGAACGCGGGATCTTTTTGGGGACGAACTTTCTCGCTTTGATTTTATCCGCTCTAGGTTCGGCGAGATTGCCTCTTACTACGGTTTTCAAAAAATCCAGACACCTCACATTGAGCACTCCGATTTATTTACCGCGTCTTTGGGCGAGGCGACGGATATTGTGGAGAAGCAGATGTATACCTTCCGCACACGCGGAGGGGACCAGTTGACGCTCCGTCCGGAAGGAACTATTCCCGCAGTGCGCGCCTACTTTGAAAACGGCATGCAGGCTTGGCCTCAGCCGGTGATGTTGTACTATTCCGGTTCCTACTTTCGCCACGAATCTCCGCAACGCGGCAGGTTCAGGGAATTTGGGCAAGTGGGACTCGAAGTATTAGGCGACTCGGATGCAATCGCCGATGCGACAGTGATTCGGGTAGCGGACCTTGCCATAAAAGAAATGGGTATTTCGGCGCAGCTGGAATTAAACACTCTTGGCGATAAGGAATGTCGCCCCGGCTACCGCAAGGAGCTTTCAAACTATTACCGCAAACACTTCAATTATTTGTGCAAAGACTGCAAGCGCCGGTTTAAGGAAAATCCCTTGCGCCTTCTGGATTGCAAGGAAAACTCCTGCCTGGAGCTTAAAAAGAACGCCCCGCAGATGCTTGAATATGTCTGCAAGGAATGCAAAGACCACTTTAAAGCAGTGCTCGATTTTATGGATTCTCTGGAAATTCCGTATCTTTTGAATCCCTATCTGGTGCGGGGGCTCGATTACTATACCCGCACCGTTTTTGAATTTGTGGCGACTTTGGGAGGGAAGGAAGGCCAGGCCGAAAACGCTGCAGAAAAAGTGGAGCGCCTGGAGGTAGGAGGAGGAGGGCGTTACGATTATTTGGCGGAAATTCTCGCAGGCAAATCTCTCCCGGCCGCGGGGTGCGCGCTTGGCGTTGATCGCCTTTCCGAGGTGTTGCGGGAGGGAGGAGTAGTGCCTCCTACGGAAGAGGCGAAAGTATTTTTGATCCAACTCGGCGATGTGGCGAAACGCAAAAGCCTTGCCTTAGTGGAAGAGTTTCGGAAAGCGGGCCTTCGGCTTGCCCAGTCGCTTGCAAAAGACTCCATTCGCGGCCAGCTGCGGGTTGCCGACAAACTTGGCGTAGAATACAGCATTATTCTCGGCCAGAAAGAAGCTATGGACGGGACGGTGATTTTGCGCGACATGTCGTCGGGCATCCAGGAAACACTGCCGCTTCCCAAGCTCATTGAGCGGCTCAAAAACAAAATTTATCCAAAATGAACTGCATTTTTTGCAAAATCGCCGAAAAAAGTATCTTCAAAGAGATCGTGTTCGAAAACGAAGGGTTTATGGCGTTTAACGACATTCATCCGAAAGCCCCGCAGCATGTATTAATTATTCCCAAGGCCCACATAGCTTCGGTAAAGGAGCTTGACGAAGAGGGTGAAAAAATGGCAGGAAGAATGATCGGCATCGCCCGCCGCATTGCGGAAAAAGTGGGTATGGCGGGCTATAAGCTTATATTTAACGTAGGGCCTGAAGCCGGCCAGACGGTGGAGCATCTGCATCTTCACTGCATCGGCGGATGGGAGAGCCCCCCGGCAAAGGTTGAGGTATGATTAGTTCACTATTGCTCACATAAACTCACATGGCTATAGTTGAAGTAAGAAGGCGAGAGCATGAAACAGTGGGAGGGCTTTTAAGGAGATTTACGCGGAAAATCCAGCGTTCCAAAGTGCTTCTCCAGGCTAGGAGCCGGAAATTTGCCGAGCGCAGCAAGTCGGAATATAAAACCCGCAAAGAAGCGCTCCGCCGGATTAAGTGGCAAAAAAATATGGCCCGCCTTCGGAAATTAGGAAAAATTGAGTAACCAGGACCTATCTCAAACATAATGGCAGAGGGGCTCATGGGAACGCTCAGAGACGATCTGAAAACCGCTTTGAAAGGAGGGGATGCGTTTCGTTCTTCTACGCTTCGGATGGCTATTGCGGCGGCCTTGAATAAGGCAATCCAGCTTTTGAAAAAAGACATCGGTTTGTCGGACGAGGAAGTGGCTGAAGTGGTGCGGGTGGAAGTAAAAAAACGCAAAGATGCCGCGGCGGAGTTTGCAAAAGGAGGACGGGAAGACTTGGCGGAGAAAGAAATGAAAGAAGCGGGGATCCTTTCTGTATATCTTCCGCCTGAGATGGCCGACGAAGAAGTGGAACGGGTAATAAAGGAAGGCATACGCGAAACGGGCGCAACGACTAAGGCTGACTTCGGAAAGGTGATGAAGACTGTCATGCCGGTGTTAAAAGGCAAGGCCTCGGGAGACCGGATTTCAGAGATTTTGGGGAAGCTTTTGCGGTAAAGTTTCGAGAGAGGTTTGTGATCTTTGTTATTATTACCCTTGCCCGTTGTCATCTGCCGCGTCTGCCTTACCGCAAGGCGGCTTTGAAAGCACTCGGGGAAAATTACGATCTTGAAGTCGTTCTTGCTCCAAGCTCACTCATGAAAACTATCAATAAAACTTATCGAGGGAAGGAGAAAAATACCAATGTACTTTCATTTTCGCTGGGACGCGACAAGGGGCAGCTTTTTCTGGATCCTGTCGTAATAGCTCGAGAGGCGCGAGAGAGGGACATAACGACTCGCAGGCATTTTTGGAATACGTATTTGCACGGCATTTTGCATGTAAAAGGATTGGCGCACGGGGCTCATATGGATAGAGTGCAGGCGCGCCTTTCGCGTTCTTGCGGCGTATGAGGAACATTGTTTTTGGTCTCGATATCGGCTCTCGGAGCATCAAAGGAGTACTCGCGGGAAAAAAAGAAGGCGAGGGAGGCTTGAAAATTCTTGCGGCGGCGGAAGTGCCGTCCGAGGGGATGCGCCGGGGAATGGTAGCCCGCAAAGAAAGAGTAAGCGGCAAAATTAAAGAAATGGTACGGGAGGTTTCTCGCCTTTCCGGCATTCCGGTAAAAAGCGCCTATGTAGCATTCGGCTCTTCGGCGCTCGGATTTCATAAGTCGCGCGGAAGAGTTGCTGTCTCCCGCGCCGATGGGGAAGTGAGTCCTGTGGAAATCGAGCGGGTATTAAAGCAAGCGCGCCCGCAAACCCAAGCCCTCTTAAACCGCGAGGTTTTGGACACGTACGGCCTTAATTATGTCGTCGACTCCGATATCTCCACAAAAGATCCCTCGGGCATTAAAGGAGAGAACCTGGAAGTGGAAGCACTTTTCATAACGGCCCTTCAAAAGCCTTTGAAGGAAATGATTGAAGCGGTGGAAGAAGCGGGGCTTGCGGTGGAAGATATTATTCCAGCTCCTTTGGCGGCCGCGCGCGCTTTGTTGTCAAAGCGGCAGCGCGAAGTGGGGGCGGCGGTTCTTGACATTGGCGCGGAGACAACGAGCCTTGCCATTTTCGAAGACGATCTTCCTTATTCACTTTCCGTGCAGGCGGTGGGTTCGAATCATATCACAAACGACATTGCGCTTGGTTTCCAAATGCCGCTTCAGGAGGCGGAGCGCATCAAGCTTACTGCTGATTTTCCGGAAGACTCCAATCACGCGAAACGAAAATTTGTCGATATCGTAGAGGCGCGGCTTGAAGATATGTTCGAGTCAGTTCAAACGCATTTGAAAAAGGTGGGAAGAGCGGGGCTACTGCCGGGCGGTGTCGTGATTGCGGGAGGAGGCGCGCGTTTGGGCGGTATTGCCGATTTTGCAAAAGATTCTTTAAAACTTCCAGCAGAAGCCGGAAAATGCTTGGAAGTAGACCAGGGTCACAAACTCAAGGATCCCTTGTGGGCAGTAGCAGTAGGGCTTTGCCTGACTGCGCTTGATGAAGAGCGCATCGGCAAGATACGGGGGAGGCAATCGCCCTTGAAGCAAAAGCTCGTTTCGTGGTTTAAATCTCTCATTCCCTAGGCCATTTTTTAGCGCAAGGTATTGACCATAGAGAGCGGGAAGGAGTAGTCTTTGTGTATACTTATGCCTCATGTCAAACCGGAATTCGAGACCTCGGCGCGCCTGAAAGTGATTGGAGTGGGCGGGTCAGGGCAAAACGCAGTTGACCATATGATACGCGCGAAAGTGAGGGGCGTTGATTTTATATCGGTAAACACTGACGCGCAAGACTTGCATCACTCGCTTGCTCCCAAAAAACTTCACATCGGCAGAAACATTACGCGAGGACTTGGTTCCGGCATGAATCCCGACTTAGGAAAACAGGCGGCGGAAGAATCGAAGAGGGAAATTGAAGAAATTTTGCGCGGGGCGGATTTAGTGTTTGTCACCTGCGGGTTTGGCGGGGGCACGGGCACGGGCGCGGGCCCGGCTGTGGCAGAAATTGCAAAAAACCAAGGTTCCTTGACGATTGCGATTGTGACGCGGCCGTTTAGTTTTGAAGGCGAGACTCGTCGGCGGATTGCGGAGGAAGGACTTGTGCGGCTCCGCAAGGCGGTTGACGCGATGATCATTATTCCCAATGACAGGCTGGTAAACATTATCGAACGTGACACGCCCATGCTCGAAGCGTTTGCGATGTGCGATGAGGTGCTTCGCCAAGCGGTGCAGGGGATTGCGGATTTGATCATCACTCCCGGCATCATCAACGTAGACTTTGCCGATGTAAGGACTATTATGCAAAATTCCGGCTCTGCAATTATCGGCATCGGAACGGCTTCCGGCAAAAATCGGGCCCAGGAAGCCGCGCGCATGGCTATCAATTCTCCTCTTCTGGAAGTTTCGGCGGAGGGAGCCAAGGGGGTGTTGTTCACTACCGCCGGAAGGGAAGACCTTTCCATGTGGGAAGTGCAAGAAGCGGCAAAGATTATCACGGAGAATGTCGACAAGGACGCCAAGATTATTTTTGGAGCGGTGCATGACGAGCGCTTGAGGCGTGGAGAGATACGCGTTACAGTGATCGCTTCGGGTTTCCCTGACGGTTTTCCGCGCTCCTCCGCGCTTTTTCAAGGACAGGAAGCGCCCGTAGCTCCCCGTCCGGCGCCGCAAAATTCCGCAGCTCCTATGCCGCCCAAGCCTCCGGAAGACAATACTCCAGGCAAAGACAACGAAGAAGAATGGGAAATTCCGGCTTTTTTGCGCAGATCAAAAAAACTTTAGACGCTCCGTATGCATGAGATTTTTCTTGGCGCAGAAAAAGTTTTTGAGTTATACGGCTTTCCTATTACCAATACCTATCTTTTGACGCTCGCGATGCTTCTTGTCGTTTTGTCGGGGGCATTTTTGTTGCGCCAAAAGCTTGCGCTCGTGCCGGGCGGCGGGCAAAATCTTGTAGAGGCGGCAGTGGAAAACTTTTTGGGATTTATGGAGCCGGTGTTCGGCTCGCGCCATACCGCGGAGAAATATTTTCCTTTTATCGCCACAATTTTTTCCTTTGTGCTGTTTTCCAACTGGTTCGGCATTCTGCCGGGAGTTGGGTCTATCGGGTTTTATGGAAGCGGGCATACGTTTATCCCCCTTCTGCGGTCGCCCGCGAGCGATCTTAACTTTACCTTGGCGCTTGCGGCGGTGACAGTAATAGCCACGCACGTGTTCGGCATTCGGGCGCTCGGCGCCAAGATGCACGTTTCGCGATTTTTGAATTTCGGAAACCCAATCGCGTTTTTTGTCGGCATCCTTGAATTTATTTCGGAAATTGCTAAGATTATATCGTTCTCGTTTCGGTTGTTCGGGAACGTGTTCGCGGGCGAGGTGCTTCTCATTGTCGTCGCATTTCTCTCCCCCTACCTGGCCCCGCTCCCGTTTTTATTTTTGGAAATTTTCGTGGGGTTTATCCAGGCGTTTGTATTTGCAATGCTTGCGACAGTATTCACGGCGATTTCCATAGCGGGACACGGGGAACACTGAAGAAAGTTAAAGGTTTAAAGTTTGGGTGCGTTTAAAAGTTTAAATGTAACGTTATGGAAACAGAAGCAATTAGACTTCTTGCGACGGCTGGCGCGGTTGCTATCAGCACGATGGCTCCTGCGATTGCCATCGGCTGGATCGGCTCGAAAGCTGTTGATGCCATCGGCCGCAATCCAGAGGCCGCTCCGCGCGTACAGACTGCGATGATTTTGGCGATTGCATTTGCCGAAGCGGTCGCTATCTACGGCCTCGTGGTGGCGCTCATCATTAAATTCGTGGCATAGGTATAGAGGAATAAGGGCGACTGACTCCTACTCCCTGTATTTCGTTATGGAAGAATTTGCGCGACAATTCGGCATTGACGCAAAACTGCTTGTAAGCCAGGCGGTAAATTTTTTCCTGCTTCTCCTTCTCCTGCGCGTGTTTGCCTATAAGCCGATTTTGGCCATGCTCCAAGAGCGAAAGGAACGCATTGAAAGGGGGCTTCATATGGCGCGCGAAGCTGAAGAAAAACTTCGGAGAGCGGATGCGAATGCTTCGGAAAAAATGAAAGAAGCCGAGCGGCAGTCGGTGGCGCTGCTGGAGGCAGGCGAGAAAGAAGCGAGAGAGAGAGGAGCTGTGTTATTGGCGGAAGCGGAGCGTAAAAAAGAGCGCTTGATGAATGACGCAAAAATGCTTCTTCTGGGAGAAGAAGAAAAAATGCGCGAAAAATTTGGGCGAGAGGTAAAAGTGCTCCTTCGCGCAGCTTTGGAGCGTGCGGTAGGAGCCTCTCCGGAAAAAATTGATGAGGCGCTTGTCATGCGAGCGGCTGAGGAGATGGGACGCGTATGAAATATTCTCCCCATGATTACTCTAAAGCGTTTGTAAAGGCCCTCTCCGAAGCCCCGCGCAACCAAGAACAAACGCTTTGCCGCAGGCTTGTGGCAATGGTAATTAAAAACGGGGATCGGCAAGGCTTGAATAAAATTGCCGAGAAAGTAGAAATGCTTCTGGTGAGGAAAAAAGGCCGGCATGTAATTACCGTTGAAAGCGCTCGGCCGCTTTCGGCAAAAAGCCGTAAGGAACTTCTCTCTCGTTTTCGCGCATCCGATATCGTGCGCGAAGAGATTTCTCCAGAACTAGTGGCAGGCGCGCGCCTTACCTGGGATGGTGAGCGCGAACTTGATCTCTCATTTACCGGAGTAATAAAGCGCATATTGGCATGAGCTACGAAATAGTTGAAAAACTGAAAAAAGAAATTGCCGCGGCGCCTTACGAGAGCGGTTGGGAGGAAATCGGCGAGGTGATTTCTTCTACGGATGGGATTATTAAAGTCTCCGGCCTTACAGGCGCGGGAAACCAGGAGGTGCTTTTGGTTTCTTCTCAAGGAGGAGATGTTCCGGCCCTTTCGCTTAATCTTGAAGAGGAAATGGTGGGAGCTTTGGTGCTGGGCCCGCACGAAGGCATCAGCGCGGGGGACAGGGTAAAACGAACGGGCGAAGTGTTATCTCTTTTTGCAAGCGAAGAGGTATTGGGGCGCGTCATTACGCCCTTGGGCGAACCGGTAGACGGGGCAGGCCCGCTTTTTAAAAAGACCGAACCCACGCGCATGTATCTGGAAGCGGAAGCGCCTTCGGTAGTAGACCGCGAATCCGTTTCTATTCCTCTTCATACGGGCATTAAAGCAATTGATGCCATGATACCCATCGGCCGCGGCCAGCGCGAGCTTATTATTGGCGACCGGCAAACAGGAAAAACTGCCTTGGCACTTGACACTATCATTAACCAACAAAAAGACCCCGCCCATCCCGCGGTGTGCGTCTACGTGGCAATAGGCCAGAGAGAGGCGAAAATTGCCAAACTCGTGGAAACTCTCCGCAAGTTCGACGCGCTCCGCTATTCCGTAGTTGTCTCCGCTCCTGCTTCTTCTCCGGCGGCGTATTGGTATTTAGCCCCCTTCGCGGGATGCGCCGTCGGCGAGTATTTTCGCAATAAAGGAAAAGATGCGGTGGTAATTTACGACGATCTCTCCAAGCATGCTTGGGCGTACCGTCAAATCTCTCTTCTCTTGCGTCGCCCTCCCGGCCGCGAAGCGTACCCGGGCGACGTGTTTTATCTGCACTCCCGCCTTTTGGAACGCGCGGCAAAACTTTCAAAAGAAAAAGGGGGAGGCTCTTTGACGGCGCTCCCTATTATTGAGACGCAGTTGGGCGACGTGACTGCCTATATTCCCACGAACGTTATTTCTATCACCGATGGGCAGATTTATTTGGAGCAAGATTTGTTCAACCAGGGCGTGCGTCCCGCCATCAACGCGGGGCTTTCTGTCTCGCGGGTAGGCTCGAATGCGCAGACGAAAGCCATGAAAAAAGTTGCGGGCAAACTCCGGTTGGCTTTGGCCCAATTTCGCGAACTCGCATCGTTCGTACAATTTGCTTCAGACGTGGATGAAGCGACGAAAAAGCGCATTGGGCATGGGCGCGCCATAACGGAAATTTTGAAACAGCCCGACCTCTCTCCGTTGCCGTTTGAAAAACAGGTGGCGCTTTTTTACGCCACGCTTAACCATTATTTCGACGACATCCCTGCCGAAAAAGTTACCGTAGCGGGAAACGCATTCCTGGATTATTTGGAAAAAATGCAACGCGATTCGGTCCTGGAGCCCATCAAAAAAACCAAAGCGCTCGACGACGCCGTGGAGGTAAGGCTGAAAGAAGCGATAGAAAAATTTATGGCGCTCTACAGGTAAATGGCGAAAGCGCAAAGGATTGATTTTATCGGAGGAGATTGGTATGATAATTATGGGCATGGAAATAGTGATAGACAAAAATATTAGGCATGGCAAACCGACGATCAAAAGCACTCGTATAACGGTGGAGGAACTTTTGGGTGCGCTCGCGGGGGTATGACTTATGAGGAGATTGAGAAAGAGTACGGAATTGGACGGGATGGCATTCGCGCCGCGGTGCGCTACGCGGTTGCCTGATTGCAAGGAGAAGAAATAGTATCGCTTGAAAAGCCCGGCGCGCGGAAATGAAATTTTTGCTGGATGCGAATATGCCGTATTCGGCGAAGAAACTTTTCTTAAAACCAGAAGAAGTTTTACATGTTCGGGATATAAATCTCGGCAATGCGAGCGATGCGGATATCATCGCGTACGCCGTTCAAGAGAGCGCAGTGGTAGTAATCGTGGCGGCGGGGTATTTTCTTTTTATGCATCAATTTTGTGAAGCGGTTGCTGATGATCTTATCGTATGCACGAATGGAATAGATTATTATGGATTGATATAGAAGGATCTGAACAGCTCGAAGCAATCCTTCCCACCTTCAAATTCATAAAATAATTTTCCTTAATCTACAACCTACTACCTAACTCCTACAACCTATTCTATGGAATCTTTGCAAAACATCAAGCGGCGCATACGGAGCGTAAAAAATATCGGGCAGATTACCCATGCTATGGAGCTTGTCGCGGCCACCAAGATGCGAAGAAGCCAAGAAGTCGCGCTTCGGTCGCGTCCTTACGTATTCGCGGCCTTGGAGCTTTTGCGGAATATTTCCAAAGCGGCGCCAAAAAGCTATATTCCTGAATTATTACGGGAACGCAAAGTGGCGCGCACTCTTTTTGTGCTCGTGGCCTCGGACAAGGGGCTCACGGGCGCTTTTAACGCGAATATTTTTCGAAGGTTTGAAGAATATGCCAGGGCGGCAGGCATCGACATTTCCTCTCCGCAGTGTGCCTTCATAACGGTAGGCGAGAAAGCGCGTTTGTATCTGGAAAAGAAAGGGGTACGGCGGGCGGAAGCGGTGTTTACCGAAACTGGCGATTATACCGAAATAGAAGAAATACGGCCGCTTACGAGTGCCGTCCTAAAAGGATTTTTAGAAGGCAGATGGGACCGGGTAGTAGTGTGTTATACGAATTTCCGAAGCGCCATGCGCCAGGAAGCGACGATGCGCGAGATATTGCCGATAAATTACCGGACGCTTGAGGCTGCGGCGCAAGATATTATTCCGGAATCGGGAAGATTTGCAGAACTTTTGTCGGAACGAGGGCTTTCGTTTTTTAAAGAAGAGCAGAAGGCCTTGCCCGCCGAAGCTTTAGCGAAGGAGGGGGGCGAGTATCTTTTCGAGCCTTCCGCCCAGGGCGTGCTCGATGAACTTTTGCCGCATCTTTTCCTGATGCAGATGTATAATATTATCCTTGAAGCAAATGCGTCCGAGCATTCCTCCCGGCGCCTTGCGATGAAAAATGCTTCCGATAATTCAGGGGAAATTTTGGGCGCTTTGACGCGTGAGTACAACAAGTCGCGGCAAGCGGCGATTACTAAAGAATTAATCGAAATAACTTCGGGCGCCGAAGCGCTCTCATAACATGAAAGGAACGATTGTAAAAATTGTAGGGCCGGTAGTGGATGTAGCCTTTCCAGAAGGGGAAAAACTCCCGCCTATGTTGAGCGCGCTTACGGTAAAAGGAGAAAAAACCGAAGTAGTGTTTGAGGTGGTGAATCATCTTGAACCCGGCAAGGTGCGCGCAATTTCACTCCGTTCCACGGACGGGCTTTCGCGAGGAATGCCTGTGGAGGCAAGCGGAAAGCAGATTGAAGTGCCGGTGGGGAAAGAGGTGCTCGGCAATATTTTTGACGTACTAGGCCGTTCTTTGAATAAGCCGTCCGCCAAATTTTCGCGCTTCTGGCCTATCCACCGCGCTGCCCCTCCTTTCACCGAGCAATCCACAAAAACGGAAGTGTTTGAGACGGGCATCAAAGTGATCGATCTTATTGCTCCCATTATAAAAGGAGGGAAGGTGGGTTTGTTCGGTGGAGCGGGGGTAGGGAAAACGGTTTTGCTGAAGGAGCTTATCCGAAACGTAGCGGAAGAATCGGGGGGTGTGTCGGTGTTCGCAGGAGTAGGCGAACGAACGCGCGAGGGAAGTGATTTGTACCAAGAAATGATAGAGGCGAAAGTGATCGACAAAACGGCGCTTGTCTTTGGACAAATGAACGAAGTACCGGGAGCGCGGGCCCGCGTAGCGCTTTCAGCTCTCACTATGGCCGAGTACTTCCGCGACGAGGAAAAGAAAAACGTGCTTCTGTTTATTGACAACATTTTCCGTTTTTCGCAGGCAGGGCTTGAACTCTCTACCTTGTTAGGGCGCATGCCATCGGCGGTAGGCTACCAACCCACCCTTGCTACCGAGATGGGCGAACTCCAAGAGCGCATTACCTCCACCAAAAATGGATCAATCACGTCGGTGCAGGCGATTTATGTGCCCGCGGACGATATCACGGACCCCGCTCCCGCCACGACCTTCAGCCATCTCGATTCCACGATCGTGCTTTCGCGCGCCCTTACCGAAATTGGTATTTATCCCGCCGTCGATCCTTTGGCGTCTACCTCCACGGCCCTTAATCCCCACATGGTAGGGGAGGAGCACTGCCGGGTCGCAAAAAGCGTTACCGAAACGCTTCAGCGCTACAAAGAGCTTCAGGACATCATCGCCATCTTGGGAATTGAAGAGTTATCGGACGCCGACAGGCGGACGGTGGCGCGGGCGAGAAGGATACAGAATTTTCTCTCGCAGCCTTTTTACGTAGGCGAGGCGTTTACGGGAAGGAAGGGAGAATATGTAAAACTTCAGGACACTATCAGAGACTTCAATGCGATTTTGGAAGGAACATACGACGAAACGCCGGAAG
The DNA here is from genome assembly GCA_964366035.1 of uncultured Candidatus Saccharibacteria bacterium. Lineage (GTDB taxonomy): Bacteria > Patescibacteriota > Minisyncoccia > JACPKW01 > UBA11713 > CAYISH01. The sequence goes on from CAYISH010000005.1 coordinate 19,029, forward strand.
AAGAGTTTTATATGAAGGGAGCTCTTCAAAAATAAATTCTATGAATGTCGGCGTGTATTCGTTAAAAAATGTCTTATTTCAGGGCGAGGCAAAATCTATAAACTGCAAAACTAGGGCGGGCGAGATTACCATTCTTGACAACCACCGCCCTCTTATTGGTATTCTGGAATCCGGCGCGATTAAAATTGCCGACGAGAAAGGAGAAAAAAGGGAAATTTTTATTTCATCAGGATTTTTGGAAGTAAGAAGGGATAACAGCGCTCGATGTATTGTTGATGAATAAGCGGGAGTTTTTAAAAAGGAGGATTATCGTTCCGTTCGCATCTTCGCGGGAGCACTATAAGGCCGATGCCGCCATTGTGTGGTGTTTTGACGATAGACTCTCGGGGCTTTTGCAAAGGTTCGTCGAAGAAAAAAAGATGGGGCATAAAGACCTTGTCGTGATTGCGGGCGGGCTTAAAACTCTCGTTTCGCCCGACAAGGAATCTGATCGAGAATTTGTTTTAGGGCAGATCCAAGCTTCTATCAAATTGCACGCCCCTTCGAAAATTTATCTCATGGTCCATTCCGACTGCGGCAAATACGGCGGACTCAAAAATTTCGGGGATGACCCTAATAAAGAATTGGAGCATTACGTAGAAGAAGCCAAAAAAGCGAAAGAATATCTTGCCGAGCATATTCCCGAGAATGTATCCGTAGAAACACTCTTCGCAGACTTTTCCGGCGTCTACCAGCTGGATTAAAAATTTTTTCTAAAAACAGCAAGAGATTGCCCGTGGCAATCTTTTTATCCCTTTCTCCAACCATTTGGTGGTCGTCGGCGGTCGGACCGCCAAAGTGGTATTATGGAGAGATGGAGCGACCTTCCTTTGTTAATAAAGAGTTTTATCATATCTATAATCGCGGCGTCGATAAGCGGAACATATTTTTAGATCGCAAGGATGTGGAGCGGTTTCTCCGGAGTATGAAAGAGTTTAACTCTTTTGAACCAATAGGGAGCTTGCATGAACAATCCGTGGAAAGACGCCTCTCTCCCGTCTCTTCTGTTGGCGGTCGGACCGCCAAAATCGCTAAAATGGGCGCGGGAGAGAAAAAATTAGTTAATATAGTTGCTTATTGCCTCAATCCTAATCATTTCCACTTTATCCTCCAACAAGTATCTGACGGAGGGGTCAGTGAATTTATGAAGCGGTTAAGCGGTGGGTATGCTTGGTATTTCAATAACAAGCAAAAACGGAGCGGCGCGCTTTTTCAGGGAAGATTTAAGGCAGTTCACATAGATTCGAACGCCTATCTTTTGTACGTAAGCGCATATGTAAATTTAAACAATCGCGGGCATAGTTTAAAAAATCCGGTTAAATCGAGTTGGGATGAATATGTGGGAGAGACCAGTACAAATCTTTGTTCTAAGAGTATCATCCTTGGTCAGTTTGACAGTGCAAGGGAATATAAGGAATTTGCCGAAGACACCCTTGTGCAAATTATCGCCAACAAGGAACTCCGCGCAGAACTAGAGAGCTTCTTAATTGACTAATTCATCCTCGTTGGCTGTCCGACCGCCAAAGACCGCCAAATTAAAGATGAACGCGCGCGAGCTTTCAAAAATCGACTCCTTGCAGAGAAGCATGAAGACTCGCTTTGCTCGGGTGGGAGAGCAAGGCAGGCTTGTGCGGTATCTCGGCAAAGATTTTTTGGTGTATAAAAATGTGTTTTGGCCCTTTAAAGATAGCCTACCGCTTGCGAGAAATTTTACTGTCCGAAAAGGAGAGTGTGTGCTCGATGTTGGCACTGGTTCAGGTATTTTGGCGGTGCTTGCAGCGTATAAAGGAGCTGGGCGCGTGGTCGCACTTGATATAAATACTTCTGCAGTAAAAGCTGCGTGGGAAAATGCGCGCAGACACGGCCTTTCCTCTATTATTGAAGTAAGGACATCGGATATGTTCGACGCTCTCAAAAAGGAAGAAAAATTTGATGTAATCCTCACCAATCCGCCGTTTCGCAACAAGGCGGCAAGGAATGTTCGCGAAGCTGCTCAATGGGACACCGGTTTTTCTTTCCATGAAAGATTTTTTAGCGAAATAAAAAAGTATCTAAAACCGAGAAGCCGAATATACATGGCACAGGCAAATTACGGCGATATTGCATTCATGAAGCGCCTTGCGCGTAAAGCGGGGTTTCGTACAAAGCGCGTCGGGACGCATGCGATGCCAAAAGGAGACCCGAGGGTGTTTTATGCATTCGAGCTGTCCTTGATTTCTCGCTAAATATATGCTTTCCTTCAATCCGTACCGGATCGAAATAGGGATGAATATACAAGTGCCCCCAAGGAAGATTGAGCCGCGTCTCGATTCCGGCGCGCACAAAGACGGCAGTGCCACTTAACTGCAAGCTCTCGATGCGAAAATGGAAAATATTTTTTTGGTCGAGCGCCATGATCAGCTTTTGGTAGATGCCGTCCATGTGCTTGTTGGTCGAGAGCTTCGGGTCGATGATATACAAAAGCTCGTGCCCGAACGGACGGGCAAAAAGCGAGCCGCCGAGCATTACTTCTTCGTCGGTGGTACCGCCAGCCCATAATTTCACCGTTGCCGAGTTGCCAAGAGAAAATGTTGGACCAGTTGAGAATTCTCCGCGCTCAAGAATTTGGTCAACCCAAAAATATCGCGCGGTGAAGTTGACCTTCTCGGTATCATAGAACAAATACTGCGAGAAGAGCCTTTCTCCGTTTCCTTGGGCTCCGAACTCTGTCTCTCCGCTGATACTGCTGGCAAATACCTCTGAAGCCAGCAAAAGTGATGCCAAAACAGCCATGTTTGCAAAGAGCCTTGCCATATTTCCTCCCCTTCTTTCTCGTGCTGTTTTAGCACAGAGAAGCGAGTTTGACAAGAGGGGCGTATTCCGTTATGATTTAAGCAGATACATCAGATGGCCGCTCGCCTCAGGCGAGAGGAAAGTCCGAACACCCTTCGACAGGCTCTGGGTAAACCTTCTTGTCGGAGAAGTAGGTAGTGGCTAACAGCCACGCTTTGGAAAAGAAATTTTCCAGAGACGGAAAGTGCAACAGAAAATATACGGCCCGTTTTCCCCTAAAGGGCAAGCGAGCAAAGGTGAAATCGTGCGGTCGCCTTAGGCGACTTAATGTAAGAGCGCACGTTCCGGTTTCGTGAGATACCGGAATGGAAAACCCTGCCTGGT
>CAYISH010000006.1:0-5119 GCA_964366035.1 uncultured Candidatus Saccharibacteria bacterium
GGCCAAAAAGTTTCCATTGAAGAAATTTCTGAAAACGGTTTATCCACATTCGTCCTCTCTGCTTCTGCTCCCTTAGCGCTTGAAGAAATTTCTATCGGACGCGGGCTTGCCGTTCCCGAGGCCGCCATCGCTTTTTTTGAAAATAGTTCCGCCTTAGGCACTGCGGGAAGCACTATACAGCTCCCCGGAATGGACAACATTGTGTTTTTGGGCGCAAAAACCCGCACCCTCTCCGAGAAAGTCGCGGATATTGTAAAAATTACTTCGCCGGATCTAGCAGAAGAAGCGAGCCTTCTTTTGGCAGCTCTTCTTTCCGAAACGGCTGGCTTTCGGACTGCGGACACTCCCGGCCCTTTCTCGCTTACCAAAGAACTTCTGGAAGCGGGGGCCTCCATAGAGCGGGTTCGGCAAAAGGTGCAGCCGGGGCTTACCCAAGGCGTCATGCAGCTTTTTGGCCGGGCCCTTGCCCGAAGTTTTAAGGATGAGGCAAACCGGGTATTGTGGGCATTCGTATCGCTCCGGGATTTTGAAAAAACACATATGCTTCCGGATCGGTCCACCGCGGCAGAGCTCCAAGAGCGCCTTTCCCGTGAAGCTGAGGACACCCCTCCTTTCCTCTCGCTCCTCTTGTGGGAAGACCGCGAGAAAAAGATTTGGGGGCAGGCTCATTCTCGCGATTCCGAGCGGCTTTACCTTCTGCGGGAGCGCCTTGGGGGCGAAAGATTTAACGGCGCCTTTTTGTTCGGCCCGTACGCCAGCTTTTCGGCCGCGGAAATAGAGCTCAAATCGCTTTTAGGCAACATTTCGCTGCGTCCGACAATATAAATTTCCGGAAAAAACGGCTACAATAGAAGGAGTGCCGAAATTCGATGAAGAAAAACAGAAAAAACGGTATGAAGAACTCCGCGAGCGCGAAGCCGAGGAGCTTGCCCATGTGCTTTCAAAAAAATATGGCATTCCCTATCTTGACCTTTCGATGATTACCATCGACCTAGATTCGCTCAAAATTATACCCGAGGCGGAGGCGCGGGAGGGGAAAATAGCCGTTTTTCAATCTGTGGGGCGAAAGCTTCAGGTCGCGGTTTTAAGCCCCAAATTGGAAGCAACAAAACGGATTTTGGCGGATTTGAAGTCGAAACGATTCGAAACAGAGCTTTTTTTTGTGTCCGAGACAAGCCTGGAAAAAGCTTTTTCGCGCTATCCAGAAATCCCGGTGTTTACGGAAGTAAAAGAAGGCGTTGTCGACATATCGCCAAGCCGCCTGGAAAACTTTCAAACTCAAGTAAGGGGAGTAAAAACGTTAAAAGAGCTTCTCTCCGCATCGGCGGACGCAAAAGAAGTACGAAGGATTTCGGAAGTGCTTGAAATGCTTTTGGCGGGTGCGCTGTCCTTGGAAGCCTCTGACATCCACCTCGAACCCGGCGAGAAAAAAGCCCAGGTGCGCTTCCGGCTCGATGGCGTGTTGCAGGATGTAGTTACCATAGAGCTTCAGGTCTACCAGCTTTTGACCTCCCGCATCAAACTTCTCTCGGAGCTTAAGTTAAACGTAAAAGATCGGGCGCAGGACGGCAGATTCACCATACGTACCAAAGAATTCGACGTAGAGGTGAGAACTTCTGTTCTTCCTGGACCTTACGGCGAATCCCTCGTGCTTAGAGTGCTGCACCCTAAAACTATCAGCCTTGGGCTTGAAGACTTGGGCATTGAAGCATCTCTCCTGGAGACTCTCAAAAAAGAGCTTGAAAAACCAAACGGCATGATTTTGACCACCGGCCCCACAGGCTCCGGCAAAACCACCACACTCTACGCCTTCGTAAAAAAAATCAGCGTGCCTGGGGTTAAAGTAGTAACCATCGAAGACCCTATCGAATATCACGTAGAGCATATTACCCAGACGCAGGTAGATGCGGAGAAGGGCTACGACTTTGCAAACGGACTCCGCTCTATTCTGCGCCAAGACCCGGATATTATCCTTGTAGGAGAGATTCGCGACTTGGAAACTGCCGAGACCGCCATGCACGCCGCGCTTACAGGGCACTTGGTGTTCTCAACTCTCCACACCAACGATGCCGCCGGAACCATTCTGCGCCTTATCGACCTTGGCGTAAAACCCAATATAATCGCCCCCGCCATAAACATCGCCATGGCGCAGCGTTTGGTGCGCATACTCTGCCCCGTGTGCGCAAAGAAGCATCCCCCTTCAGAAATAGAATTACAAGAAATCAAAACGGTAATTGACTCGCTTCCGCCCCATTTTGAAAAACCAAACCTCGCGGAAGCTCAAGTTTCAGGCGCGGTAGGATGCGAGGCATGCAACGAGACAGGTTATAAAGGACGCCTCGGGGTTTTCGAAGCGTTCCAAGTAAACGAAAAAGTAGAGCGGCTTATTATGGAAAATCCCTCTGAAGCTTCTATTAAAGAAGCGGCGCGCGAACAAGAAATGCTCACTATGCGCCAAGATGGTATGCTAAAAGTGCTCCGCGGCGTTACCTCCTTGGAGGAGTTAAACCGCGTGATGGGAGTATAGAAAAACGTCCTTAAAAAGATAGTTTTTGGCGGGAAGTCTCTAGGCAATTTCTCATGACATGGGTGCCATGAGTCCGGGAGAGCTAAGAGGATAAGCCTCGTAATTCCGCATAAAGCAGAGTACCAAGCTGTCCTTCTAAAAGCTCACCAAAAGAAGCTCCTAGAAGCCTAATCGCCTAGAGACTTCCGGTCAAAAAACACACACCGCGGCCGGTATTGTCCGTAAAAATGTCCATTAGATTTCAAAGTTAATAACGGAAGCAAGTTTAGCAGGTAACCATTGTTTTGTCAAGGTTTTCTTAATGGCACTCACTAATCCACAATCCCATATCGACGACTCTTCTTTGGATCAAACGCTTCGTCCGAAGAACTTTGAGGAATATATCGGACAGGAAGTAATAAAGAGAAACCTGGCCATCCTTATCCAAGCTGCCCAAGAAAGAGGAGAACCTATTGAACACCTTCTGCTTTATGGGCCTGCCGGTCTCGGGAAAACTACTCTTGCCCATCTTATCGCCCGTGAGCTACGGGCCCAGATTAAAATCACTTCCGGTCCCGCCATTGAACGGGTAGGAGATTTGGCCTCCATCCTCACAAACCTTTCGCCGGGAGATATTCTCTTTATCGATGAAGCGCACCGAATGAACAAACTTATCGAAGAGGTGCTTTATCCCGCTCTTGAGTCCCGCTCTCTTGACATTGTCATTGGGAAAGGACCTGGAGCAAGAATTATCCAGATTGAGCTCCCTCCTTTTACGCTTATTGCCGCTACAACCCGCATTGCGCTTCTTTCTGCTCCCCTTCGCTCCCGCTTCTCCGGAGGCACCTTTCGACTCGAATTTTACCGCCTCGAAGAAGTGGAGCGGATTCTCGAAAGATCAGCAAAAATTATGGGGGTCTCCGCTCTCCCGGAAGCCATCCGTGAGATTGCGGTGCGTTCGCGTTTCACACCGAGGGTTGCTAACCGCCTATTGAAGCGGGCGCGGGATTATGCTCAAGTGGCCCGTCAGGACATTCTTACACCGCTCTTGGCCCGTCAGGCACTCGATCTTATGGAAATAGATCCTATGGGCCTTGAAACTACCGACCGCATGATTTTGGACACCATAATTTCTAAGTTTGCGGGAGGGCCAGTGGGCCTACAGACGCTTTCAGCCGCCACTGCGGAAGAAAAAGAAACAATTGAAGACGTGTACGAACCTTACCTTATGCGACTTGGATTTTTAGAGCGCACTCCCCGCGGCCGCGTCGCCACCCAAAAAGCGTACGAGCATCTTAAGAAAACCCCCGGCGAGAGCCAGGGAACACTCATTCCATGATAATCGGGCGCTTTATCCTCTTTCTTTTTCTGGCAGGATACGCGCTTTTGGCGGTAGCGATAAGCTGGCATCTTCGCCTGTATGCGTTTTCTCGTTCGGCGAACCTGGCAATTTATGTATTCTGTGCGCTTGCCTTCCTGGGTGCGGCGGGAGCCGTCATTTTCTACGCCATGGTCGATTGGAGCGCAGTGGCGGCGTCCTTGTCTCCTTTGCCCTTTTTCACCGCTCCTTTGAATATTTAAAAAACGTCCGTTTTCATGTTAAAACTCGAAGCCGAAGAAAAAATTCTCCTAGTACTCCATCACCACTGGGTTTCGCTTGTAGTACCTTCTCTTACTGCGGCGGCGCTGTTTCTAGCCCCCCTCTTTGCGTTTCCCTTTGTAGTAGCGCTTGAGCGCGCCTCCGTATTCCTGCCTCTTTTCTTTTTTATATCTTGCGTGTGGTTCCTTGTTTCCCTTTTAATTGGATTTGTGTTTTGGGTTGATTACTACCTCGATTCAATGGTGGTAACCTCTCGCCGCATTCTTACCATTCGGCAAGAAGGGCTTTTCAAAAATACTCTCTCCGAGTTCGCCCTTGAAAAAGTACAAGATGTGACAATTGAAATACCGAACTTCGCAGCTACATTTTTAGGATATGGGAATATCGTCATTCAAACCGCAGGCGAGACTAGCTTTTCAATAAAAGAAGTCCCGGACGTATACAAAGTAAAAGAGCTTATTATCACCTATGCGAGGGGGAACCATACTGTATGAGCGGACACTCTAAATGGGCCCAGATTAAGCACAAAAAGGCCGCGAGTGACGCAAAAAAGGGCAAGCTTTTCTCACGCCTTTCACGCGCTATCACTGTCGCCGCCAAAGAATTGGGACCCGACCCCAAAGCAAATTACCGGCTTGCCGCCGCCGTGAAAGAAGCGCGGGAGGCTAGTATGCCTTCCGACAACATCGCTCGCGCAATCAAAAGGGCTGCGGAAAAAGGGAGCGGCGGACTGAAAGAGGTGTGGTATGAAGCCTACGGGCCCGGCGGCAGTGCCTTGTTAATTAAAGCGGTGACAGATAAATCAAACCGCACTACAAACGAAGTTAAACGCCTTCTTTCGGAGCACGGAGGAAACCTGGGCGTGGCGGGTGCGGCCAGGTGGGCGGCCCACCAACGGTCGGACAGCAGCAGCACCAGCGGCGTGAGCAGCATCGAGATCGCCACGGCGGCCACCAGCAGCGACGAGCTCGGCGCGTCGATCACGCCGCCGGCCGCGGCGGTCTGGAACACCA
>CAYISH010000006.1:5129-21461 GCA_964366035.1 uncultured Candidatus Saccharibacteria bacterium
GTGGGGGTGGCGTGTGCGTCCATGTGGGCGTTCGTAAAGAAAGGAGAGGAGTTCCCGGCAAAATTTCCCATTGCGCTCCGAGCGGAAGATGCCAAGAAGTTCGAGCTCCTCTTGGAAGCCTTGGACGAGTTGGAAGACGTACAGGATGTATACTCGAATGCGGAATAATTTAGTGTATGGTAAAAGCTCATGAAAGTTCTTGGTATTGACCCTGGTATTGAACGCTTGGGTTGGGCAGTGGTAGAAAAAACTGAACAAGGGCCGCGCCGCATTGCCTCCGGCGTGGAACGGACCTCGGCAAAGCACCCTCACGGAGAGCGGCTCCTTCAGCTCTCTCGTTTTCTCGAATCGCGCATGAAGGAAGTGGGGCCGGAGCGCATCGCCATTGAGAAAATATTTTTTAAAAAAAACGCGAAAACCGCAATCTCGATTGGGGAAATACGCGGCATCGCACTTTCGCTCGCCGCCAAATTCGGCCTCGGAGTCCTAGAGTTTTCTCCCTCCGAGGTAAAGCTGCTTGTTGCGGGATATGGCAAAGCCGACAAAAAAAGTGTCGCCCGTATGGTAGGTCTTTCCCTCGCCCTTGATAAAACAAGGCGTCTCGACGACGAAACCGACGCCCTCGCCCTTGCGTTATGCGGGGTTTTCCATAAAAATTATCCTTAATCCGAAAATGCGTTATCCACACGAATCTGGTTTGCAGAAATGGCATTTGCCCTTATCTTCAAATAGAGTATATCCAAAAACCTATAAGCAGGTTTAAGAGCATGCTCTAAGGTCTTAGGTTTAAAAGTCGCACCTAATATCTATATTTATGCAAAAAGATCGATTCGACGTTGTTTTTGCGAATCAAACCATGGATGACGACGACCAGAAATGGGAAGAAAAAGAAGCGCCTGAAGAGAGCGAAACAGATGAGGATGGTGACAAGGAGGAGGAAGAAGAGTTAGAAGACGAAGAATAAATCAAAACCCCCGCGGCCGCGGGGGTTTTGATTTATTCTTCCAGCCGGAAAAACTTTTTCTTGCCGACCCTCACCGTGCCCGCGTGGTCCGGCCTTAGTCTGGGGTTTCCTACCACCCTTCCTTCAAACTCCACCGCGCGCTGTAAAATAAGTCTCCTCCATTCGCTCTTGGACGGCGCTTCTCCCGCCTCCTCCAGCATGTCGAAAAGTTCTCTCCCCTCCAGATAAGGAATACTGCGGGCCCCCTTACCCGCCACTCCCCGCCTTCTAAAAGCGCTCTCAAAAAATTCCCTCGCTTTTTCGGCCTCGCCCACGCCGTGATATTGTCTTACGAGCGCCTCGGCTATATCTTCTTTCGCCTCAATGGCTGGTTTTTCTAAAAGCGCTTTTATGTCTTTCTCCGGTAAATTAGCGGCGAGGCGGGCAAAGCGCTTCATAAGATCATCTCGCACCGCCATCACTTTGCCAAACATGTCATCCGGCGAATCAGTGATGTTGATGACATTACCCCAACTAGAAGACATTTTTTTTCCATCCGTTCCTTCGAGTAACTGGGTTATTATAATGTTCTGCGATGCTTGCCCGTATAACGGCTGAATGGTTCTTCCGGCCAGTAAGTTAAACCGCTGATCGGTTCCTCCCAGCTCCACATCAGCTTTCACCGCCACGCTATCGTAACCCTGCATAAGGGGATATAGCAATTCGCGCAAACTTACGCGTTTGCCTTTATCTAAGCGTTTCTTAATGTTTTCTCTGGCCGCGAACTCGTGTAAACCAAATAAGTCGGCCATTTTACCAATTTCGGCAAAGCCTAGATTTTTTAACCAGATGGAGTTGTAGTGGGCTTCTGTTTTTTCCTTATTTAAAATTTTATACGCCTGTTTGAAGTATGTTTTCATGTTCGTCGCGACTTGTGCTTCGGTCAACATCGGTCGCTCCGCTTCTTTGTCCGATGTGTCCCCGATTAAACCGGTGAAATCGCCGACAATAAATACTACTTGATGCCCCAACTCCTGAAAAGCCCGTAGCTTCCACAACACCACCGCCCGACCAATGTGGATATTGGGACTCGTAGGATCAATTCCGAGCTTGATGCGAAGCGCCTTCCCGGAAAAAAGCTTTTCCTCTAAATCTTTCTTCACTATCACTTCCTCAACTCCTTCAGTAAGAAGTCTGTGTATTTTTGTTTTATCAACTACTGGTTTCATAGATAAGGTTTTTCGGCGAGTTTACGGCCAAAAGGCACTACTACTCTACCACAAAACCGGTTTTTGAGATATATTTCTCTCAATGAAGCGCCTGTTGATTTTTCTTCTGGTTTCCGGCGCCCTCTTGGCCGCGGGAGTGGTATTTTTATTTGCCGCTATTTCTGTTCCGGACTTCGGATCATTAGAAAAGCGCCGGGTGGTGCAATCGACGAAAATATACGACCGCACCGAAAAAATCGTCCTCTATGACCTTTATCAAGACGTGAAGCGTACGGTTATTCCTTTCGAAGACATGCCCCCGCATCTGAAAAACGCCACCATTGCGGTAGAAGACACCGAATTTTATCACCATCACGGCATCCGCTTACGCGCCATCGCCCGCGCATTCATCGTCAATCTTCTTTCGGGGGAAATCCGGCAAGGAGGATCCACTATCACCCAACAGCTTGTAAAGAACACATTTTTAACATTCGACCGTACATGGGCAAGAAAGGTAAAAGAGTTGGTGTTGTCGTTTAAAGTGGAAGCCGCATACAGCAAGGATGAGATTTTAGGGCTTTATTTGAACGAAATCCCCTACGGTGCTAACCTCTACGGAGTAGAAGAGGCCAGCTGGACGTTTTTTGGCAAGCCCGCAAAATACATTACTCTGGCCGAATCGGCGTATTTAGCGGCTCTTCCTAAAGCCCCCACTAAGTATTCACCTTACGGATCGAATCGGGACGGCTTGGAAGCGCGGAAAAATTTCGTGCTTGAGAGAATGAAAACTCTCGGCTATATCTCTAAAGAAGAATATACGGGCGCGAAAGAAGAAAAAGTGCTTTTTTTAAACCGCGGCCTGGAAGGGCTTAAGGCCCCGCACTTTACTATGTATGTGCGCGAATATTTGGTGGATACATACGGCGAAGACATGGTGGAAAAAGGAGGGCTTAAAGTGGTAACCACATTAAACCTGGAGTGGCAGAAAAAAGCCGAAGAGATAGTAAAAAAATACGCGGAAGAAAACGAAAAAAAATTTAACGCAAAAAATGCCGGGTTGGTGGCAATCGACCCTAAAACTGGCCATATCTTAACCATGGTGGGGTCGCGCGACTACTTCGACTTCGCGCGCGAAGGAAATTTCAACATTACCACCGCCCGACGCCAGCCTGGTTCCGCATTCAAGCCTTTTGTATACGCCGCGCTTTTTCAAAAAGGATATACCCCTGAAACCGCGCTCTTTGATGTGTTCACGGAATTTAATTCTTCCTGCGCTCCAGACGGTCTTCCTTCTCCGGAAAACCCTTCGGACGTCTGTTACCATCCGCAAAACTACGACGAAAAATACCGCGGCCCCGTCTCTCTTCGCGAAGCACTCGCGCAATCCCTCAATATCCCTTCTGTAAAAGTGCTTTATCTGGCTGGCATGCGAGATACGCTTCAAACCGCCAGCAGGGTGGGTATTACCACGCTTACCGACCCCGACCGCTACGGACTCTCTTTGGTCCTGGGAGGCGGTGAGGTGCGCCTTCTGGAGCTTACTGGGGGGTACACCGCTTTTGCCAATGACGGCATGTGGCAATCCGCTAGCGCCATTGTGCGCGTTGAGGACGCGAAGGGAAACGTGCTTGAAGAATATCAAGATAAAAAAACGCAGGTGTTGGAGCCTGATATCGCACGGATAATCTCGAGCATACTTTCCGACAACGCCGCGCGCGCTCCTCTTTTAGGCCCCACCTCGCCCCTTTACTTTCCTTCGCGCCCCGTTGCGGCAAAAACCGGTACCACCAACGACTCCCGCGATGCTTGGGTAATCGGATTTACGCCGAACGTAGCTGTTGGAGTATGGGCAGGAAATAACGATAACTCCCCTATGGAAAAGAAGGTCGCAGGCCTTATTGCAGCCCCTATGTGGAACGCCTTTATGACGGAAATATTTAAAGATCTTCCTGTGGAACAATTTGAGCCGCCGCCGTCCCTTCGTCCCGAAAAACCGGTCTTGCGCGGAGAATGGAGAGGCGGAAAAGTATATACCATCGACAAGGTTTCAGGAAAACTTGCCACAGAATTTACTCCTGAAGAAATGCGCGAAGACAAAGTTGTACTTGATGTGCACTCCATTTTAAATTGGGTGAACAAAGACGACCCCACCGGCCCTTTCCCATCCACTCCCTCCGCCGACGCACAATTTAATAATTGGGAAGCTGGGGTAAGAAACTGGGCAGAAGCGCAGGGTTACCGCGACGAAACGGATGAAATTATTCCAAAAGAACAAGATGATCTCCACACACCGGATTACAAACCCAAAGGAGAATTTATCCTTAACCCTGACGGTTCTTTTATAGTGCCCGAAAGCCGCGTCAGCGTTTCTTTAAAAATAGAAAGCCGTTTTCCTGTGGAACAAGTAGATTTGTTTTGGGGAAACCAATTTTTAGGCTCGAGTAAAACTCCTCCTTATCAATTCTCTTTCACCGCTTCAGGCGCGCCGGGAGAAAGTATTACGCTAAAAGCGCGTATCTACGATCAAATGAAGAATACCACAGTCGTCTCTCGCGCCGTCACTCTCCAAGAATAACTATTCTCGCGCTACACGCCCCGCATCGGCATCACCAAGTGCAAATAGCTGCTATCTCCTTCACCGCGCATAAGAAGCGGCTTTCCTGCGCCGTTAAAGCCTAAAAACACGTCTTCATTGGGAATAGATTTTAACGCGTCGAAAAGATAGTTGTAGTTGAATGTTGATTCCACATCTTCTCCGGAAATTTTAGCGCGACATAAAGAATTATGCTCGCCCGATTCGCTGTTCTGCGAACGTATTTCAATTAACCCGTCTTTCGCAATTACTTTTATTAATACATCCGAGAGCCTGGTAGAAAATATGCTGGCTGCGCGAAGCGAGGAAGTAAATTTATCTTTATTAATAACCGCTTGAGTGGTAAAAGATTTTGGAATAATGCCTTGATAATTAGGAAATTCTCCTTCCGTAAGCCGCGAGATGAAATACATCTCTTTTGTTTGGAATACTATTTGGTTTTTGCTGTACACTACCTCGATATCGCTATCCATATCCTCGATAATTCTAAGAAGTTCTTGGGCGTTTTTATACGGCACAAGAATAGAAATATCATAGGCTTCCGTAGCCGCCTTTTGTTCCGCCAGTCGGAATGAATCCGTAGCAGCAAAAGTAAGCACTCCTTTTTCAGGAGAAAGTATACTAATACTTGCCAGCTCCGGGCGCGTATAAGAAGTGGAAGCGGCGGAAAGCGTGTTTTTTAATGCAGAAGCGAGAAGGCGCGAGAAAATGTTGAAAGAGCGCTCCTTTTTTATCCTTGGTAAAATAGGAAATTCTTCTGAAGGAAGGCATTTTACTTTCGTCGATGAAGAAAGCGAGGTAATATGTAATGCTGTTCCCTCTCCCTCCATGGTTACATTTTCATCGGAAATAGATGAAAGAAGAGGAAGGAGAGTTTTGGTTGGAACTACAGCCATTCCATTTTTTTCTATTTTCGCAGGCAGGCTCATTTCAAAGCCTACCTCTAGATTCGTGCTTAATACCGCCACTCTTCCCTCTTCGGCCTTAATAAGCACGGAAGAAAGGATAGGAAGCGTTTGGCTTTTTCCTGATATGCGTTCCGCTAAGTTAACCACTCTTTGAAAATTTATTTTGTTGCAGAAAAATTTCATAAATTAATTAATCTTTTATTTTTCTTAAGAAAGATTTATTATTATAAATTATGTGTACTATATGGATAAGTGGAATTTTATTTAAAAATAAAAGGGAAAAGTAATTTTTGTTTTTAACATCATGTGAATAACATGGAGAAAAAATAAGCAGATTTTATTATTTTTTATAAGATAGAAATTTTTTCCACTAGTTATGTATTTTTATCCATTAGTTATTCACGCGCTATCAACTGTTTTTAGGGGAATTAAATTCATACACTTCACGAATGCGTTTAATTTCTTCTGCGAGTTGATCATTTTTCTTTACGTCTCTGGATATTTTTTCATATGAGTGTATAGCAGTAGTATGGTCTCTTCCGCCAAAACGCTGCCCTATATACGGATACGACCCGTTAAAATCATCCCTCAGAAGGTACATGGCAATTTGCCGGGGCTTCACGATTTCTTTTTTCCGCGTTTTTTCGAAAAGCGAACGCTCTTGTACATCATAAAACTCAGCCACAGCTTTGATAATTTGATTTGCGGTTACTACTCGGCGCGGTTGAAGGTTTTTTACAAGAATATCCTTTACTTCCGGGAGAGAAAGCACGCGCCCGGCGAGCTTTGATTTCGCCACCACAGCGTTTAAAGCGCCTTCTAGCTCGCGGATATTTTTTTGAACTGCGACCGCAATAGCGTCAAGAATTTCTACTGGGAGGTAGGACTCCTTGCCTTGAGATTTATTTTTTAATATAGCAAGGCGCGTTTCGTAGTCAGGTTGATTGATATCAACCACCATTCCTCCCTCAAATCTGCTTTTAAGCCGTTCTTCAAGGTCTTGGATCATTTTCGGCGGCTTGTCGGAAGAAAACACAATTTGCTTGCCACATTCATAAAGGGCGTTAAAGGTATGGAACAGCTCTTCCTGGGTTTTATTCTTGCCGGAAATGAATTGAATGTCATCGAGTATTAAAAGCTCATATGAGCGGTATTTATCCTTAAAAATGTTTATCTCATTATTCTGTATGGCGGAGACAAGTTCGTTTGTAAAACGCTCTGCGGGGGCGTAATGGACCCTCAAGCGAGGATTTGATTTTTTTGCGGCGTTCCCGATTGATTCCAAAAGATGGGTTTTCCCTAGCCCAACCCCCCCGTAAATAAAAAGAGGGTTATATACCATTCCTATGCTTTTTGAAACTGCCAATGCCGCCGCATGGGCGAGTTCGTTAAAAGGGCCCACAATGAATGATTCAAACGTATACTTGGGGTTTAAGTTCGTTTCTCTATCTACAAAAAACTCTTTAAACTCCATTTGCTCTTCCTGGGGAAGAAAGGCCCGCTGAAGCTTTTGTTTTTGGGCAATGGCTTGTAACTGGGAAGAAATTGCGTACTGCACGTTCCGCACTTCAGGCGAAAGTGAGCGTAGCGCCTTCACTATAAACTTGTGATACTTATACTCAAGCCATTCTTTCGCAAAAGCATTAGGCACATGAAGAATTACCGTGCCTTCTTGCCGCGCGGCGATGGAAGTATTTTGGAACCAAGTCACAAAATTTGCTTTCGATACTACTGTTTCCAAATCTCCGAGCGCCCTTTGCCAAAGTTCTTCGTTGGTCATGATATTATCTATAATCTTTAGGCGTAAAAACGCCACTGCCACGAACTCTATCAGAATGTTAATAAAGAGTTGACAGCTTGTTAATATTGCAGAACGGCGTATTTATTGTACAATGATGAAGTTATGTCCCAAACATATCAACCAAAGAAGAAAAAGCGCTCCAGCACCCACGGTTTTTTAGCAAGAACGCGCACGCCCGGAGGAAGAAAGGCGCTTATAAGGCGGCGCAGGAAGGGAAGGGCCCGCCTGGCCGTTTAAGCTTACTTGCATTTTCCAATTTCTCTCCAAATGCTTCCAATAAAAATGCGGCTTTTTCCTAAAGGCGCGGTGGCCACGGTCATAAAAAGCGGTATTTCCCCAAAAGGGGTATTTTTTCATATAAGGGCGCTTTCAAACAGAGGAGGCGAGAATCGATATTCAGTAGTAGTTTCTTCTAAGGTAAGTAAAAAGGCCCATGAGCGGAACTTACTAAAGCGGCGAGCCCGGGAAATACTGCGAAAAATACAAAAAGAAAAAGGGTTGATGGGATGGGATATAGCCATTCTCTTTAAACAAACCGTCTCGCGCCTCTCTTTTACAGAGCTCGAACGAGAAATAAAAACTGCATTAACTGTTTTTACGCGCCATGAGACAAATCGCTATTAGGCTTATCGGACTTTATCAAAGCATTCTCTCTCCCGATACGGGAATTTTTTCGCGAGGAAGGAAGTATTGCCGCTTCTCCCCTTCTTGTTCAGAGTACGCAAAAAATGCGATGTGCTATGGAGGGGTGTTATACGGCCTCAGAAGAGGAGTGGCTAGAATTTTACGGTGTCATCCGTGGCAGAAAATCTATTACGATCCGTTCAAACCGTAATACAACATGCCATCCATACTTACCCTCTTTTACCACGAAGTTCTCTACCGCCCGCTTTTTAACGCGCTGGCGGTACTGACGAATATCATACCAGGCCATGACATCGGGCTTGCGATCGTAGTTCTCACTCTTGCGGTGCGAATTATCCTTTTCCCTTTCTCCCACCGCGCTCTTGTCACTCAACACGCATTAAAAGCGCTGGAGCCGGAGATAGAGAAAATAAAAAAGGAGCATCAGAATAACGCCGCCGAACAAGGAAAGCGCACTATGGAGCTGTACAAAGCTCACGGGGTAAACCCATTTTCCGGTTGTGTAACGCTTTTAGTGCAACTTCCGTTGCTTATCGCCCTCTATCACGTATTTTGGAGGGGAATTTCCTTACAAGGCGTAGATCTTTATCCTTTTATCGCTACTCCAGAGGTGGTCAAAACCCTTTTTCTGGGGATGGTTGATCTCACAAAGCCGAGCTGGGTTTTTGCGGTTTTGGCGGGTGCCTCGCAATTCTTGCAAATCAAGCTTGCAACCCCTTCTCTCCCTCCGGGAGGCGCTAACATACGCGAGGAAATGACGCGGGCCATGGCTATTCAATCTTTATACGTGTTCCCGGTGCTCATTTTCATCCTTTCCATTCAGTTTCCCGCAGCCCTTCCTCTCTATTGGACAGTCACAAACCTTTTTGCTACAGTGCATGAAGGTTTTCTGCGCTCTCGCGCGAAAATGATCCAGAACCTATCTCATGAGGGAGGAAGAAGCAAAAATCAAGGAAATCATCAAAGCCCTTCTTGAGAAAATTGGCGTGGAGGGCGAAGTTGATGCGCTTGAAACGACTGATAGCCTCCGCTTCACCATCAAAACGAATCAAGCAAACCTCCTTATCGGAGAGGAAGGACAGAATTTAATCGCGCTCAACCATCTGTTAAAGAGGATCGTGGAAAAGCAGATTGGGAAAACGGAATTGCCATTTTCGCTCGACGTAAACGACTATCAAAAACAAAAAGCCGAGGAAATAAAAGACCTCGCGCGCATGTCCGCCCAGAGGGTGCGATTTTTTAAAAAACCGATTACCCTACGGCCCATGACTTCTTACGAACGCCGCATCGTGCATGCGGTGCTTACCGAATATCCCGACATTGCCACCGGGTCTGCCGGAGAAGAGCCCAATCGCCGCGTGACGATAAAGCCGTTTGGGGAAGATTGATTATTTTAACCTCAATGCCCACAAAGAGCCGTCGTAACGGTTGATGAAGAAGAACATATCTTCTTCGGCGGAGAGAAACGGCTTATAGGCGTCTATAGGAAGGCCGAGTGCGATTTTTTGCGCGCTCATCGACGCTAAGTCGATTTTCGCGGCTATGTCGGTGAACAAGAGTTTGCCTTGATACCAGCCATCGGGCATAGCGCTTTGAGGAAACGGATCGGAGAGGGCGCAGAATACGGTACTCTTTTCTTTCTTAGACCAGGCGCATTTTTCAGGGATGAGTTTAGCGTCGAGCGTGGTAACCGCGAGTGTTTTTAGGTCTATCTTCGAGCTATGGATCGTTCTTTCTAGGGAGTCTGCCTCGGAGAGGAGGGCGTTTTTGCCGTCAGTGCCAAATAAGAGGCCAGGCCGCGGCCCGGCGATTTTTTCAAATGCTCCCGAAGCGGTACCTAGGCGGTATGTAAAGCCGCTCAAAAGCGCCGAGGGGCGGGTCGTAAGATACATTGCTCCCTCTTCTGGCCAGAGAAGCGTCCAGGAAGAAAACGGGCTTCGGAAAACAGCCCGAGGGTTTTTGTTTTCCGGCGAAGCTGTTACTACGCTTCCTCCGTTTGGGCTCTCGGTAATATATGCGATGCGGTCGCCCTTCGGAGAGAACAACGCCTCTTTTACATCCGATGGTAAAAAGACTCCTTGGGTTGTGGAGGCGGTGAACTTCGCCGAGAGGATGTTCAAGCCGGTTGAGGTGAGGTATGTAATGATAGCGCGGTTTCCGTCTGGGGCCCACATCACCTCAAAAACGCCCGGCACGGTGGTGTTGGAAATTCTGGTCTTGGCTGTTCCATCGGGGTTAATATCGTAAACGTGCCCCGTGGCCTGTTCTACATAGCGGACTCTTCCCGGGCTCGTCGAAGGATTTTTTATAAAGGTCGCTCCTCCTACGCTTTCCGGCACGAGCTGCAACAAAGCGCCATTTGCCGCCTCTGGGCTTGTGGTGGGCGTTTTTCCTAAATCTTCCGCCGGAGGAACGTTATCTTCATCAGCGGAAGGGCCGATGTCGGGGAAGAGATTTGAAAAGAAGCCGCCGGAATCAACACTCTCCTCTTTATAGTTTTGAGAGAACGATCCGCGTAGATACCAAAATACTCCCCCCACTAGGATAAATAAGGCGAGTATGACAATGAGCCAAACTTTTTTATTCATGGATTTCTACAATCATTTGGCTTATTAGCGCCAAAAAAGGTTCCTATAGCTGCGCACGCAGCTGGAGATTGCATTGAACAAAAACCAGTAGTTGCCTTGCACCATCCACGTTCAGAGCCGGGAGGTATTGTAGACCCCGGAGGCCCGGTTACTTCCACTGGCGTAATTTTTAAATCCAAAAACTTAGGGTCAATGGTTTTTAATATCAAAAATGAAAGCGCCGCCAAAAGGAGGCCGATAATTGCGTTCCAAATCCTCTCTTTCGCGTCCGTCCGCCATTTTTCGACAGCAGTCATCATTTCCACCCCCGCCAATACAAGCATAAAGACGGCCAAAATCGCAGCCGCCGACAGAAGAAAGCTGTAGAAAAAACTTATCCAGCTAAAAGAGTTCCCTCCGCTCTGGGATGCGGGGCCGCTTGCGTCTGGAACGTCGCCAGACGCCGCTCCAAAACCCACAAGCGGGAAAACGCTTAGAGCGAGAGCAAAAAGTATAACGAAAGCGGGTTTATTCCACATAGATAGTAACCGAGGAGCGTGCCTCCTCGAAAACATTTTTAATGCCGTTTACCACAAGTTCCAGGGTTGCATTCCCTTTTGTGCCTTCCGAGGAAGTAACGATAAAACGGTGGGGCTCGTCAGGGTCGGCCTCGACTTTCTGGTTGTTGAATTTCCATGAAAATTTCACATCTTTCATTGATGCAGTACTCATAAAGAAAGGTACCGCCTCCACCTCGATATTTTCTCCCGCCGGGATTACTTTTTGCGACAGAGCGCTAAAGAATCGCACGCCTTCCAGCGGAGAGCGCTCGTAGAACAAGATGGTCGGAGTGTGGGTTTCTACCGCCAGAGACGCTTCGGACTGTATGGTTTCTTGCGGAGAGGAAACGGTTACCGAGACGGGTATGCGCGCGTTTTGTATGGGGTTAGTTTTAATGCTGATGGTTTGCCTGCCGCGGCCCGAGAGATCCCCCCGAACTCTTCCGCCCACCTTCCAGGCATAATTGAGAGTTTCAGGCTTGAGGCGGGCGCCTTGCGAGACGAAGTGCGGTATTGCCACCACTTTCAATTCCCCTCCCGGAGTCAAAAGCGAGGCCCCTTTATACCACTCTGGAACAAAACTGTTTGTTTCGATTAGTAAATCCACAGCGCTCGGGCGTATTTCGAACGATTTTTCCAACGCGCTACCTTCTTGCGGCGAGACAACCACCCGAAGCGTATCCAAGGCCCCAAGCCCCCGCGCGGTAAATGTCGCTTCTTTTGCGCCTATTCCCTGCGCCAGAATTTTTCCGTTTAATATCCATTGAATCTGGGCGCGATTGATGTCGAAGGTAAAAGAGTTCGCCTCCGCCCGGACTTCGGAGAAGGGGGCAGGGAACTGCGGTAATATTTTTACCACGAAATCTTCCGAAGCCGCGCCTAATTGGGCGTTAAGGTTTGAAGAAAAAACTAAAAAAACACCAAGCACTAGCCCAAAAGTTTGTAGTGTCATTACTTTAAGCATAAGCAGTTTCGCTTTCTTCTTCAAATAATTCCTTTTCTATCTCTTTGATCCGCTTTTCGCTGGCGCGGCCAAGCTCTTCAAGCCGTCCTTGGGATTGCTTTGCCTGCTCGCGTACATTGTGCCAAGCATACAGTATGGTAAGAGCGCTCAAAGGAAGATTGTTGGCAAGAGGCAGGTTGTCCACAAAAAGACCGAGTACATAGTATGTCAGGCGGATTTTTGGTTTTAAGAGCCATCCTTTTCCCAACAGAAAATTTGTAAGGATGCCGCTAATAATATAACCTGGAATCTGCCCTAAAATAGGTATTTCTCCGACTCCAAAGAGAAAATCAAGGGCAACGTCTACTCCATCTTTAGTCAAAGCCAACGTTATGGCTATAGAAAAAGCAAATACGTCGTGTCCTTCCGCGATCTGCTTGTTTAGTTTTTCGGCTATAAGTTCTGTTACCAACGAAGTTTTCCTGCGAGAGCGCAGGGCAGTGGCGAGGCGGACCATTCTTCGGAATTCCAAGTGTTCGTTTTGCTCGTCCATGTTCTATATGTTTGCTTTCTCATATTCTTCTTTCGCCTTTTTGATGGCCAAAAGCTGGGCGGGGTCGGAAGTGATGATCTGGTCTTCGGTGTACGAAGCCAGAATTTTAATCGCGACGTGCTTTAATCCCGCGAAAAAGATCCCTTCCCCTACGTCGGACTCCAACAAAAGAAATTTTTCCTCTTCAGTGAGGTTGAATGTTTTTTGCAGAAGATCTATCGTTGCCGGAGATTGTTTTAAGAGCATCTGGATGGAAGAGTTGGTGATGATCGCTTGTCCGTAAGGCGAGTTTAAGAAGTCTCCTACGTCCTGGGTAATGGTGGCCACGCCTAAATAATATTTGCGGGCCCGCTTGGCGATGCCAAAGAGAAAAGAGCCTCCGTCTTCGCTTTTCATAATCCACCAGGCCTCGTCCACCACCAAGAGACGCTTTTTAAGGTGGGCTCGCACAGTGTTCCATACGTGATGGATGATGATATAAATGGCAATGGGCCGAAGCTCGTCCTCCATGTCGCGCACCGAGAACACGACAAGCTTCTTATTTATATCCACATTGGTGGGTTGGTTGATAAATCCCGCCCAGGTGCCTTGGGTGTATTTACGGAGGCGTTGGGCCAAAGATCCTCCCCCTTCCATGTTGGCAAGCACCAGTTCCAAGTCTGACAAAATCGGAGGCGCAACTTTCGTAAAATCGGATTCCGGCGTAATGTCGCGCGAAGCGTACGTTTCGGTGATAGCGCGGTCGAGTATCGAATCTTCCTCCGGAGTAAGCCCTCCCAACATGAGGCGAAACAATCCCACAAGGTTAATGATGTTGGAGCGCAGTACGTCCGCCGGAGACTCATCTTCCCGGGCGGGGGGAAGGTCGAAGGGGTTAATGTGATGCTTGGAGGTAAGGGAAATGTTGAAGTACCTTCCCCCCACTGCTTCGGCGAGGTATTCGTACTCGCGCTCTGGGTCTATAATGATGACTTCGGTGTCAAACATAAGGGAGCGCAGGATTTCGAGCTTGGCGGCATAGGATTTCCCCGCGCCCGCTTTAGCGAAAATCACCGAGTTATAATTTTCCATGCTGAAGCGATCGAAGAGCACCAGACTCGAGTTGTGGCGGTTGATTCCGTAAAGAATACCCTTATTGGAAGTAAGGTCGAACGATACGAATGGAAACAGGCTTGAAACGGGAGAAGAGTTCATTTTTACATTGACATCGAGCGAATCTTTTGCGAGCGGGAATGTGGATTCAAGCCCCGCAACCTGCTGGAAAAGAGCGGGTTTGGCGTAGATAAGTTTTGCCTCCAGAATGGAGCGAATCTCCGTTTCGGTTTTGTTCAGCTCGTCGACGGAGTCGGCATACAGAGTAAGGTAAAGGCCACAGGAGAAAAGTTTTTCTTGGGCTTGCTGTAGCTTGTCGCGGAGCGCTTCCAGGTCTTGGTAAGCGGTGTCGAGCATAGGATCGCGCACCAGTCCTTTCTCTTCGCGAATGTGGGTTTGGGACTGCACCTCGGCCACTTTTTTTTGGAGCTGCCGGAGGGTAGAAGCGGTGTCGACGGGATGGACGAAAATAGAAATGTCGAATACCTTGTCTAGGTTTATTACCGGAGAAAACCAATTTACCGCGAGAAAGCGCGGGTAAGAAAATACGAAGAGGGTTCGAGCCACTTTTTCGCCGAGTTTAATGTGGCTCGAATTAATTTCCAGCGCGGAGGGAGCAATAACGTCCTGCAGCTCTAATATCCCCGCCTCGTATACCTCTTCGGGGAACACCGGCAGAATCTCCAACTCCTTCTCTTCTTTTTTTCCAATTCCTAGAAAGCCCATAAATTGATCAATGCTACCCGGCGGCCTCCTGGGGACGGCTTCGCTCCACTTCGCCCGGGTTATATAATCCGTAATAAAGTTCGATTAATTCCTCGGTATTAAGGGGGGCCACACGCACCCCGGTGCGAATGAGTCCTTGCGAAACTGTATCTACTCTCTGCCACAGCTGCGAGCGGTATTCTTCAAACTTATCGTCGCCTATCCGTTCGGGGGCGGCGTTTTTCTTGCTGAAAAAGCCTAAAAGCGAGCGTACCGCTCCAGATGCGTCCGCAAAGGGCGGAGGATCGAAGGGCGCTACAATGTAGAACGTTTTGGAGACGATGTTCGAAGCCTCCACGAAATTTTTTACGAAATCTACGTATTCGCGCGTCTGGATTTTTAAAAGCTCCACTGTCTGATTTTTTTCGGCTTCGCGGAGCGTATCAAGGTAAGGGTTTACGTTAATGCGCCGCGACTGCATGAAAAACTGCACGCTGAAGTCAAGGGAGTTTAGGAAGTTTTGATACTGGAAGATAGTCGCCTCCTGTTCTTCCGCGGATTTTAGCGCGAAGTTAAGGGAAGAAGCCATTAACACCGCCCTAAGCCCCCCCCTTTTCAAAATTACGACTCCGTCGCGGATTTCTTGGATGGGGACGAATTCCTGCGCGCTTTTTGCGTTGGCTATTTTTTCGGCCATCATCGCGAAATTTTTTCCCTAATGTCGAGCGACCAGGCAAGATCTTTTAATTTGCTCTCCGTAAGTTTGGGCAGAAAAATGCCGTCCCCCTTTTTCTCCGCAGGGAGCAGGGCGGGAGCTTTTTTCTTCTCCACCTTCTTCCATATATAGAGCCGCGTGCCGGTAAAGTGGCCGAGCGCATTTTCCACCACCCGGATAAAAGGCAGACCGTTTACTTTCAAAAACGCGAGCGCGGCGAAAAACGCGACTATGGGCGCGCCCAAAAGGAACACAAAAAAGAGCGGAAGGAAGGCGTACAAAAGAAATACGATCGATCCCGCCCCCACGATATACAAAAATTGTTTGAGAGTAAGCGGCCCAAAAATCTTGTCTTCCACCTCAATAAATTGTGGAACCTGAAATTGTTTCATATCATAAATCGTGCTTCATGTTTTGGGCTACTCAATCGGCTCGCGATACGGATCCGTTGCTGTCGGCCGTTCTATTTTCCGGAGCTCCGGCGCTTGCACGGACACTTTTTCCTCTATCTTATCCTGAAACGCGGGTCCGGCGAAGGCGGGACCCGCCTGTTCTTGCCCAGCTTCAGCATTCGGCGACGTTTCTTTCTTTGGAGCATTAGGTGGCAGTGAATGGGCCACCGGCAAGTTGGCAGGAGGAGCAATCAAAGGCTTTTTTTCTTGCGCTGCGTCTTCCCGCGTAGTTTCGGTTTGCTGGAACGAAGCGGGGAGGGGCATCGGCGTTGGTTTCATCATGTCTACTTTCTGCTGCGTGCTCGGCGTCGCGGCCGAAATCTCTTGAGGAGGCTTAGGTTTTGCAAGGCCGAAACTTGAAGGAGAAGGCGCATCTTTCCACGGCAACGCGAGAGCAGATTCGCTTTGGCTCGGCGTAGGCCAACTTACCGGGGGAGCTGGCTTAATTTCGAGGGGTTGAAGTTTTTTTATCTCACCCGGTATCCCCTTCATTGTTTTTTCTTCATCCGCAATCCCATGAAGATTCCTCAAGCTTTCCCGCACTTTCGAAAAAATCTGCTGGTTGACGTCTTCGGCGATTTTCCGGGCGGTCTCGCGGTCCACCCCAAGTTTGTCGGAAAGGTTGTGGATGAAGTCTTTGGGATGTG
>CAYISH010000007.1:0-12725 GCA_964366035.1 uncultured Candidatus Saccharibacteria bacterium
ACGACGGGATCGTGGGCGCATTTTTCGAAGCGGCAGTCCCGGCGGCAAATGGTTTATTGTCAAGGGCGAAAGCGTACGCGGCGGAACTTCGCGCGCAAAAACCTGCTCGCGCGAAAAAAGCGCGGGTGTAACTATTCCGGCAGAGCCGGAAAAAAGAAAGGAGGCAGAAATGCCAAGGTTGGTTGATCCGACTACTACTGTGTGGACGGAAGAGGAGCGAGTTGCCGCACTTGACGTGCTCGCAAAGATCGCGCTTTGCGAAAAAGAAGGGATGCGACTTGAGAATATTCACGAGGCCCGCACTCGCGGGGCTGTAAAGAATATTTCCACGGAGGCTGTGTGCTTCAATGAAAAGGACAGCTCGGTCTATCTCATTGAGCGTCCGTCGTTGGAGGAAAATCCGGACGAGGCATATCCTCACGCCAAACATAGCCCGGGA
The DNA here is from genome assembly GCA_964366035.1 of uncultured Candidatus Saccharibacteria bacterium. GTDB lineage: Bacteria > Patescibacteriota > Minisyncoccia > JACPKW01 > UBA11713 > CAYISH01. The sequence goes on from CAYISH010000007.1 coordinate 440, forward strand.
GTAACGCATGGAGCGCTCGAAACGGATGAGATGGCGCTTGAGCGGCTCATCGCGCGCGAGTTCGGAGGTGTAAAGCCAAACGAAGTTCGCTTTATTGGCAAAGAGAATGCAACTGATCCGCCACGGGGACTCTATCTGTTGCTGATCCATGTTCTCATCTTTAAATGGGGCGCAGAACCAAAAAACTTGAAAGGGCGATTCTATCGCCGTGAGGAAATTCCGTGGGATGAGCTCATCCAGTCCCACAAAAACATCATTCTTCCAAAGGCGCTTAAATGGTGGGATGAGCATCAGAGGTTCATCGAAGAGATAGAGCGCTATCACAAAGACCACATCGGGCGATAAGCAAAACTATAGAGCTTGCAGTAGAGGCAAACAAAAACCCAGCGGAGGAGCTTCGGCCCCTCCGCTTTACAATTTGCGCACGATTTGACATAATGGCGCGGAATTAAGGGCAGCTCTTTAACTGAATTTGATAGACGACCTACAGCGTATCTGTGGGAGAAAGGTGAGGTTCGGATGGGTCTAGAGCAAATTGTGCGACATGGAGATGATGAGGAGAAAGCGCTTCTCACGGAGTGGATCGAGGGATCTATCCTGCGGGAGGATGGAAAGCTTAACAAGAACGGCCTGGAACTTATCGCGCGACTTACGGAACACGTTCCGCACGATCTCTGGGGTCCTGCATTCTTGCCGCTAAGCACTTTGGGCGTGCAGGAAAACATCGAGTTGATTGTCATCCAGGGCGGGCACGCTCTCTGGATTTGGCGCGAAGATGAATTCTTTCGCGGCTGGCATGCTCCGGGGACGAAGCGCCGCCAACGGGAGACATATCAAGAAGGCGCAACACGCTGTGCTGCGCTGGAACTTGGCTGCGATGTGAGAGTCATTAAGTTAATCGGGGCAGTGGACCATCACGACAGCCCGCGTTTTCATGAGGCGGTTGTTCTCTTGCTCTGCGAACTTGTGGGCTCGCCGACGAAGCCGTTCGCGGGCGAGGAGCAAAAGGTCAACGAACTCAAGTGGTTCGACCACTGCCCGGAAGATGTTGTTAGCTTCCAGCTGCGGTACTGGCCGCATATGGAACCGTATCTCAAGAAGGAGGTGCAACAATGGGGATTCACGAATTGATTAATTCTCCGAGCGGAGAAGAAGCAGAGTTGCTTAACGGATGGCTCTATGACAAGCTTCTCGACAAAGAGAGGCATCTCACGGAAGTGGGGTTGTCCCTTCTCGACCGGCTCGCGGACCATATCCGTGTCAGTGAAAAGCAGCCGGAAGTTACCGACCTTTCTGCTCCGGAAGAAAAAATCTTGCTCCGACTTCTTAGCCGAGTGGGATATCGCAGGAGCGGGAAAAGGATTTTTGAGGCAACGTGGCCGATTAGACCTACCGTGCCCGTCGAGGTGGCGGCTATTCGCGAAATTGAGGGGAGGCGCTCTATCTTCCTGTGGCGCCGCGAGGACGAGCATTATGTAGGCCATCACATCCCCGGCAAATACATGTTGTGGGAAGAGAGCGACATGGAAACGGTTCTCCGCGTACTGCAAGATGAGACGGGGCTAAAACTCCGCTCGGCGCGTATGGTGCGCCATTTTAACACGCGCCCTTCGACCGGCTGGGTCCCCGACCACGAGATCAACCTCCTCTATGTAGTGGAGGCAGAGGGCGAGGAGTTTAGTGGGGAAGGATCAGGGGGCGCTTTCTATCCATTAGATGCTCTTCCGGAGGACATCTTGGTAGATCATATCTACCTCGTGGACTGTGTGCGCGGCTACTTTATGAGAAAAGGGTTAATGGAACGCAGTGAGCTTCGGCACGACGGCATGGTGGTGGCGCCGGAATGGAAATGGGAAGTCATTTCATATGAGCATCCCTTCCAAATCGACTTTCGTTCGACATGCGACAACCTGACCCAAGCGCGCGCCGTGGCATCCGATGTTTTGGTCAAATCAGCTACTAGCTCTATCGTCCGACACGCTCATATCTTCGATGACCAGGGCCGCCAGGTTCTGTAACATCTGTAGCGAAAGAAAGGAGATACGGAATGGAAGAAACGTTTGAGAAAAACTTGCTCCGGCTCGGCCTCATTGACGAGCAGGGGATGACTCCGATGGGTAAGCAGGTTTTCTTGTTTCTCGGCGAGAAATTGCCGAGGCTGGAGAAAAACCCGCAGGTCACCGAGCTCTCGCCGGAAGAAGTGCAGATAGCGGTTCGACTTCTCTCTCGTGCGGGGACGCACCGGACGGGGACCGATCTCTTCGAGGCGATTTGGGGTGTGGTGCCGATGGCGCCGAGCGAGCATGCAGTGGTGCGCAAGATTGATGGCGAATGGCACGCGCTCATGTGGCGCCGCCCACCAAACGATCGCAACTTCCTGCCGTTTCTGCATCTTCCCGGCGGTTATCCACTTGTAGGCGAGACCGACGCAGAGTGGATAGGACGAGTTCTCAAAAAGGAAGCTGGCCTTACCCTCGTGCGCCATTATTTCGTGCGGCGCATTAACATGTGTCCCGAGACCGGTTGGGTTCCCAATCATCAACTGGCCAACATGTTTCTCTGTGAGGTGGAGGGCGAGCCCACCAACGGGAAATGGATCCCGCTTACTGCTGTGCCGCCTGATACATTAGGGCATCACGTGTACTATGCGCAGTTGATCCGAGCGCATCTCTTGCGTATGAAGACGATGCGTGAACGCGGGATTCAACACGACTACCTTGCATTTGCTCCAGAGCATAAGTTCGCTGTCGTCTACTTGATCCCGTGGGGGGATGAGTGGCGCGCTGACTCCGCTGACTGTATAAAGCCGTGCGGAACTTTGGATGAGGCCATTGCTATTTACAATGGCCCTTCACCGGATGCGCGCATCGTAGTGGACGACCAGGGCTATCAAATTCTGTAATCAAAAACTCGGCAGGAGGGCCGAGAAAAAAACGCAAGGGGCGGGACTATGATCCTGCCCTTTCTTGTTATATATTACATTCATGGGAAAAGAAAATGGCGGAAAATATTTACAGCCCGAAGTAACCAATTTATCTGACGAAGAAAAAAATCAACTCCTCGCACTATTAAAGAAAGTCGGCTATCGCAAAAGTGGGAAAGAAATTTTTGAAGCTTTTTGGCCGATTTTTCCCATGGCGCCTATTGAGGCCGCTGTTCTTCGCGAAATTGGAGGCAAGCTGCATATTCTTTTATGGTATCGCGACGACGAGCACTACAAGGGCTGGCATGTGCCGGGCAAGTATATACTTTTTGGAGAAAAATATTTGGAGGCGGTGGAGCGAGTGTTGGAAGACGAAACCGGAATGAAGCTCCGCTCGGCCAGATTTTTGCGGCATTTTAACTTGCGTCCCTCGACCGGATGGGTGCCGAATCATCAACTCAACATGCTGTATATCGCAGGCGCGGAGGGCGAACCGTTTCAAGGAGAATTTTTCCCTTTAGACGCCATCCCCGATGACACTTTGCCTTATCACAAATACTATGTGGAATGCGTGCGAGGATATTTTATGTGGGAGGAGGTAGCGAGGAAGGGAAAGATAAAACACATACACGACGATGCGGCTGCACCGGAATGGAAGTGGCGCGTAAATACTGCGGGTGGTTTTGATGGGCAGGCATCCGCAATCTTCGATACATTGGATGAAGCGTTAGCTGATCTTGAAGCGAAACGGAGCCAAGGAGTGGAGGCGTGGCTGGTGGATGATCAAGGATTTCAGATCCTTTAGTCTATAAATTTCGGATCGGAAAAGTGCCGCGATGGCTATTGCGTTTACACCTCCGCGCCCAGCTTTTCGCGGAGCACACGACTTATTCTTTCTACTCTGCTTTCGAGAGTTTGGAACGCGAGGATTTGTTTCAGCATTTCCTCGGCGCGTTCGTCGTGCTTGATGAGGTCAGTGTGAATGCTCTTGATGTCGGCTCTGATGCCAGAGATATTGGTTGCGAGACCAGCGACATCGGTTTTTAGGCCGGCAACGTCAACGCGAACGGCGTTTATATCCTCTTTCGTCGCTAACACTTCTTGCAGCTTTTTTATGTCTTGTGTGTCAAGCGCCATGTTGTAAGTGTAGAAAGAAACAAATAAGCGTGTCAAACTTTGATGCGCGTTGTTACAATTTTTTCGGGTTAATTTTAATAATTTTGTCGTCTCCCGCCTTCGGCGTACCACGGTCGTCGCGGTTTGAGGTAGTCAAATACAGCATGCCGTCCGGGCCTACGCGCACGGTGCGAATGCGGCCAAATTCTTTAAAGAAATGTTCTTTGAAATTGATAACTTTTTCGCCTTCGATAATCGCTTCATAAAGAGCCTCGCCGCGAAGGCCGCCAAAATAGAGTTTTTTGTTCAAATATGCAAGGCTTGCAGGCGCCCATGTTTTATTCGGTCCCGAATGCAGGACAGGGGAGATCATGCCCGCTTTTGTTTCATCGCCTTGTATGGTGGGCCAGCCATAATTGCCGCCCGCGCGTATCAGATTTATTTCATCAAGTCCGGAGAGTACCCCCGATCTTCCGTGCTCCGTGCTCCAAAGCCTTCCTTCGCTGTCCCACGCGAGCCCTTGGGGGTTTCGGTGCCCGTACGAATAAACGGCGGTTTTGAAGGGGTTGTCCTCCGGTATGCCGCCGTCGTCTTCGAGCCTCAAAATTTTACCCGCAAGCGAATTTTTATCTTGCGCCAAGTTCCCTTGCGTGGCGTCTCCCGTCGCGATGTAGAGGAATTCATCGGGACCAAATTCAATCCTGCCGCCGTCATGGTAAGGGGCGCCGGGAATTTTTTCTATGATAAGCTTTTTGTCTGCGAGTTTATCGTTTTCAAACCGCCAGCGCTCGACGCGGTTTTCCGTCCGCCCGCCCCGGCTGCCAAGCGGCGCATCAGGAGAGGCGGGGGCAGACTCGCGCAAGACCGTGAGATAGAGATAGATGAAATGGTTTTCGTTAAATTTTGGGTGGAGGGCTATGCCCAAAAGCCCGCCCTCGCCGACATGCTCCGCGTCTCCTTCAAAAATAATGTCCCGCTCTCCGTTTTTATAGAGCACCGAAAGGCGGCCCGGGCGTTCGGAGACGAGCATATTGCCATCAGGCAGGAACGCGATATCCCAAGGGATTTCCAAATTCTCCGCTACCACCGTAACGGCGGGTGTGTTACCGTGCGGGTTGCCGTTTTGAACGTTTCCATTCGGCGGCGCAGAACCATCGGGGATTTTGTCCTGCCAATAAAAATAAGCGAAGGCGCCTACTGCGATTATGATGATTGCAAAGAAGGTAAGTTTTTTCATGAATTAAAATTCTTGTTCCGGATACACGTGGTCCATCTCAGGCATTTCGCTGGGGCTCTCTTCCAATACTTTCACCTTGAAATTTTTCATGTCGAGCGAGAGGAGCACGCTTGATTTATTGTTATCGAGGCGAGATTCTCCGAAACGGTCGGAGGGATTGACGATAAACGTAAGGCGATACGTGCCGGAGGGGAGGTCAACCACGTTTAAGAGCTGGTCTGGGTACGAGAAGAAATAGGTATCTCCCCATCCGACGGATATGCCTTGGAGCTCTTTCCCGCATATCTTGTATGCGGCATCGGGGGCGCGGTGTTCAAGCTCCATCTTGACACGGCTTATATCCCGCACGCAAAATGTGGATTTTTGGCGCACCCCGGACAAATCCGGCGCTTCTTCTTTTACCTCCACGGTTTCGAGGTCATATACGACAAAATCGGCAAAGTGGTAGTGCAAGTGTTTTTGGTGCCATAAAAAGGTTCCTGCCGAGCGTTCACGGTATGTGCCGTCCTCGCGGTAAATGCGCTGCAGCACACGCCTCTCGAGGTCGGAGCGAACGCCTTTGGTGGCGGGATCGGCGCGAAGCTCCAACGGCCCCCTTCCTTGGTTAAAGTAAATAGTGCTGAAGCGCAAGTATACCGCGTCATTGGTTTTTTCCAGTACTATATCTTTGGCGGGGAAGGGAACGAGGTCAGGCAGAAGCTCGACTTCGTTTTGCACAATTGCGGCTGCTTTTGCTGCAGCGTCTTCAGGGAGACGAGCTCTTATAAACTCTGCGATGTTTTTTCCAGCCGTCTCTTTGACTTTTATGATAAGCATTTCCGCAATGGCGGCGGGAGCGGCGTTCCTCGCAAATGTGTAGGCACCGGGCGCGTAGATGCCCGAGAGAAAATCCAATTCAGGCTCAAAATATTTTGCGGAAGATGTGAGAAAAGCTTCGCGTTCCGCTTTGTTCCAGCCGAAACGTTTTTCGAATACTTCCAAAAACTCCGCGTTAAAAGCGGCCCACTGCATCTGCATATATGTGGAAGCGAATGCCGCGGTTTCTTTTTCGTTCCAACCTAACTTTTCGCCGAGAAAATCAGCTACTTCATTGCGAAAAAGCCTGGCCGGGATTTCTACGGTAACTTCGTTGGAACTGCCGTAACCGGCAGACCCATATTGCCATGCGAGAAAAGCTGCCGTTCCCGCAATAAGCACGATCGCCGCCAACAAAAAAGGCATGCGTCCGCTTTTTGTGTTTGCTTTCATAGCACGCCCGGAGGCGTATAGGTTTTATTATTGCATACCAGCGTGGCCTCTGAAAATATCTTGCCAGCGAAAATGGGTGCGCGGTCGCCAAAGTTGCCAAAAAGGGCCGATGTATTGTAGGCTTGATACATTATTATGTTTCCGGATTATTGGCGGCACAGAAACGTTTTTATTACGGGGGCTACTGGTTTTTTAGGCTCGTGGCTTGTTCGTTATCTGGTAGACGCAGGGGCGAATGTAACCGCGCTTATTCGCGACATAGTGCCAGGCGCGTATTTATATCGCTCGGGCTACGCTGGAAAAGTGAACGTAGTGCGAGGCGGGCTTGAAGACTACCACACGCTCGAACGCGCGTTGGGCGAATATGAAATAGATACGATTTTTCATACCGCGGCGCAAGCGATTGTAGAAATCGCCAACCGTAACCCGCTTTCTACGTTTGAATCAAACGTGAGAGGCACATGGAATTTACTCGAAGCTGCTCGGCGAAGCCCCACAGTAAAGAAGGTAGTGGTGGCCTCAAGCGATAAGGCCTACGGTGCGCACAAAGAATTGCCCTACACCGAACAGGCGCCGCTTATAGGCCGGCATCCGTACGATGTTTCCAAAAGCGCCGCGGACCTGATTGCGCAGTCGTATTTTTATTCCTACGGGTTGCCGGTGGTCATCACGCGCTGCGGAAATTTTTACGGGCCGGGCGACATCAACTTTAACCGCATTGTGCCGCAGACGATTCGCTCGGTGCTCCATGGAGAGGCGCCGGTGATCCGCTCCGACGGCTCGTACATTCGCGATTATTTTTATATTGAAGACGGGGCGTTAGCTTACATCGGACTTGCGGAAAAAATGGACGACTCGCGTATTCATGGGCACGCTTTTAATTTTTCGAACGAGAGCCAAGTTACCGTGCTTGAGATGGTGAACAAAATTTTGGGGCTGATGGGGAGCAGTATGCAGCCTCGTATTCTTGCAACCGCTTCGAATGAAATCCCGCATCAGTACCTTTCGGCGGAAAAAGCGCGGACGGTGCTGGGGTGGCAGCCGAAATTTACTTTGGATGAAGGGCTTCAAAAAACTATCGGCTGGTATAAAGAATTTTTTGCGCGCTAATGGCCGAACTCTCCAAAGAAAAACTGCGAATGCTTACCAATACCGCGGCGGAAATCCGGATGCGGATAATAAATATGAGCGCGGATGTAAATGCCTCTCATTCAGGGAGCGCCTTGTCGCCAGTGGATATTCTTACGGCGCTTTATTTTGAGGTGATGCGTATCAAGCCCAAAGAGCCTCTGTGGGCGGGGCGGGATCGGTTTATTTTATCGAAAGGGCACGGAGGAGCCTCGCTGTATGCCGCGTTAGCCTTGCGGGGATTTTTTTCGGAAGAAAAACTAAACACATTTTGTAAGGATGGCAGCGTGCTGACGACGCACCCCGTTATCCAAAACGTGCCGGGCGTAGAAGCTACGACGGGCTCCTTGGGCCATGGGCTTTCCTCGGGGCTTGGCATGGCGCTTGCAGGCGCATTCGACAAAAAAAGTTACCGCGTATTTGTAATGCTTTCGGACGGGGAATGCGACGAAGGTTCAGTGTGGGAGGCGGCGATGTATGCGGGATTTCATAAAGTAGATAACTTGGTGGCGATTGTCGACTACAATAAAATCCAGAGTTTTGGGCGCACCGAAGAAGTGATGGATCTCGAACCATTTGCCGATAAATGGAAGGCATTTGGGTGGGAAGCGCGGGAAATCGACGGACATAATTTTAAAGAAATTTTGGGAGCGCTTCAGGCGGTTCCTTTTAAGACATGCAAGCCTTCATGCATTATTGCCCACACCGTAAAAGGCAAAGGAGTGTCGTATATGGAAAACAAACTGGAATGGCATTACCGCTCGCCTACGGGGGATTTGCGAGGGCAGGCGCTTAAAGAGTTGGAAGCGCAAAAAATATGAGGCAGGCATTTATCGAAACGCTTGAAGCCCTTGCGGCCAAGGACAAAAATATTTTTCTTTTGAACGGAGACCTGGGATTTTCCGTTTTGGAAGGCTTTACCGCAAAATTTCCCGGACGCTCTTTGAACATGGCAGTGGCCGAGCAGAATATGGTGGGAGTGGCAGCGGGCTTGGCGCTTTCTGGCAAGACCGTTTTTGTGTATTCCATAATTCCGTTCGTAACAATGCGCGTTTTTGAGCAAGTGCGAAACGACATAGTGCTGCAAAACGCGAATGTAAAAATTGTAGGAGTGGGCTCCGGCCTTACTTACGGCCAGCTTGGTCCCACGCATCATTCTATAGAGGACATTGCGCTTATGCGGGTGCTCCCCAATATGACGGTGCTCTGCCCGGGAGACCCCTTTGAAGCGAGGGCGCTTACCGAAGCGGCGGCAAAAATAAAAGGGCCGGTCTATTTGCGAATCGGCAAAAAAGGAGAGCCTGTAGCGCATCAAAACGCGCCGAAATTAAAAGTAGGGAAGGGGTTTTTGGTACAAGACGGAAAAGACATAACGCTCGTTGCTACCGGCAACATGCTTTATAATGCCCTCGTTGCAACAAAACTTCTCGGTGAGAAAGGAGTCTCGGCGCGACTTCTCTCGCTTTACACCGTAAAGCCGATTGATGCGGAGATTCTTTTGAAGGCGGTGAGCGAAACGAGAGCAATTTTTACGCTCGAAGAACATAGTGTAATGGGCGGGCTTGGAAGCGCGGTGGCCGAAACACTTCTCGAAAGCGGGAGAGCGCCCAAACTCTTTTACCGTTTCGGTATTCGCGACGTAATTACAAAAAATTCCGGTTCGCAGGAGTATCTTCGCAGCATCCACGGCCTTTTGCCGGGCCAGATCGCAAAAAAAATTTTTGAAATGCTTAAGAGAAATAAATTATGAAACGTAACAATTATATCCGCGTCCCTTACGGTATGTCGGTGCACGGCGAAGAAGAAATTGAGGCAGTAGTAAAAGTGCTTTGCGGAAATACCGCCTTAGGCGAGCGGACGCGCGAGTTTGAGGTAAAAATCGCGCGACTTTTTGGAAAGAAGCATGGGGTCATGGTAAATTCGGGTTCGTCGGCGAATCTTCTCGCATTCGAGTTGCTGGATTTACCGAAGGGCGCGGAAGTGATTACGCCGATTTTAACATTTGCCACTACGGTAAGCCCTATTGTCGTAAAGGGGCTTATGCCGGTGTTTGTTGATGTTGAGGAAGGAACATTTATAGTAAACACGGAACAAGTGCGCCGCGCTATTACCAAGCGCACGCGGGCGCTCATGATTCCGTCTTTGATTGGGAACGTCCCGAATTTGAAAGAGCTTGCCGCTATTGCAAAAAAACACAAATTATTTTTGATTGAAGACTCATGTGATACCTTGGGCGCTTCGTTTGCCGAAAGGCCCACCGGAACATATTCGCACATTTCCACTACCAGCTTTTACGGCTCGCACATCATAAACGGCGCAGGAGGAGGCGGCATGATTGCGGTGAATAATCCCGAGTGGGCGCGCCGCCTGGTAATACTTCGGGGATGGGGGAGAACCTCGTCTCTTTTTGGGGAGACGAAAGAATCGGAAGACATTAAAAAGCGCTTCAACATCAAGCTCGCGGGCATTCCATACGACGCAAAGTTTATTTTTAGCGAGATGGGATACAATTTTTTGCCTTTGGAAATCAGTTCGGCTTTCGCCTTGGCACAGCTAAAAAAGTTTCCGGCCTTCGCGCGAAAACGGGATGCAAACTTCGCCCGCCTCTTTGCGTTTTTCCAGAAATATGAGAAGTTTTTTATTTTGCCGAAGACCACCCCGGGCGCAAAAACAAACTGGCTGGCCTTCGCCCTTACTATCCGCGAGGGAGCTCTTTTTAGCCGCATGGAGATTTGCAAGTTTTTGGAAGAGCGCAATATCCAGACCCGCCCGGTATTTACCGGCAATATTTTGCGCCAACCCGCGTTCCGCGACATCCCCGCCAAAACGCCGTTTAAAAATTATCCGGTTACGGACCATGTTATGTCTCACGCATTTTTAATTGGGTGTCATCAGGGATTGGAAGACAAGCATCTGGAACATATAGAAAATAGTTTCGACGAGTTTTTGTCGAAAATGGAGGAGGAAAAATGATTAACAAAAAAATTTCTGTTGTCGTGCCCTGCTATAAAGAATCGGCCAATGTCCTGCAGCTTTACGAACGCTTAAAAAACGTACTTACGGAGCATGTTTCGGATTGGGAGATAATTTTTGTCGACAACGCAAGCCCCGATAACTCGGAAGAAGTTTTCCGCTCCCTGGCTCATGAAGATTCTCGCGTTTCGGTAATCTTTTTTTCCCGCAATTTCGGCCATTCGCAATACGGCTACACCGCGGGCACCGATTATGCTTCGGGCGACGCCGTAGTGTGGATCGACGGCGACTTGCAGGACCCTCCAGAGCTTATTTCGGAATTTATAAAAAAATGGCGGGAGGGATACGACGTGGTATATGGCATTCGTACGCGCCGCAAGGGAAGCTTTCTGTTGCGCTCGGCCTATAAGCTTTTCTACAGGCTCTTTAAAAAAATTTCGTATCTAGATATTCCTCTTGATGCGGGAGACTTTTCCTTAATGGACCGCAAAGTAGCTGATATTATCAAAGCGATGCCGGAGCGCGACCGCTATGTGCGAGGGCTTAGGACATGGGTAGGCTTTAAATCAATCGGCATCCCGTATACGCGCCTCGAGCGGGGCGGAGGGATTACGTCGAATAATTTTCGGCGGAATATTTGGTGGGCCAAAAAAGCGATTTTCTCTTTTTCGTACGCGCCTCTCGAATTTATTTTTTATCTTTCTCTCGGGGTGTTTTTACTTACCATAATCGCCATTATCACCTACATAATCGCGTATTTTATCAACCCCGGTCCGCGCGGGTTTACCACTATCTTGCTCGCCGTGCTTTTCTTGGGCTCTTGCCAGCTTTTAGCACTTTCGGTAATTGCCGAATACATCGGCAAAATTTTCGAAGAAACAAAACACCGCCCCAAGTATATCGTGCGGGAGATTTTAAACGATCAGAAGAAATGACTGCTAGTTAAGTTAGGCAAATAAGTCGGCGAAAGCCTCTATTTTCAGATTTCAAATTGTCGGTATAACAGCTATCGCGCTTATACCGACAATTTGAAGGTGAGTCTGAAATGGGAATGCGGATATAAACTTGTGGAGGGGCATAATTTTTACGAGAGATCAAAGTATCTTTTTAATTCAATGTCGCTGTCTATTTTGTGCGCCGCGATGCAATTTATGTACGGCTTGATTTCAAAAAATTCTATGACAATATCTAACTCTTTACGGCATTCGTAAGGATACGCAAAAACGCTTTTCTGTAATTGGTAAAAACCCAAGTTTTTTAAGGCCCGTGCAAACGCATCGCGGGCTTTTTTGCGTTCTTCAGGAATATCAAAAATTACAATGCGCCACTGGCCATCCCATTTCGAAGGTTTAGGAATTTTCATCCGCTCAATTTTATAGCGCGTTGCCCATTTTTGCCCTTGGGGCGAGAGCGATATCTGTACGTAACTCCTTTTTGATTTTGCAACGATAAGTCCTTTGGCGTCAAGCGTTTTCACTACGCGGTGGAGCTTTTTGTGGTCAATTTGTTTCCAGCTTTTTTGGAAATTTTTTAGGATGCGGAAGTATTGTCTGGGGGAACGCGTAAGACCGAGTGCCAAACCGGTAAGGAGGAGCAAAAGTACTTTTTGGGCTGCGGGGCCTAGTTTTAACTCTCGCGACATCAATTTAAGTTTATTCTTT
>CAYISH010000007.1:12825-20689 GCA_964366035.1 uncultured Candidatus Saccharibacteria bacterium
TTTAAGTTTATTCTTTATGTTCTGAAATGTCGATATAACAGCTATCGCTGTTATACTTAGATTTGTTTTCGCGTTTGATTCGGCTTTAGTTCGACGGCGCAGATCTCTGGAAAAGAAGTGTTAAACGCTTTCGGTTCATGATATTGCTGTGGAGATCAAATCTTGACTTAATTTTTCTATGCATTATTCATTATTCTATTCTCTAGAGGCCAAAGGTAAAAACAATGGCGCACCTAAAAGGAGGAATGTTATGGGTTTTATTGTTTGCGTCGCGCTGATTTACCTCTTTTCCCCTCTTTACATATGGCATGGGGCGGTATCGCTCTTCATTTCTATTGTAGGAGCGGGAGTTTATAGCATTTGTACTTTTCCAACTGAGGATCGCGACCCCTCATTTCTTACGGAAGCGGCATTGAACTATTGTAGTTCAATGATATTCCTCCCCGGCATAAAGTGAATTTTCACACCCATCAAGCCCCGCCCCACTCACAGGTGGGGCGTTCTTTTGAACTCTATTTGTACAATACCATGTGCCGCACAATTAGCGGCCGGAGCGCGAGAGTATCGTCGGTATCGTTTTGAGCATTATTGAAAGATCCAGCAGAAGCGAGCGGTTTTTGATGTAGTAGAGGTCGTACTGAAGTTTTTCTTGTGCATCTTCCACTGACGCGTCGTATTCCATTGAAACTTGCGCGAGCCCCGTAATGCCCGGGCGCACCAAGAGCCGCATGCGGTAAAACGGCACTTTTTTCTCTAAAATTTCCACAAATTCGGAGCGCTCCGGCCGCGGGCCGATAAAGCTCATCTCGCCTTTCAGTACGTTCATGATCTGCCCCAGTTCGTCAATGTAGCTTTTTCGTAAAAATTTGCCTATCCGCGTTACGCGCCCTTCGGCTCCAGTTTTAAGCCCGCTCAAGTTCTCCGCGTTTTTTACCATGGAGCGGAACTTGATAAAGTCGAATATCCGCCCGTGCTGGCCCACGCGCTTCTGTCGGAAAAATATCGGCCCAGAGGATTCAAGCTTGATAAAGAGGGCCACGATGGGCAAAAGAATAAGCGCCGGGATGAGCAGAATAACGGCAAGCAAAATATCGATAAAACGCTTTGCCCCGTCGATAAATTGCTTTTTATTTTCGGTGAGATTTTCCAAAAACCATGTTTCAGAGATGATCGAAACGGGCACTTTTCCAGTCAGGTTTTCATAGAAGGTGGGGAAGTCGACAAAACCCACGTTTTGTGAAATAAGGTTGTAGAGCGTCTTAATGAGCGCGGGGTTTTTCATGTGGTCTTCCGAGATAACCACAATGTCCACGTTTTGCAGGTGCGCATACTCTTCAAGCTGGCCTTCATTTTTATAGTCGGGAGCGATGGAAAAGCCCAAATGCGGCCGCTCTTTTATAAATGTTTTGAGCTCATCGATTTCGCGCCCCTTGCCCAGAAACAAAACTTTATTTTGGATGCGCGAAGCGAGATGGTAAAGAAGATACCGCCATGCTACCAAAAAAATCGCGGTAAGCGCCACATCGATTACTAAGTTCGTTTTCGGCGTAATGCGCGTACTTGCGAATGCGTAAAAAATCACGAGCGCAATAATGCTGCCCAAACCCAGCAGTCGAAGAATGCGGTCGAGCGAGCGCATGTTCCACTGTAGGCGCTGTTCGTATATTCCTCCCGCCGCCAGAATAAAAAGCCACATGAGAAACACTCCGGTAAAAGGAGCGAGATGCAGTTTCCAGAGCCGCGAGACGTCGTTGCTTTCATAGCGCAAAAGGATGGTAAGGTAGAGCGCTAAGTAAAATAACAGTACGTCACCGAAGAAAAGGAGGATATTTAGAACGGTTCTTGACCGCATGGCAATATTGTAGTGGAAGACGGTACATATTACAATCTGCATATGGCAAAAACGGAAACGGCAGGCTTGGCGCCTCTTGAACAACTGTTCCTCCGGATTATTCGAGGAGGAGTTTTTGTTTTGGCGTTTGTGCCGCTCATTGTCGTTAAGCAATCGTTTTTTCCCTACATCACCGGAAAAAATTTTCTTTTCCGCGTGGCAGTGGAAATTGCGGGTTCTTTATGGATCGCGCTCGCTCTTCTGAATAAAGATTACCGCCCCCGTCGCAATGTTATTTTCTGGGCACTTCTTGCCTTTATTGCCGTGGCATCGCTTGCAACTATATTCGGCGCTGATCCTTACCGAAGTTTTTGGTCGAACTTCGAGCGCATGGAAGGCCTGGTTACCTATCTCCATCTTTTTTGGCTTTTCCTTATCGTGTCCAGCGTATTTCGCGCGGAGCGCGATTTTGCCAAACTCTTCTTTGTTTCGCTTGGCGTAAGCGCCATCATCAGCGTCTACGCTATTTTGGAAAAATTCCAAGTAACGCCGAGCCTGACGGGGGGTGGCAGGGTATTTGCCACGCTGGGGAATTCCATTTACCTCGCCGTGTACCTTTTGTTCCATCTTTTCCTGTTGGTGTGGATGTATTTCAAAACGAAAATGAACGGAACAAGGTGGCTTTTGGCGGGAGTGTTTATGCTCGATGTGGTCGGCTTTCTTTTGGCGGAGTCGCGGGGCGCGCTTGTCGGTTTTGCGGGCGGAATTTTTGTCGCGCTGTTTCTTTCCATGCTCGCGTCTTCTTCGCGCAGAAACAAACTTATCTTAGGAGGGCTTCTGATTGCGGCTGCGCTGGTGCCGTTTATGGTGGTGCGCTTCCAAGGCCCGCTTGCTTCGAAAAATATTCCCGTCGTCTCGCGCCTGGCCGCCATTTCCTTGAAAGAACCTACCGCAGTTTCGCGCCTTATGATCTGGCAGATAGGCTGGGAAGGCTTCAAAGACCGCCCCATACTTGGCTGGGGGCCAGAGAACTTCCAGATTCCCTACGCCCAGCACTATAACCCCAGTTTGTTCGGAAACGAGGCCTGGTTCGACCGCATGCACAGCGTGGTGCTTGATTGGTTCGTGCACGCGGGCGTTTTGGGAGGGTTTTCATATCTTGCCCTCTTCGGCGCAGTGTTTTGGGCCATCTGGCGCCTTCGATGCCAACACGCCCTCGGCCGCGAAGAGAGCATCATTGCGGCAAGCCTTGTGGCTGCGTATTTAATTCAAAACCTTTTCGTGTTCGATAATATCACCTCGCATATTTTGTTCTTTTCGTTCCTGGGATTTTTGGCGGGAAAGATCCCGATGCTACAGGCGGCCTCGGGGCAGGAGGGAAAAAATTCTCCGCGCCGGAGCGAGGCGAGCGCGTTAATACTCCCGGCGTTTTTCCTTCTCTTCGGCCTCGTGTTGGCAATCACCGTCAATCTCAAACCATTTCTTCTGTCCCGGTCCATGATAGACACCTTAAATGAAGCCATGCAGGAAAAAGATTTTTCCGCATCCCTTGCGGCATTTCGGCGCCTCTTGGACAGGGACACTTTCGGCCAACGCGAAGCCCGAGAGCAGCTTACAAATCTTGGCAACACGGTTGCGATGACGGAAACGCGCCTTTCTGACCAGGAAAAGCTTGCGCTCTTCGACCTCGTTACAAGCGAACTCGAAAAAGAAACTGCGGACCACTTTAGCCCCAAGCATCAGATATTTTTAGGGCGAATGCGTCAGCAATTTTTCTCAATTACGAGGCGGAATTTTGAAGAAGCGAAGAACGCTCTGGAGCGCGCGGATGAACTTGCTCCGACCTATATTCAAAACCGCTTCAGCATCTTAGAGCTGTATCTAGCCAAGGGAGATAAAAACCAGGTGGATAAAGAGCTGGAAAACTTGAAGGCCCTGATGCCAGCTTCAGGTTCTTTTTGGCGCACCGTGATGCTGGGTTATATTTTTAACGGAGAAGGAAACAAAGCGGTGCGCACGATTTTCGATATAAGCCGCGCTCAGGCCGCCCCCGATGATTTACCGATTTTGGCCGACCGGGCTGCGGAGCGAAAGCAATCCGATGCCGCGTTTTTTCTCCTGAAGGCTTCAAAAATCTACGGCGGCTTTGGAGCGGAAGAGCGTCTCAAGTTGGCTCAACTTGCCGCGGACCGCAAGCGCTACAACGAGGCCATAAAATACGCGGAAGAAGCGGCGAAGCTCGACCCCAACTATGCCGACCAGGTGCGCCAATTTATCGAATCGATTCAGCGCGTAAGGGGGTCGTAGCCCACATATGACGCGGGCCGAGAAGATACTGCTTCTAGGGGCGCGGGTGGGCGTTTTCGCCGCCGCAGCAGTCCCGCTCTTTTGGAGCGGCAGTTTTTTCTTTCCATATACATTTACCAAGACATTCTTATTTCGGACGTTTGTAGAACTCGCTTTTTTATTCTGGCTTCCTTTGGCTGCAGCATTTCCGGTCTGGCGTCCGCGGGCGGGGCGGATTTTGTGGGTTCTGGCCGCGCTCTATTTATTGGGATGGGTTTCAGCCCTTTTAGGCCCAAACCTTCAAGGAAGTTTTTGGTCCGACTACGAGCGGATGATGGGACTTTTGACCTATTCACATTTCCTCGTCTTTTTTCTTATTGCGATTTCGGTGTTCCATGAGGAGCGGCAGTGGGAGAGAATATTTCTTTTTTCGCTCGGCGTCTCCGGCCTCATTGCCCTTTACGGCATGTGGCAAAAAATTGCTTTTGGCCTGGGGCGTATCGAGTCGACGTTCGGCAACGCCGCGTTCTTGGCTTCGTACTTGCTCATTCACATATTTATCGCGCTAGTCGTGCTGGCTCGTGAACGAAGAGTAAATTCGAAAAGCGCTTTTGCGGCCGCCGTGTGGGCGGTAAATATTGCAGCGCTTGTGTTTACCGGAACTCGCGGGGCCTTGTTAGGGCTTTTGGCGGGTGGAGCCGTAGGGCTTTTTCTACTGGTATTTTCTCAAGAAGAAAGACCGTTTTTCTCTCTTTCCGCGGGGCGCGTACGAGTAGGGGCGCGTGTCCTTTTGGGAGTTTTTCTCGCTCTTCTCATCGCATTTTTCTTTTTTCAGGAAAGCTTGCGGAATTCCGGCTCCACGTTGGTGCGCCGTCTCGCTTCAGCATCTCTCACCGAACGCACGGTAAAAACCCGGGTTATCTCTTGGCAGATGGCGTGGGAGGGCATAAAAGAACGACCTTTCTTGGGATGGGGCCCCGAGAATTTTATTTTGCTTTCCAATAAGCATTACGACCCGCGCCTCTATGATCAGGAAGCCTGGTTCGACCGAGCCCACAACCTTGTATTCGATTTCACCGCCGCCCAAGGCGTAGTGGGTTTGGCGCTCCTTTTGTATCTTATGTGGCTGTTATCGGTTGATGTGCTGCGGGTAAACTCGGAGAGAAGTTGGTATGAAAAAGCGGCCATGCTCGCCGCGGGAGCGGCCTATTTGGTAAATGACATGTTTGTCTTTGACAACGCGGCCACGCTCATTCCGCTCTCGCTCGCGGTAGCGTATCTCTCCAAGAATGCCGACCGCAATCCTCATAACCCGAAACTCGACCGCCTCAAACCTAAAACCCATCCCGCCGTTTTTTATCTCACCCTTGCTCTCTCGTGTGCCTTTTTTATCTTTGTGTTTTGGGGTGTAAGCTTTATACCCGCACGGAATAATTTTCGCGCGCATGCGGCCTGGAAAGAATTATATTCCGCGCCCGATAAAGCGGCAGCCGTAGCGCGATATGAGGCGGTAACGGCGAATGGGCGATACCTTAACCTGGAATTAAACCGCGCACTCGCGGATTTTGTGATCGATTTCAAGAAAGAAGGGGTTTCATACGGGCCTGCGGTTGACAAAAAAATCTTTGATACAGCCATAATGCTTGTGGGAATGAACATGAAGATGGACCCGCACAATGTGCGGTGGTACGTCTATCAGGGGAATTTTTATAACCTTGCCCGGGCGCTGGATCCGACCTATTCGGCGAAGGCGGAAGAAATATTTACCAAAGCGCTTACCTTGAGCCCCACCCGCCAACAGATTTATTTCGATCTTGCCCAAGCCCAGTTCGACCAAGGGAAAATTGATGAAGCGTTTAGGAATATAGATGCCGGAATCGGGCTTGAGCCAAGTTATCTTGCGGGCTGGCGCCATAAAGCTGCGTTTCTGATTTTATCTGGGAGGAACGGCGCGGAAGACCTGATAAATTTTTTGCGAAACGATTTTGAGAGGCGCGACGAAAGTTTTGCAGAGTACTGGGACATCTTTGCCGATGCGTATTTTAAGGCGAAAAAATTTAACCAGGCTGCTGAACTGTACCAGGAAACAATTACATATTACGAACGGCAGACCCATCCCGGCAGGCGGCTTTCATCCAAAGCGCTTGCCGAGCGGTACGCGCGTATGGCGGCCTTGTGGGCAATGGGAGGAGAGCGCGAGAAGTCTTACCAGGCGGCCTTGAAGGTGGTAGAGTACGATCCTTCGCGTCGAGGAGAGGCGGCGGTATTCTTAAAGAGCATTGGGAGGAAGCTGCCATAAATTCAAAAACATGGAAGTAAAAGAAAATATTCTATTGGCTCCCTTCACCGTATTTAAAGTCGGCGGCCCGGCGAGATTTTTTGTTGAGGCAAAAACTGCGGAGGAGGTTCTGGAAGCCGTTACGTGGGCGCGCGGGGAGGATATGCCGATTTTTATTTTGGGTTTGGGTTCAAATATTTTGGTTTCCGATAATGGATTCCCCGGGCTGGCAGTGAAAATGGAATTGCAGGAACTTTCTCGGGTAAGCGAAGAAAGCATGAAAGCTGGGGCAGGTGTTTCGATGGCTCGCGCCGTCAGCTTTGCCTTAGAAAACGGCCTTACCGGCTTCGAGTGGGCTATCGGGGTACCCGGCACCATTGGCGGCTCTGTGCGCGGCAACGCTGGCTGCTTCGGCCAAGAAATGGAAGACGCGGTAGAGAGGATCGAAGTTCTCGATGTCGAACATTCGAGGTTCGACATTTTCCAGGTTTCGGCGTGTGGGTTTTCTTACCGCGAAAGCATTTTTAAAAAGCGCCCCGAACTTATCGTGCTTTCGGCCACGCTCAAACTAGAGAAAGGCGATGTTGAGGAAGCGCGGACGCGGCTTGCAGAGTTTACCAAAAAGCGCGTAGAGTCGCAGGATATCGGCGTTAAAACGGCGGGGTCGGTGTTTAAAAATGTGCCGTGGGAGGGGAATCCGCCAGCTGGCGGGCAGGAAGGGATAAAATTCGCGGGAAGCGGGCCTAAGGAAAACGCGGCAGTAGGATATTTATTGGAGTCGGTAGGGCTGAAAGGATTTAAAATAGGGGGCGCCCAGTTTTCCAGAAAGCATGCAAATTTTCTTTTAAATACAGGGAATGCGACAGCGGAAGATATAGTCCAGCTCATCGCCATTGCAAAAGAGCGCGTATTTGAAACCTTCGGTGTCCGGTTGGAGGAAGAAATACAGTACGTAGGGTTTTAATGCCATATGTGCGACCTTCTAGGTTGCACAGTCGAGTAAAGAGGCATGTGAAAAGGGCAGTGGAGTCCCACTGCCCTCGTTATTATCGCTCCGTAGCCACCATTCTCTCCTTTCCTATGTTGTTTTTGTGTTCCTCCATCCATCGCTCCAGCTTTTTGCCTCTCTTAGCTCTTTTTCTTGCTCGGCAAGGTGGCGGAGCCTCGCTTTCCGCTGTGCTTTGAGCCGCTGCAGGGATGGCTTGCCGACTGACGGAGTCTTTTTCATAATCACTTTCTCCCGAATCGCAATCGGAGATATGAAACTAAAGATGCAAGTATAACAACTAGTAGCGTAACATCAGCCCTGTCCATCTTTTTTTCTCCTTTCAAAGCCATGGGTGGGAACTTTTCTCTTCTTCCACGATTATAAAGTAATGATTCCAATTTTCAAGCGTTTAGGTATAATACACCTATGCAAATCCGCCTTAAGGCAACAGGCTTTCCATTAACTTCGGCGCTCGAGGAAC
>CAYISH010000008.1:0-20323 GCA_964366035.1 uncultured Candidatus Saccharibacteria bacterium
ATATCGCGGGGTGGAGGAGCAGTACCTCGGGGGGCTCATAACCCCCAGACGCGGGTGCAAGTCCCGCCCCCGCAACTGCGAAAGTGGCACAAAAAATCCGGCGAAAGCCGGATTTTTTGTTTGGCTACTTCTCGCATCCAAACGAAGGAGGGAAAACATTCGTGAGGCAACCTTTGGTTTTTCCACCGGAGAACGTTATAGTAAAAGCTAATCGTGGAGCGGAAAGATGTAAAAATTATAGCGGTATTGCCGGCCTATAACGCCGAACGGACACTCAAGAAAACATACGACGATATTCCGAAGGAATGGGTGGATGATATCATTTTGGTTGATGATGCGAGCCGCGATAAGACAGTGGAAGTTTCGCGCGCGCTCGGACTCAAAACATTCCTGCACGAAAAAAATTTGGGATACGGCGGCAACCAAAAGACATGTTACCGCGAAGCCCTGAAACTCGGCGCCGACATCGCCGTGATGATCCACCCCGACCATCAATATGACCCTAAAGCGATTCCGGAACTTTTGAAACCCATCATCGCAGGCGAGGCTGACGCGGTATTTGGCTCGCGCATGATGATTCCTTCGCACGCCCGCGAGGGCGGCATGCCTTACTGGAAATATCTTGCCAATATTTCGCTTACCAAATTTGAAAACACAATTTTAGGTTTGGAGCTTACCGAATATCATTCAGGATTTCGGGCTTACAGCGCCCGCGCCCTTTCTTCAATCCCCCTTCATAAAAATTCTAATAACTTCGTGTTCGACACCGAGATAATCGTTCAGCTCAAAATGGGCGGATTTAAAATAAAAGAAGTGCCTATCAAAACCCGCTACTTCCCCGAAGCTTCTAGCGTCGGCTTCCTTAAAAGCTGCCAATACGGACTTTCCATAATGGGCGTCATGGCAAAATATCTTTTTCATAGAATCGGTATAAAAAAGTATCCGGGATTTGTCGTCAAAAGCGAAACAATTTAGGTGGGCGCTTATCGCGATTGCAGTGATTTTGGGCGCGCTGCACGCCTGGGCGTACCGTCACGCCATGAATCCCGACGGGATTTCGTATCTCGACATTGGAGAAGATTTTTGGAACGGAAACTTAGGCGCGATAGTAAACGCGCACTGGAGCCCTCTGTATCCCGTCATACTCGGCCTCGCGCTTAAAATATTTTCTCCCTCGCCTTACTGGGAATTCGCACTCGCGCACGGCGTAAATTTTCTTATTTTTCTTTTTGGGCTTTTTGCGTTTGATTTTTTCCTGAGGCAAGTTATAGCTACAGACGAGCAGAAAAACCAGCAAGAATCTTTCCCAAAGTGGGTATGGCTAGGACTCGGATATGGCATTTTTCTTATTACCTCTCTTAACTTTATTACGCTCGCCGCCCTTACGCCCGATATGCTCGTCTCGGGTTTTCTTTATCTTGCCTTGGGCCTTCTTCTCAAAATCAGGCGGCTGGGAGAGCGAAAAGCGTACCTCCTTTTAGGCGTTGTTCTTGGAATTTCTTACCTCGCCCGGGCACCCATGTTTCTTCTCGCTCCCCTCTTTATCGCCGAGAGCGCATTTCTCGGCACAGAGCGGAAAAAAAATACTTTGAACGCCGCCCTTGCGTTTGCAATCTTTCTGGCAGTAAGCATGCCTTTTGTTGCGATACTGTCGGCACAAAAAGGGCATTTTACGTTCAGCGAGTCGGGGCGACTCAATTATGCATGGCACATCAATAAGTCCGTTCCTTACATAGGCTGGCTTGAAGGGCCTCACTCTCCAAAACAAATCTTCCACAACCCAAACATGTTCGCGTTTAGAGAACCCATACGCAGCACTTATCCTCTGTGGCGCGACCCTGCATATTGGAACGAGAAAGTTCCCGTTCATTTAGATTTACAAGGCCACCTGACTGCGATTAAGCAGGGCGTGCATGAAATCTCCTTTATTACTCGCCGTTATTTGTTGCCTGTAGCAGCGGCCTTCCTGCTGCTTTTTCTCCTTGGGAAAGTACCTGCAAAGAAACTTTTGGAAAGCTGGCCTCTTTTAGTTCCTGTACTCGTAGGTATCGGAATGTACGCGCTAGTTTACACGGCTTCCCGCTACATCGCCCCGTTTATTACCGCGCTCTGGCTGGGGCTTTTTCTGGGCCTGGCGCGGGAAAAAATAGAAAAGTTTCAGCTGCCGATTTTTCTCATGGCTATCGTCCTTTTGTGGAGCATCATCTCCTTTACGAATGCGAGTGAAGCAAGGCTTGCGGCCAAAACCCTCCGCTGCGGCGA
Organism: uncultured Candidatus Saccharibacteria bacterium; assembly: GCA_964366035.1. Lineage (GTDB taxonomy): Bacteria > Patescibacteriota > Minisyncoccia > JACPKW01 > UBA11713 > CAYISH01. The sequence goes on from CAYISH010000008.1 coordinate 2,263, forward strand.
GGCCTGTACCCCGCACCACGACTGGGTCGTGGCGGAAACGCTCCGTGAAGCAGGAATAAAAAAAGGCAGCCGAGTGGGTGTAATCGGGCACTACTTCGGGGCATTCGGCGCCTATTGGGCAAGACTCGCGCGAGTGCAAATAGTAGCTGAAATTCCGCAAGGCCCTTTGGAACAGTTTTGGGGAAAAGACAAAAAAACGCGCCGCGAAGTTATTGCCGCATTTGGGCAAGCCGGAGCCGAAGCAGTAGTTGCAGAAATTGTGGGAAATGATATTCCCCCAAGCGTGGGAACAGACGGCTGGAGAAAAGTCGAAAACACCAATTGGTACTATCTCCTCTTGAAAGAGCCGAACACGCTTGTAGCGCGGTAGGTTATTTTTTCGAGCCTTCCAGAATTTTCCCAATTTCAAAAAGGCGAGATTCAAAAAAATGTGGGGCGACAAGTTGAAGACCCACCGGCAGTTTTGCGCCGTCTTTTCCCGCCATGCCCACCGGAACGGAAAGCGCGGGCGTGCCCGCCAGGTTTATCGGCACAGTGAAAATATCCTCGAGATACATGGAAAGAGGGTCGGAAACTTTCTCGCCGAGCTTCCAGGGCAAGTGGGGAGTGGTGGGCATCAAGAGCGCATCAACGCCGCTATTAAATACCCTGCGAAAATCCTCGCGTATCAAATGGCGCACCTTTTGGGCGCGGGCATAGTATGCCTCATAGTATCCAGCCGAGAGCACATAGGAGCCCAAAACAATCCGGCGCCTAGGCTCCAGCCCAAATCCTCTTCCCCGTGTGCGTTCATATACTTCTAAAAGATTTTTCCCGTCTTCGCGAAGCCCATATCTCATGCCATCAAAACGGGAAAGATTAGCCGAGACTTCGGCGGGCATAATAATGTAATACGCGGCGAGCGCGTAGTCAACGTGCGGCAGACTCACTTCCTCCACTTCGAAACCTTTTTCTTTCAACATGCTAACCGAGCGGGCCATTGCATTCGCAATTTCTTTTTCCAAACCTTCCTTTCCGCCGTCCGCAAGCGAAAAACACTCCTTGGGAATTCCGATTTTTCTCGCTCTCTCCCCTCCGCCTATCATCTCCGGCGGCTCTACCGTTGTGGCATCTTTCGGGTCTTTTCCTTTTATCACGTTGAATATTAGCTCCGCGTCTTCCACGGTTTTTGCAAGAGGCCCGATCTGGTCGAGCGACGAGGCCATCGCAATAAGGCCGCTTCTCGATACCCGCCCATAGGTGGGCTTCAACCCCACCACGCCGCAGAAGGCCGCAGGCTGCCGGATTGACCCTCCAGTATCGGAGCCGAGGGCGGCAAGCGCCATGTTGCCCGCTACCGCCGCAGCCGAGCCGCCCGATGAGCCCCCCGGCACCAGGCTTTTGTCGTGCGGATTTTTTGTAGGCCCATAGGCGGAATTTTCGGTGGAGGAGCCCATCGCAAACTCGTCCATATTCGCCCTGCCGAGAAAAATTGCCCCCGCGGCGCGCAGTTTTTTTATAGCAGTCGCGTCGTACGAAGCGGTATAACCTTCCAAAATTTTCGAGGCCGCCCCGGCCATTTTCCCTTTAATTAAAATATTATCTTTCACAGCGAACGGAATTCCTTCCAAGGCCCGGATGTCGTCAGCGCTGTTTAATCGTTCATCTATTTCTTCCGCACGCTCCAACGCATCGTCAAACACTTCCCGGTAAGCGTTTATATCGGCATCGTCTTTTTCTATGCGGCCCAGATACGCTGCCGCAAGACCCTGCACCGAAAGTTGCCGAGCTTCGATAAGCTCGAGGGCTTTCTTGACAGTAAGCGAAGTTACATCAATCATGAACCGAAAACCCCTTTTACCTTCAAATATCCCGCCTCTTCTTCTGGAAATTGGTCCGTAAGTAAAATATTTTTATCATCTCCACCTCCGCCAGCTGGCGGATTTACTTCATCAGCTCTAAAAACGTTTCTCGCCTCTATCGCATGCGTCATCTCCGGCACATCAGAAATATCAACCTCTTTCAGTTTTTCTACATAGCCCAAAATTGCCTCAAGATCTTTTTGAAGTTTCCCCTCTTCTTCCTCGGGAACATCTATCCGGGCAAGTTTTGCAAGCCTATGTACTTCTTCGCGGGAAATCATATAACTTCTTGTTGGTAACAGCTTCCGCAGTATACAATCTCTGGCCGGTTGGGCGCGTAGCTTGTTTCTATGGTTTTACCACATTTTGCGCAGGCCCGCGACCACAGCCTGGGCGGATTAACACGCCCGAAGCGCTCTTTGTACCTGCACTTCCAGCATCTTCTAGGTAAAGGCAAACCAAATCTCTTTAGCAAATTCAATTCCCGTTCAGTTATTCTAAATGCTCTATTGCAACTAGCGCATTCCAAAATTTCCTCGATGATAGAATTTTTAACTTCTCGAATACTATCGGGTATATCGCTCAAAGATAGTGTCGGCTTGTGCTGGCTTGGATCCTCAGAACGCCATCTCCAACCTTTAGATTCTACTACTGCTTTGTCTAACGGAAAGTAATTCATTGCGGTTGTTTCATTGTAGTCAAAAAGGGCTAAATCGTAAGGAAAAAATTCTCCGTATCTGAAAATTCTTCCTTTTGAGTCAATGTATGGTTTTTTATTCATGTCCTCGATTATTCTCGCTTTCATTTTTTGGTATTCACCTTTCGTATATTGTTTGTTTAAAATACAGTACTGTTTATTTCTGACGCCAACACAGCCGAAGATATCGGATGAAGACAAAGCATAAAACGAATATTCTACATTCAAGCAATTCGCCCGCCATACGCAATAAGAAAATTTAATGTTATCAACATATTCTCCTACCGCTTCTCCTTCGTAGACCCTTTGGGCATTATTACCCCATTCAGTATAATCATATACATCCTTGACGGGCTTCATGGTTATGAGTTGGCAAAACTTTCCGTTTTCAACATATCTCGCCATGTACATAAAATGAGCGTTCCTCGACTCTTCAATATAGTCACCGGAAACATTTACGTTGTGCCTCTCATGCATAAATTTGTGAGGGAACTGCTCCCAAAATTCTCGTGCTCTCTTTTTCAAATCCTCCGTCGTAGCGTAAGAGTCAAGCTTAAGTTCGCTGATTTTCTGTTCATAAGCTTCTTTCGTATATGGTTCATTCCAAATGTGATATCGCTTGTTTTTCAAATTTACACAGCCAAAACAATCGGAACATCCTGAAAGGTTTTTAGAGAAATATACATTGTGGCAGTCATGACAATCTTCAGAGAAAAAAGTTTTATACAGCCGGATGCCATTTATTACTTCATAGCACAATTGCGAGTTTTCGAGGCGATATGAATCCATAGAGTCTTTATCGGATACTGTCATAGAGGAATAATGGACATTTTCGCAAAAGTCGGTATTGAATATGAGATAACAATCTTTGGCATTACCCGCGTGGTTAATATAATCGCTATTCACCAATGTCGGGTAATCAACCACAAGCGCCATATAAGGAACTTTAGCGCGTAGATCTTTGAATTGCTCAAAGAAATTCCTTGAGGGATCATAGTCAATCCCATACTCGAGGGCATCCCACTTGTCCGACCACCAGCAAGGATTGCAATATACTTTATACGACTTATCGGGAGAATAGACCGTGATAATATCTTTGTTGCAAAGATTGCACTTTCTTTGATATAAATTGTATTCGTTCCGAAACATTATCCTCCGCTGAAAGCGGCACTCCGGGCAAAAGGTCGGCGGCGGGACTTGCATTTTTTCATAAAATGCAAAGTCCTCCATTTCTATTCTGAATTCGATTTTACAGTTTTGGCATGTCCTCGTTTCCATAAGTTTCCACTTAGCGGTCGTTGGCGGTCCGACCGCCAAGTAACTAGAGCATCTTTAAAAATTCTTTTTCGCCGAGCGTCCGCACACCGAGTTTCTTTGCTTTTTCTAATTTCGAGCCGGGCTCGGCGCCTGCCACCACATAATCCGTCTCTTGGGAAACCGATTCGGAAGTTCTGCCTCCCAAAGACTTAATTTTTGCTTTCGCCTCCTCCCGCCCCAGGCTCTCCAAACTGCCCGTTAACACGAAGGTTTTGCCCTTTAACTTCCCAGTAGGCTGGCGATATTTTTCGATGGCAACGCGGTCCAGCATACGCGCGAGAAATTTGTTATGGCGCCCGTCGCGAAACCATTCGTAAATGCTCCGAGCCACAATGTCCCCGATATTCGGCACCTTCTCTAACTTTTCGAGGGAGGCCTCTTTTAATTTTTCAATCGACCCAAATTCATCAGCCAAATCCTGCGCTGTTTCTTCTCCCGCATGCAAAATACCCAACGCCACCACAAACCGCGGCAAAGTCATGCGCGATTTTCTTTTTATCGCGGCGATCAAATTTCCCGCCGATTTTTCGCCGAAACGCTCCAAAGGCTCAATGTCTCCTTCTTTCAAATCGAAAATATCGGCGGCGTCTTGGATGAGCCCGTTGTCCAAAAGAGCGTTGATAATTTTAGGTCCCAGTCCGTCAATATCGAAGGCATTTTTTGAGACGAAATGATACAAATTCTCGCGGTGCTTGGCTTCGCAGCGGGGATTGGGACAGTACACCCGAGGCCCGTCGCCATCTTCGCGCGCTATCTTGTGGCCGCAGACAGGGCATGCAACCGGCATATGGAAAGTTTTCTCATGTCCGGTGCGAAGCTCTTTTAAAACTTTTTTGATATCAGGAATGACGTCTCCCGCTCTTCCCACCACTACCGTATCTCCAATTTTTAACCCCAACCGTTCTATTTCGTCCTGATTATGAAGCGTGGCGCGCGAAATAGTAACGCCGCCCACTTTGACTGGCTCTAATAGAGCCACAGGAGTAAGCACTCCCGTGCGTCCCACCTGCACCACAATATCTCTTACTCGCGTTGTCGCTTCTTTCGGAGAAAATTTGAACGCCACTGCTCCCCGCGGGGCTTTGCCCACTACGCCCAGCCTCTGAAAAAGACGATTTTCGTTTACCTTCACTACCAGGCCGTCAATATCGTAGGGAAGCTTCCCCCTTTCCTTTTCTATTTTTTCTTTAAGCCGGAAAAGCTCCTGCGGTTCTTTCACCACTTGTGCTCGTTCATCGGTTTTAAACCCGAGGGCGCGAAGCACGTCATGCTCTTCGGAATGAGAGCGTTGGCCTATGTCGGCTGCAAGGTCCCACGCATGGAAATCTAGCCGGCGATACGCGGCAATATGTTGGTCAAGTTGGCGGAGCGAGCCGGCCGCAAGATTCCGCGGGTTCGCATATATTTGACCACGCTTCTTTTTCTGCTCGGCGTTTATTTTTTCAAAATCTTTCCTGGTGATAATCACTTCGCCCCGCACTTCCAACATCCCTTTCTCGATTTCATAGAGAGCAGCCTTCCGCAAGCGTTCGGGAAGCTCCCCACGGACTTCCAACGCGAGAGGCACCGCTTCAATAGTGCGGATATTGTGCGTTACGTCCTCTCCTGTGCGCCCGTCCCCTCTCGTCGCCCCCCTTTTAAGCGCTCCTTTTTCGTAAATAAGGCTTACCGCAAGCCCGTCGAACTTCAACTCCATAAAGAGCTCCGGCGGATGCGCCAGGTCCAAAAATTTTCGTATCCGCGCCGCCCACTCCGAAAATTCCTCTTCCGAAAACACATCCTCCAGAGAAAGCATCCTGGCGCGGTGCGTTACTTTTTTAAATTTCGCCAAAGGTTCCCCGGCCACCCGCTGGGTAGGCGAATCCGGCGTAATAAGATCGGAATGCTTATCCTCGAGAAGTTTCAGCTCATGCTTCAAAGAATCGAGCGCTTCGGGAGAAATGCTCTCTTTGTTCAACACATGATATTCGTAGCGGTATTTTCCGATAACGCGCTTGAGCTTTTCTACCCGCTCCCGCACGTTCGGCAGAGTACGTTCGGCGGCCATACGCAATTAGAAAGGATTTCGGTGAATATCCCGCAAGGCCCTCTCTGTAATGCGCAGCCCCGTTCCGATTCTATTACGGCCACGCGCCAATATCACCGTAGTATCATCATCAGCCCCGCATCCGTTTGCCAGCGTGCATCCGTCGCTGTTAAAACTCTGATCCTTGGTTACCGTGACCGTCATTTCTGCGCCATTAGGAAGGGAATAGGTAAATTGGCTCGAAAAATCGGCCTCAGGCGGAGATCCCCCTCCTACCAACTTACCAACCGCGTCCCCAAAACAAAAGATTGTATTCTGGGTCCCATCGTTATTAAACGCCGCCTCCGACGGGTTTGCAGGATCGTAATTGTAATCCCAATATATTCCGCACTCCACCCCTGCATCCGCTGCGTACAGCGCAGTGATTGAATCACGCGCATTACCCGAAAGTGCCAGCCCCCCGTATACAAGGCTAAATGCGCTGAGCCCAATGGTGAGGGCAATCGAGCTTACCATAACGGCGTAAAGAAGAGTAAATCCTTTTTGCATATTATTGATCCAAGGGCCGCGGCGTGGCGGTAGTTTGAAGGTTAAACCTCGCAAGCTGGCCAGGTTTAAAGCCGGGGCTTTGCCCTTCCATTATGGTGGTAACCCGCGGCTGCTCGTTGTCGGTTAAGGAAGCGCCGGAAACATAAAACACCAGCCGAGTAATCTTTACTGATAAGGCGGAGATAGGACAAAAGAAGGGCGCATTATTGCAGGGAGCGGTATTTGTCTGCCGGATAAGCTGGCGCGCGGGTGAAAGCGAATAGGTAACCTGCCTGCCTTCGTTATTTATAAAAGTAAGGGCGCTCCCTCCTGTCCCGGGATCGGATACTGAATAAGGACAGTTGTCGAGTGCAGGCGTGGAAGGAATGCAATCGAACGATGCCCCAGCCTTTATCTCTTTTGTCATAGCCTCCAAAGAAAAACTAAGATTGTCGAAGTTGTTTTTAGCGCCGATAGCTTGTTTTTGGGCCTGACTTACCGTTAAAAGGGCGGTAAGACTCATTGCCATCACCAAAGAAAATATACTGAGGGAAACTATCATTTCGATTAAGGTAAACCCAGAAGAACTCCTGAAAGACAAATAGGCAGAAGGCGATTTCATGTTACGTATTGCATTCGCTTAAAAATGTACGTTCAAAGCAGAAAAAGGCGGTTTCTACTTCTATGCTTCTATCTAATGAGCGATCTTTCCATAGTACTTCTACGCGGACGCTTACTTCTCTCAACCCGTCTATCCCGCAAGGCGGAGGCCCATCAGCGCAAATCCGCTCCATGAATACGCGGCGCATAAATATTGTCGGAACGCTCGGCGGCCCCGACTCATGGCCGTATGCCCCCGTAAGAGTATTGCGCCCCACAAAACAGGACTGCGGAGGCACGGCCTCGTTGCAAATCGGCGAAAGAGTTACGGTATTGTTCAAACTATCGATCAAACAGCCCTGTGTGTGAAAACAAAGGCTGGACCCACTTGGGCCGCCGAGGTCGGCGAGCCACGTCCGCTCCTGGAAAGAGTTGGTTACTTTTTTTGCGCGGATGTATTCAATGGCGTCTTGGGCCAGAAACACCGCGGTAATCTGGTTTTGAGAGCGGGATATGGCGCGCACACTTTGGGTGGCAAGAGTAATAGGACCGAGCATCGCTGCCACTAAAACAGCGAGCGCTACCAATGTTTCTAAAAGAGAGAAGCCGCGCTCATTCATATCATCTCACCGCCACTTGCCCGGTAGCCCACACCACGATGGTTTTTATGGCCGTCCCCGAAGGATTCCTTACTTTAATCTCCGCGTCCACCGCTCCCGCCGCCCCTAAAATTACCACCGGGAACTGGCTCGAAGCCTGCGGGCGGGAATAGACTATATCGATAGCAGGCAGCGAACAATCAGGGTTAGAGAGCGTTTCTTCGCCCGCGCAAATCATAAATATCGAGGGGGTCGATTCGACAAAAAATGTTTCCACAACCACATCGGAAGCAACATCATGCTGATTATTGCCGTTCAAATCCGCAAATATAAAAAACTGCCGGGGGCTGGCGGTCTGAAACTGTACCCCGTAGCTGGGAAATTGCAAGGGCCCACCTGTCCCAACCCCGCGCACGCCCAAAGAGAGCGATTGCGCCTTTCGAAGCGCCATTGCAATCTCCTGCGCCGTTTTGGTAAGAGCGGCTCGTTGGGAAAATTGGGGATAATTCGCGAGCGCCAAAGAAGCGATTATGCCAAAAATCGTTATCGTAACTATAAGCTCGATTAAGGTAAACCCTCGCACAAGCTTATTTTACCACGAAATACCGCTCGCTTCGCTATTCAAATCTGAACACCACATGCTCGCCCGCTTCAAGCTCGCGAGCAATAGGACTCTCTTGCTGGCGCCGGCCATTTTTGTACCACACCCACTTTCCCCCTTCTCCGCTCCGCTTCTCTCCAATCACTTGAGCCGAAAAACCTGCCGCCGCTTCAAGTGGTATTCCGTATTGGGCCGAAACTTGCTGCAAAAAATCCCATGCCGATTCATCTTCTTGCGGAGGCGCTTCAAACGTGCGCACCCCGCCGTCTCCGAAGTCTATAGTCATCTTCACCAGGCCATCAACAGTGCGAAAACTAGTTCCCAAAAAGAGAAAAATCAACACTAGAGCGCCCATTACCGCCCAAAACACAGTTATTTTTTCGCGTTTTTGATCGCTCATATAAAAATAAATATATTATCGAAAATTTCTGGGAATAAAAACACGCTAAGCACCCCCAACGCAATAAAAGGCCCGAAAGGAATCTCTCTTTTTAGATTAGCACGCCTTTCGCCGATCATCAAAATAATGCCAAACGCCGCCCCCCACCAAAACGCAAGCATAAGGACCCATAAAGCCCCCGGCCAACCCAAAAAGAACCCTCCTCCCGCCATCAGTTTCGCATCTCCCAACCCCATCCATGTTCCTCGGGAACCTGCCCATAATAGAAATAGAAAGAGAGCGGGCAGAAGAGAGAGAAGAAGCCCATGTGGGGAACTTTTCACGAAAACCAAATTTCCCGCAAGCGCAAGCGCGAAAAATGCGTAGGAAAAATGGTCGGGAAGGACTTTATGGCGGATGTCGTATACGGAAAGAACGAGCAGTAAAAAGCCGACGGCGAACCAAAAAGCCAAAAGGGGGATGTCTTCAAACCTGCCATAGGTTGTCTGCCACTTGAAATATAAAACTACATACAGGAGGCCTAAAGACAGTTCCACAAGCGGGTACTGCCAAGAAATTTTGCTTCGGCATTGCTTACACCGACCTCCCTGAATAAGAAAACTTACCAGGGGAATAAGTTCTTGCCACCCAAGTACTTTCCCACAAGCAAAACACTCGGAACGAACATTCCCCATGCCCATCCCCGTATTAAAGCGCAACACTAATACATTGGCAAAACTGCCCGCTACCAACCCTAAAAAAAAAGCAGCTGTTCCTAACAAAAAAAGGGGGCTCATTTTTCTTCATCCTATCCCCATTCCCTCCCCACTATTCGGAAGTCAGACTTCCGAATGAGAAAGGAATCACCGGTCTTAGAGCAAGTAATGCAAAACCGGACTTCAATTTACTAAAGCCAATGCGCTGGAGGCGGAGCCTCCCAGCGCATTGCGATATCATTTCGTGGCTGTGCACTATAGCGAAAGCTCTACGGCCTCACGCAGTAAAACCAGTTTGGGGTACCGTCAGGAACTGCGCCACAGTTTATTCCTACTACGCTCGCCCCGTCTATATCGTTATCCAAGGCAGGATTATCCTCTTCCAGTTGCGCTTTAAGCACATAAGAGATGCATATCTCCGGCGCGACGCATGTGGTGTTCGTCGTGTCTACTCCTTGATACTCATACGATCTTGTGGCTCCCAATGGATCTTGTGGGAGAGACGAAATCTGGTTCGACACAAGAGCTGCCGCCAACCCCGCATACGTGCCAGCGGGATAAGAAGAGCCCACATCAAAAAAAAGCTCGAGAGCCAGCTGGATCTGTTTAATGTCCGCAATTCTGCGGGCATCGCGCGATTTAAGGCGCGCACTGTTCAACGACGCCAAGACTACTGAAGCTAAAATACCAATGATGGCGATTACCACCAAAAGTTCGATTAATGTAAAACCTTTTTTCTTGTTAATGATAGCCATAAGCCCTTATACAACTAATTGAAAACGACCTTATCCATATAATAGCTTAAATTCTCTTTTTTGTCGGGTTCATGTGGATATCTAAAGCGCGCTTGAGAGGTTGTAGATCGGCAGGAGCACGGCCGCCACTAAAAACCCTATTCCAAGCCCTAGAATGACAATCAATAAAGGCTCGATAAGGCTCACAATAGAAGCCAAGGCGTTCTCGACTTCTCGGCGGTAAAAACGGGACATCGTTTTGAGCACAAATTCCAGTTTGCCCGTTTCCTCCCCCACCCGCATCATCTGGCTCATCAAAGAAGGAATATTTTGGTAGCGGGCAAAAGCTTCCGAAAGAGAACTCCCCCCTCGCACCTGCTCGCGCACTTGGCGGATAATTTGGGCATATACCTCGTTGCCGATTACATCGGCGGTAATCTCCAGCGAGCGGAGCACCGTAACTCCCCCCGACAACAAGGTCACAAGATTGTCGGCAAGGCGGGCTAAGAAAAATTTACGGAAGAGCTCGCCGAAAATAGGCATTTCTACCAAGAACCGGGCAAGCGCAATCTTTCCTCCCCCTGTCTGCACATAGCGCCATAACACCACAAGCCCGCCTGCAAGCAAAACGAGAAGAAAAATGCCGAATTGGCGCAAAAAATTACTGAAACCGATGATAGCTCTCGTGTATATGGGGATATTCGCTTCCGCTTCAAGAAGTATGGAAGAAAGGCGCGGTATGACTACCACAAGCATTAGTACAAACACCACTACGAATGCTACCAGCACGAAGGCGGGATAAATCAAGGCGCTTTTTGCTTTTGCCTGCAGCTCGTAGGTGCGTTCCAGGTAATCGGCTAAGTAGGAAAGAATCTCTTCTAATTTTCCCGACTCTTCCCCCGACCTCACCATGTTTATGTAAAAGTTCGAAAAGAGGGCGGGGTGGCGCGCCATAGCGGCGGAAATGGAGAGTCCTCCTTGTATATCGTTTAAAAGCTCGACCAAATGGCGCTTGGCCGCGGGACTCGAACTCTCGGAGAAAAGCACTTTAAACGCTTCTACCACCGGAACCTTGGCTTCAAAGAGAGTGGCGAGCTGACGGGAAAGGATAACGATATCCTTTGTTTTTACGCGCTCAACTTTTCCTAAGGTCCGTTGATACCAAGGAATGCCGCTCTGATCGGGCTCCAAAAAAGTAATGATGAACCCGCGCGACTGCAAAGATGAAATAGCGAACTCGGAGCTTGCCGCATCTATCGTCCCTGATTTCGCTTCTCCCTGAGCTGTTTTTGCGCTATAGCGGTATAACATATTAACAGCTACCTCCTTCCCGCTATTGCTTCGAGTTCCTTGGGGTTAAGCGAGAATGAAAGGGCGGTTTCGAACGAAACTTCCCCTTGCCGTATTAAATTGGCGAGCGACTGGTCAAGGCTTATCATTCCTTGTTCAGCGCTTGTCTCAATTACCAAATTTATTTCGTGTGTTTTGCCTTCGCGGACTAAGTTCCGCACTGCCGTAGTGGCAATTAATAATTCATAGGCTGGAATAAGGCCGCCCGAGAGGCGCGGCAGGAGGCGTTGGGAAAAAATGCCTACGAGAGTGGAAGAAAGTTGGGAGCGGATTTGGTTTTGCTGCCCTCCTGGAAACGAGTCGATAATGCGGTCGATGGATTGGGCGGCGTCGTTCGTGTGCAAGGAGGAAAAAATAAGGTGCCCAGTTTCCGCCGCCGTAACCGCAGCTGAAATTGCCTCATAATCACGCATCTCGCCGATCATGGCCACGTTAATATCCTCCCGGAACATGGAACGCAGGGCGCTTTTGAAATCTCTTGTATCAATCCCCACTTCCCGCTGGTCGATAAGGGATTTGTCAGGGGCAATAAGATACTCTATGGGATCTTCCACCGTCAAAATGTGCTCGCTCCGTTCATGATTGATGATGTCAATAAGAGAAGCCAAGGTAGTGGTTTTGCCGCAACCCGTGGGCCCCACTAGCAAGAAAAAGCCCTGCTCTTTCCTGGCAAATTCTCCCAATATTTCAGGCAAGTTCAACTCTTTTAAGGTTTTGATGTGGGCAGGAATCAGCCGCAAGGCCGCTGCCATAAAACCGCGCGCAAAATAAGCGTTTATCCGGAAACGCGCTTTGTCTTCGAAACTATAAGAAAAATCTATTTCCTTTTCTTCTTGGAATTTTTCACGATCCTCGGTTCTCTTCATCATAGCCCACACGAGTCCTCGAGCGTCCTCCGGCGTTATCAACCCCTTATTCACTAAAGGGGTAAGCTGCCCGGAAATGCGGAGGGTGGGTCGTGTACCCACGGAAACATGCAAGTCCGAAGCTTGCTCGCGAAGCACCGTTCCGATAAGTTCCTTCAGTTCTTCTTCGTAATTCTTCACGCTTTCGCTCCCAAAAGCGCCTCCACTTTCTTCACCACCTCCGTAGGCGTAAAGTGCGCTTTTACAATGTAATCTTTTGCGCCGAGCTGAATACCGCGTTCGATATCTTCCTTTTGCCCCAAATTGGAAAGCACAATCACCGCGATAGTTTTAAAAAGATCTTCCTTGCCCATAGTTCTCAGCATTTCAAAACCGTCCATGCCGGGCATCACAATATCCAAAAGCATCACATGGGGAATATATCCTGACTTGATTTTTTTCAGCGCCTCTTCTGCCCCACGCGCTACTTCCACCTCAAAGCCGGATTCGCGGAATTTTACCGCATACATGTCGAGAAGAAACTCGTCGTCGTCTACTATGAAAACTTTTGGCATGTTATTTTCCTTTACGTTAATAAATGTCCCCATACCTTATAAACTCTGCCATCCTTGCGCCTTTCCAAGAATGGAATTGGTTTCCAGATGATAATCGAGCCGGTAAGCAGTAGCTCCATTTAATGAAGTATAGCAGTAAGTAAATTGCCCTGCATCCGTACCGCACCCGGCGCCACTCCCCGTAACGCGGCCTAAAGGATCGGTGGGAAGGCCGGAGATCGCGCCTGCGCTGATGAGAGCCGTGGATAGGCACCCGTCGCCCGGCGAGCCTGTTACTACTGTGTTTGCTCCGCAATCCGGAAACTGGCGATTCGCAACGGAATACAAATCGAGTGCGGCCTGGATTTGTTTTATATCTTGCTCTCTTCTCGCATCCCGTCCCTTGGCGCGGGAACCCTGCAAAGAAACAAATATAACGGAGAAAATCATGCCGATAATGACCATGACCACCAAAAGCTCAATGATGGTAAACCCGCGATCTTTCATACTACTTCAAAGAGCTCTTCAAGGCCGACTCGGCCGGAGATAACTTTCATAATGCCGTCTTCGCGCATAGTGATCATCTCCTGCCTTCTCGCCTCTCTTAAAACATCCAACTCCGTGGGAGTTCTTAAAACGATCTCCTCCAGTTCATCGGTCATAGAGAGAACCTCGAATACCGCAATTCGCCCCCGCGTGCCCTTCGGGCAAGTGGAGGAAGGCAATGCCTGGTAAATTGTGGCGGGAAACTTTATTTTTTTCCGCATTTCTTCCGCCATGCCTTCTATTTCTTTTTCCAGCCGGTCTTTTACCGAGCCGGAAACATCCAGCTCCCGCCGGGAATCCGGGCAAAGGGTGCGTACAAGCCGCTGGCCGAGTATAAGGTTCAGGGTAGGAGGAATAAGATACGGATCAACCCCCATGTCGATAAGTCGTGGCACCACTCCAATGGCAGAATTGGTGTGAAGGGTGGAAAGCACCAAATGTCCGGTGAGCGCTGCGTGGATGGCAAGCTGTGCGGTTTCCTTGTCGCGGATCTCGCCTACCATAATAGTATCCGGGTCTTGGCGCAAAATAGAACGGAGACCGGAAACGAAATCGTACCCTATTTCCGGCCGCACCTGTGACTGGTTTACTCCTTCTATGTGATACTCAATCGGATCTTCCAGGCTCACTATATTATATCGCTCCTGGTTTAAAATCTGAAGCATCGAATAGAGAGTCGTAGATTTTCCAGAGCCCGTGGGGCCGGTAATAAGTACCATCCCGTAGCGTTTTTTGAGCCCCTCTTCCACCGTTGCGAGATTCCTTCCTTCAAGACCGAGATCGACAAGGCTTTTTACGCCTTCTTCCGAGTCCAAAATACGAATGGCTACTTTCTCTCCGAAATAGGTGGGAAAGGTGGAAACGCGGAAGTCGATATCTCTTCCTTCAATGCGCGCGGAAAATCTTCCGTCCTGGGGCTTACGCTTTTCGTCGAGCTGCATATTGGTAAGAATTTTCACCCGGGAAATAATCGATTCATGCACTTTAATCGGCAAAAAAAGGCTTGTATAAAGTACGCCGTCGACGCGAAAACGGACGCGCAGTTTTTCGCGGGAAGGCTCTATGTGGATGTCAGAAGCCTTTCCTTCCGTAGCATGCTTGAGCATCACCGCCACCATCTTGGTAATCGGCGCTTCCTCGGAAATCTCCACCTTTCCTCGCGCCCCTTCGCTAAGTTGCCGCTCAAGGGGCGATACGTCTTCCATCGCGGTCTCCAACTCGCTCAACACCTTTGTTACTTCTCCGGAAAAACTGCGATATTCCTCCAGTACCCGCTGCAGGTCCGCTTGCGAAATTAAGTAGACGCGAAAAGGCATGTTTAGATTCGAAGCAATAAATTGAAGCGCTCCGCGCGCCTCGAGATTGGCGGGATCGAGAATGCCGATTTCCAAAACTCCCTCTTTTATTTCTAGAGGCACAAATTTGTAATGGCGCGCCGATTCTTCGGGAATGTACTTTAAAATATCGACGGGCACTTTTTCGCCGCTTAATGCGCGTGAGGGAATGCCTGTTACCTCGCTTTTTGCTTCGAGAATTATTTCCGCCGCAATACCCTCTGCCTCCAATACTTCTTCTAATAACAAATTTCCCTTCTCCGCTTCTTCGTTCGCGGCTACAAGGGTATTTTGGCTAATCACGCCTTTTTTTAAGAGAATATCGGCGAAGCGGTTATCTGGCATGGCTTACTTAGTCGCTTCAAAAGGATTCGGCCGCCCAATAACCGATGGAAGCGGCGGAAGCTCGACTTTTTCGCCAAGCCCTCGGAACAATGGGTCTTCAAAAAATGAATCGTCGATAGTAAGTTTTTCCAATACGCTTAAGAGGGCCAAAAATCGGGAACTTTCCTGCATCTTAGCCGCCGTCTCCAAGCTGCTTCCTACCAGCTTTTGGGGGCGCGAAGAGAGATACGAATACCACATGTACCCAATCGCTACCAGGATAACTACAAAAAGCACGGTAAGAATATTGTCCCGAAAGCTGCCTCGTTTCTGCATGCTGTTAACGTTTATACCAATAAGCTACGGCGCTGACCGAAAAATCATATGTACCCTTTTCTGAAGCATTAAATGAAATCGTATCGACATCGATCAAGCGTAAGTTTTTTTCAAGTGCCCCCAGGAAAAAGCGGAAAGAATCGTAGGAACCCGAAACGGAAAGAGTAACAGGAATCTTAGAAAATCCCGCTGTGCCTGGCAGGCCCGCTATAGACGCCGACACTCCCGCTTTATTCTCGGCGTTCTCTACATTAATTTGCTTCAAAAGCATCTTGTTATCTTGCGAAAGCTTTTCCATATTTACCAACAGAAGCCCTATATTTTCCGACTTCGGCAAAAATTCTTCCAGCCGCGAAAGATCGGAGGGGCTTATGGAGTTATACGTCTGGAACAGATCATCGCGCACTTTCTTTAACTCCTGAAAGCGCTGTATCGCGCCCACCAATTCGGCTTTCTCTCCTCGAAGCTCTTGTACCGAAATCCACAAAGGATTAGTCCAAAACACCGCCACGCCGATTGCCGCCAAAATAAGCAGAATTCCCAAAAGATTTCGCGCCATATTGTTATTTAAAAGAGATCATAGCCGGATCGAGGTTGAAGGCCGCAGAAAATCTTACGCCCCCCTTCTCGTTCAGGTTTAAATTAGAAAACACGACTTTTCTTACCATAGGATGCGCTTCGAATACTTTTGCCTGCAGGGCCAAATTAGTATAGCTCTCCGCCTGTCCCGTTACACTCAGTTCCGCCCCGGCAGCAGTGAAAGAAAAATTTGCCAACTTTACTTCTTTGAGAGTATTCGCCTCCAAAAATTCAAATACTTCCGATGTCGCGCGATGCTGGCCCAAAAGATTCTTCGCTGCATTGATTGCATCGGCCGTCTGGATAAATTCCGTCAGAAGGGTAGGCTCAAAGTCCGCTTCAAGCCGCTTTAAGGAGCCTCGCAGTTCATCTACTTGTTGAGTCGCAATCCTTTTATAAAAAAATACGCCGCCTAAAAGCCCCGCCGACATAAGAAACAATATCATTCCAAAAAAGATTAAAAGCCCCAACGCGAGGCGAGGGCGCGCTACGGCGTCAGGGACCGTTTTCGGCATGAATAAAGATAATTTATCGGGGGGCATCGAAAATAAAATTTTTTATTATTCTTGAAGCTCGCGGAGCCCCAAGCCAAGTGCGGTAGAAAACGAGGGGCCGATCTCTTTTAATGCAGGCTCCAAAAATGCCGGATACTGCACTTTACCAAATGGGTTTGCAAGTTTTGTCTCCACGCCAAATTTATTTATCGAAAATTCTAAAATTCCTTTTAAGTTCGCGCCTCCGCCGGTTAAAATAACGCGCTTAATGGAGTGATTGGACCTTCTGCGATATTCTGTCGCCACCTTGAGGCTTTCCGAAAAAATATACTCCAGAAGAGGCCTTACCACCGATACAATCTCTTTGTGCTCCGGCCGGTCTGAAAGCCCTGTGTCGCGCTTTAACTTCTCCGCACGTTCAAAATCCACCCCGAGGGCGCGCGAGAGCGCCTGCGTTA
Organism: uncultured Candidatus Saccharibacteria bacterium; assembly: GCA_964366035.1. Classification (GTDB taxonomy): domain Bacteria; phylum Patescibacteriota; class Minisyncoccia; order JACPKW01; family UBA11713; genus CAYISH01. The sequence goes on from CAYISH010000008.1 coordinate 19,121, forward strand.
AATCTTGAAAACCGCGGTCGATATTATGCGCAAGCCGGACAATACCATAATCAACAAGCGTAACTTTGGCGGAACTCGCTCCAAGATCGACTATCAGCACAGGCGCCACTTCACGCGATAAGAGCGAGCGGACCTGGCTAAACGCTTCGATTTCAAACGATGAGCTCTCCATACCTGCTTCCTTCAAGATATTCTGGTACTTCTCCACCACATCGCGGTGGATGGCTACCAATAGCACTTCCGAAAACTTTCTTTCCTTCGCGAATCCTTCATCTTTATCCGCCCATCCTGATATCCCCGGCGGCAACACCCACCAATCCATAAGAACTTCCGAAGTGGGAACAGGAATGTAGCGGCGCGCCTCGTAGGGAATCGCTTCGTTCAGATCTTTATCGGACATCACAGGAAACGACGCGAGCGTAATAAAACTCGAACGGAGCGGGATAGATACAACCGCATGGCGCGAAGTAATATTCGCCTCTTTCATCAAATCTTTAATCATCTCCACCGCTTTCTGATCCACAAGCTTCGCTGTTTTTCCTATCTCCCCGCCCCCATACGGCCCTAGCGCCAACTCGCCATAGGTTTGCAGCACGGCACGCTCCTTTACTTTCTTGAGTTGAACCATCTTTAAGCTCGACGAGCCGAAGTCAATGCCAACTACGCTGGTTTCTTTTTCTTTGAAAAGAGCTAATGTACTGGCAGGCAGATTTTTGAAAAACGGTACATCCATGCCATTAAAGTATTATATCATGAAGTAAGCGAGAAATTATGCGATCACTTATCCACAAAACAATGGAGCGCCTCGCCTCGCTTCTCTTTCCGGACCGATGCGTAGGCTGCCAGAAGGCAGGAACGCTTTTCTGTCATTCGTGTAAGGCGAAATCGAGAAAGGAGAGGAAGGAAAACACCTCGCTTCCTTTCCTGGATAAAGTATACCATTGGGGGCCTTATAGTAATAAGGCGCTTCAAAGCGCTCTAAAGCATTTGAAATATCACGGCGCTTTCGGACTCTCGCATCCGCTATCGGACATGATGGTGGAACTCTTAAAACCGCATCTCTCCTCTTATTCTCAAAATTCTATTGTTATTCCAATTCCCACCTCAAAAGACCGCCTTCCTGCGCGCGGATATAACCAAGCGGAGCTGTTGGCGCAAGGAATTTCTGAAAAAAGCGCGCTTCCTTTTGTGTCCGATACGCTT
>CAYISH010000009.1:0-20120 GCA_964366035.1 uncultured Candidatus Saccharibacteria bacterium
TCTTGAAAAAGTTCGCCAAAACTATCTTGCGCTGGCCGCGCGCGGCGATATGGGCAGGGTTGCAGTGATTGACGCCAGCAAATCACCTGTAGAAGTTTTGGCACAGACGGTACATGTGCTCGAAGCCGAAGGGCTGTTGTGATATCCGTCACGCAAGAAAGGAGGCTGTATGCATAGAGTGGAACCGCAGGTATTTCTCATAGGAGAGACGCGGATTATTAGTGAAGGGCTTAAGGCTTATCTTAACCACATTGGCGTCCCCGAATGGACTTCGGATGCCCCCACTGATTCCGAAAAGCTGATCGAGGTTATGGGGCGGCTCTGTTACCGCAGCTTCAAGCCTGGATTGAATCCCAACGTGACCAGAATTCGGGAAGAGAATGCCGCGTACATCGGTAACATCCTTTTCGTCAAACACGGTTCGGTAGTGGAACATCCTGTCATGAACTTTGTGTTCGCCGATGTGAGTCGCGTGTTTACCCACGAACTGGTACGCCACCGTGCAGGAGTGGCAATCTCACAAGAGTCGCTTCGTTTTGTGCGCCTTACCGATTTGGGGCAATGGCTGCCGACTGCAATTCGTGAGGACGAAGAGGCGATCGAGATTTTTGCGAACACTTTCGAAGAGCTCGAACGCTTGCAGCTGGAACTTGCAGAGCATTTTCATCTCGATGACTCAGGTGTTCCGTTCGAGAAGAAAAAAGAGATTACTTCTGCAATGCGCCGGATTGCCCCTATCGGGCTCGCGACAACAATAGGCTGGTCGGCAAATCCACGGACACTTCGGTGGGTGCTTCAAATGCGGACCGAGCCATCCGCAGAAGAAGAAATCCGTTTGGTATTCGGCAAGGTAGGAAAAATCGTTATGGAACGATACCCAAACCTCTTCGGCGATTTCGAGGTAGAAATTGCCAAAGGGCTACCGTGGTATAAAACTCCCAACAGCAAAATCTAGAATGTCGTGTCAAACCTCCTCGGAATAACAAATTGTCAGATCTTAAAGGTTTGACAGTCTAACCAAGGGGTCGCCTAAGGCGACCCCTTCCTCTTTTTAGGGAAAAATGATACGCTAGGAAACATCTTTATATGTGGAAGACTCGGCTATTGGCGTTAAGCTTTCTCATACTCGGTGGAGTTGCGGGATACTTTGATGCCGCGCATTTTTTGCCTGGGCCCGAAAAGCTCAAAATTCCTTTCCGCCTCGGGCTTGATTTGCAGGGCGGGACGCATTTGGTTTACCGGGCCGATACTTCTAAAATTCCTGCAAACGAATCGGCAGAAGCCATGGCGGGTCTCCGCGACGTAATCGAACGGCGAATCAATATTTTCGGCGTTACCGAGCCTCTTATTCAAGTAGAGAAGCGAGGAGATGAAAACCGGCTCATTGTAGAACTCGCGGGAGTGTTCAATGTGAGCGACGCGATCCGCGCGATTGGGGAGACGCCATATCTGGAATTCAAGATCCTTCGACCGGATGCGAAGCCGGAAGATCTTCAGGCAAATGAGCAAGTTAATGCAAACGATTTTTTTGTATCCGCCGAACTTGGCGGGCGGTATCTCAAAAAAGCAGTGCTAGAGTTCGACCAAACTTCCTTGGAGCCGGTTGTTTCTCTGGAATTTAACGACGAAGGCGCTAAACTTTTCCAGAAAATTACAAAAGAAAATGTAGGCAAGCCCGTGGCGATTTATCTCGACGGTTTTCCAATTTCCGTCCCTGTAGTGCGGGAGGAAATTTCGCAGGGGCGGGCCCAGATTTCGGGAAATTTCACTCCCGAAGAAGCGCGCACGCTGGTGCGCCGCCTCAATTCCGGAGCACTGCCTGTCCCAATCGCGCTTGTCTCGCAGCAGAGCATTGGAGCTTCCTTGGGTGGGGAAGCGCTTGCCCGAATGCTGAAGGCGGGCATTTACGGCACCTTGGCAGTAGCGCTTTTCCTTCTTTTCTTTTACCGCCTTCCCGGCCTCACCGCAGTGTTGGCGCTTGCCATATATATAGCCCTTCTGCTTCTTTTATTTAAGCTGATCCCAGTAACGCTTACGGCGGCAGGCATCGCAGGCTTTATTCTTTCTATAGGCATGGCGGTGGATGCGAATATTTTAATTTTCGAGCGCACCAAAGAAGAGCTCTGGCGGGGAAGGCCTTTGGCGACTGCGGTAGAAGAAGGCTTTGCCAGGGCATGGCTTTCTATCCGAGATTCGAACGCATCGAGCTTGATTACTTCCGCCATTTTGTATTGGTTCGGTTCCAGCATGGTGCGTGGGTTTGCATTGACGCTTGCGTTGGGAATTGCGATCAGCATGTTTTCGGCTATCATGGTAACGCGCACATTTTTACGGGCAGTGGAATTTCGGGAGGGGAAAGCGACCCGCTTCTTATTTGGGGCGGGCTCTCTTAAGAAAAACGCATAACGATTTTATGAACCTTATTCGATTCCGTACATTCGCATACATTATTTCCCTCGTGCTTGTAGGCGCGAGCGCGGTTTCTCTTTTTGCCTATGGCCTCAAGCTCGGCATTGATTTTACCGGGGGTTCCATTTTGGAAGTGGAATTTGCCTCCGGACGCCCCGATACTTCCGCCGTACAGGAAAAAGTAAGCTCGCTCGGCCTTGGCTCCATAGGAGTTCAACCTACCGGAGAGAAAGGGCTTTTTCTGCGCACGCGCGATCTTTCCGAAGAAGAACATCAGCGCCTTCTCTCCGCTCTTTCTCCCGTTGGTTCTGCGAAGGAGCTTCGATTCGATTCCATCGGGCCTACTATTGGGCGTGAGCTTCGCAGTCGCGCTATATGGGCTACTTTGTCGGTGCTCGTCATGATTATTCTCTATGTGGCGTGGGCATTCCGCCAAGTTTCGCGCCCAGTTTCTTCGTGGATGTATGGCATTTTTGCGGTAGTGGCGTTATTCCACGACATTCTTATTCCCGCGGGGCTTTTCGCGTTTCTCGGCAAATATTACGGAGTGGAAATCGATACTTTGTTCGTAACCGCCATTTTGACCGTACTTGGCTTTTCCGTGCACGATACGATCGTCGTATTCGACCGCGTGCGGGAGAATTTAAAAAAGCAAGTGAAAGGGGAAAAATTTGAAGAAGTGGTGAGCCGCTCGCTTGACGAAACGATAGTGCGTTCTATCAATACCTCCTTGACCGTGCTCGTCGTGCTTTTAGCGCTCTACTTTTTAGGAAGCGAATCGACAAAATACTTTTCGCTGGCTTTAGTGGTGGGGATTATCGCGGGAACATATTCATCTATCTTCATCGCAAGCTCGCTCCTCGTGACCTGGAATAATTGGAGGCAGGGAGCAGAGGCATGAAGGCCCTTAAAACAAGGAGTTTCCTGGGTCCTTGACACCCTCGGTAGGCCGCAATATACTGGAGTGACGATTGAGTTACGGTATTCCTCGTTATAAAGTAAATGAGCGAGGTGGAAGTAAAGAACAAATAAGCCAAACAAAAAATAAAAAACCCCTGAAACCAAGGAACTATATGGGGCTTTTGTTTTTTGCGCTTCGTTTGGAGCCAATTGCTAAAAATTTTATTCGTTATTACTCTAAAATTTTATAAAAACTGGCATGAACAAAAAATATTTTTCGCGCTACCGCGAGCCGCTCACCCCCCTGCCTTATCTAGCCGAAATCCAGATAAATTCTTATAAATGGTTTTTAGAAAAGGGGCTCAAGGAACTTTTTAAGGAATTCTCTCCCATCAAAGATTACGGCAAGGAAGATTTAGAACTTGATTTTGCCGATTTTTCCATCGATGAGCCGAAATACGAGGAATATCAGGCTAAATCTTTAAACCTTTCGTTTGAAGCGGCGCTCCGCGTGCGGGTGCGGCTGACGAACAAAAAAACCGGCGAGGTAAAAGAGCAGGAAATTTTTCTGGCCGACATGCCGCTTATGACGCCGAGGGGCACGTTTATTGTAAACGGCGTGGAACGCGTGATTGTCTCCCAGCTTATGCGTTCGTTCGGCGTGTATTTCGTCGAAAACATTATTCGAGGGCGGCGGTACTTCGGTGCAAAAATTATTCCTGGGCGAGGCGCATGGATTGAAATCGAAACGGATTTTGATAACGCTATTTACGCCCGCATCGACCGCAAACGAAAAATCCCAGTAACTTCCCTGTTGCGGATTTTCGGCATTGCCACTGAAGAAGAAATATTGAAGCGGTTTGAAAAAGTAGATACGAGCGAAGCGCGGTTCATTAAAAAAACTCTCGAAAAGGACCCCTCCAAAACTCTTGAAGAGTCTTATATTGAAGTATATAAGCGCATTCGCCCTGGAGAGCCGGCTACTCCGGAAAACGCGCGCGAGCTTTTAGGCGGCATGTTTTCGGAAGAAAGGTACGACCTCTCCGAAGTGGGCCGTTTTAAGCTCGACCAACGCCTTGGCATACAAACTGACCGCTCGAAGGGACAGGGCAGGGTGATTACGGGAGACGACCTGGTCAATATCATTTCGTACATCATAAACCTAAACAATACGCCTAACTCGGAAGCAGACGACATTGACCACTTGGGAAACCGCCGCATCCGAGCGGTAGGCGAAATGCTGCAGCAGCGCCTCCGCGTGGGCATGACGCGGGTGAAGCGCACCATCCAGGACCGCATGTCCACCTTGGATCTGGCGACTCTGACGCCCGCGCAGCTTTTGAATGCACGCCCTTTCATGGCGATTTTGAAAGAATTTTTCACCACGAACCAGCTTTCGCAATTCATGAACCAGGTCAATGTGCTCTCCGAGCTTGAGCACCTCCGGCGCCTTTCCGCCTTGGGCCCCGGCGGGCTTACGCGAGAGCGAGCTGGTTTTGAAGTGCGCGACGTGCACCCTTCGCACTACGGTCGCATCTGCCCCATTGAAACTCCGGAAGGCCCCAACATCGGACTTGTTATGCACCTCGCAGGTTTTGCGCGCGTAAACGAGTATGGAATTTTGGAAACGCCTTATCGCAAAGTGGAGAAGGGAAAAATTACGAGCAAAATTTTGTACATGACGGCGTTTGAAGAAGCGCGGCACAATATTGCGCATGCGGGCATTAACTTCGAGCCGAATGGGGAGATTTCTGATGAACAAGTGGAAGGCAGAATAAAAGGCCAACCGGGAATCGTTTCTCGCGGAGACATCGATTTTATTGATGTGGCGCCAGAACAGGCATTTTCCATTGCCACTGCGCTCATCCCCTTTTTAGCGCACGATGATGCAAACCGCGCCATGATGGGTTCGAACATGCAGCGCCAAGCCGTGCCGTGCATCAAGGCCCAAGCGCCTTTGGTGGGAACTGGTTTTGAAGAGCGGGCCGCGCGCGACTCGGGCCGCACGATTGTGGCGGGCGAAGACGGCGTTATTTCGCAGGTGGACGCTTCTCGCATTACTTTGAAAGGAGCGAAAAAGGAATACGCATATCCTTTGGTAAACTTTTTGCGGTCAAACGAATTTACCGTCATCAACCAGCGCCCCATTGTCGATCTAAACGAAAAAGTAAAGAAAGGGCAGGTACTTGCGGACACTTCTTCCACTGATCACGGGGTGTTGGCCTTAGGGCAAAACGTCCTGGTGGCGTTTCTGTCGTGGGGCGGGGCGAATTTTGAAGACGCGATTATTCTTTCCGACAGGCTTGTAAAAGATGACACGTTTTCTTCCATTCACATTGAAGATTTTTCTGTCGATGTGCGCGATACTAAGCTGGGACCGGAAGTAACCACGCATGATATTCCGAACGTTTCCGAAGAAAAGTTGAAAGACCTCGATGAAGAAGGTGTTATTCGGATAGGTGCGGAAGTGCGCCACGGCGATATTTTGGTAGGTAAAATTACTCCGAAAGGAGAAGTGGAATTAACACCGGAAGAACGCCTCTTGCGGGCAATTTTCGGGGAAAAAGCGCGCGACGTAAAAGACACCTCGCTCCGCGTGCCCCACGGCAAGCAAGGCCGGGTAGTGGATATTAAAGTATTCTCGCGCGAGCGCGGAGACAAGCTTGATACGGGAGTTATCAAACGCGTGCAGGTGGAACTCGCGCAGCTAAGAAAAATTTCGGTGGGCGACAAGCTGGCTGGGCGCCACGGCAACAAAGGAGTGATTTCGAAAATTCTTCCCGCGGAAGATTTGCCGCACTTGGAAGACGGTACCCCTGTAGACATTATCTTAAACCCGCTTGGCGTGGCTTCGCGCATGAACCTCGGGCAGATATTAGAGACGCACCTCGGGTGGGCGGCCAAGATTTTGGGGTATCATGCAATTACTCCTTCCCTTCGCGGCGCGGAAGAAGATGAAATCCGGGCGGAACTCCAGAAAGCGGGGCTCCCCCCTTCGGGAAAAGTAAAACTTTACGACGGCCGTACCGGCGAGACATTCGACCAGGAAGTAACGGTGGGCTACATTTATATGTTGAAGCTTGTGCACATGGTGGAGGACAAAATCCATATGCGTTCCATTGGTCCCTACTCGCTTATCACCCAGCAGCCTTTGGGCGGAAAAGCCCAAGGCGGAGGGCAGCGCTTTGGAGAAATGGAAGTATGGGCGCTCGAAGGATACGGCGCCGCGCACACGCTTCAGGAAATGCTTACTATCAAATCCGACGACGTGCTGGGGCGCGCCTCGGCGTATGATGCGATTGTGCGGGGCGAGAAATTTAAGAGCCCCAACTTGCCCGCCTCTTTCCATGTGTTGGTAAACGAACTGAAGGCGCTCGCCTTGGATGTGGAGCTAAAAGAAGTGCGGGCGGAGCCGGAGACGGATAAGTTACCGGCAGAAAGGTCTCGGGATGAAGCGATTATCAGAATCTAAAACAGCTTGTAGCTTGTAGCTTCTTAGCGAAACTACTACAAGCTAAAAAGCTATAAGCTATTCCATGGAAACAAAAGTAACAGATTTCAAATCGATTTTAATCAAACTCGCTTCGCCCGAGAAAATTTTGGCCTGGTCGCGCGGCGAAGTAACCAAGCCCGAGACGATTAACTACCGCACCCAAAGGGCCGAAAAAGACGGCTTGTTCGACGAGCGTATTTTCGGGCCGGAAAAAGACTACGAATGCTACTGCGGCAAATACCGACGCATCCGCTACAAAGGAATCGTCTGCGACAAGTGCGGAGTGGAAGTAACCCGCTCGGTGGTGCGGAGAGAGCGCATGGGGCACATTAAGCTTGCCTCCCCCGTATCGCATATTTGGTTTTTGCGCGGGGTACCTTCCAAAATCGGCCTCATCTTGGGTCTTTCCATTCCTGAACTGGAGCGTGTCATTTACTTTGCGGGATACGTAATTACGAAAGTGGACGGCAAAAAAAGGGACGAGGCTTTGAAAGATTTAGAAAAGGAATACAAAGCAAAATCAAAGAGCGCGGAGCTGAAAAAGGATAAAACCCTTTTGAAGGAAGCCTACGATGCGGCTCGAAAGGAACTTGAAGGGCTCAAAATCCGCCGCGTGCTCTCCGAGCAGGAATATCAGCGCATGGCGATGAAGTACGCTGAAGTATTTGAGGCCGACCTTGGCGCCGAGGCGCTTTATAAGCTTTGCCAGGATGTTGATCTTGCGGAATTGACTGAAGAGATAACGGCCGGGTTTGAAGAGGCAAATCCTCAAGACAAAAAGAAAATTTTAAAGCGCCTTAGCATTGTAAAAGCGATACAGCGTTCCGGCGTAAGACCGGAATGGATGTTTTTAACGGTAATTCCGGTAAGCCCTCCCGCCCTCCGTCCTATGGTGCAGCTCGAAGGCGGGCGCCACGCCACTTCCGATGTAAACGACCTCTACCGCCGGGTAATTAACCGCAACAATCGCCTCAAAAAACTTTTGGAGTTAAAAGCCCCCGAAGTAATCGTGCGGAATGAGAAGCGTATGCTCCAGGAAGCAGTAGACGCTTTGATCGATAACTCCATTCGCCGCGGCCCTGGTGCGGCCGCCACCTCGCAGGCCCAAAAGCGCCCCCTTCGCTCCTTGGCCGACATGCTTAAAGGCAAGCAAGGCCGTTTCCGCCAGAACCTTTTGGGAAAGCGCGTCGACTACTCCGGCAGATCGGTAATTGTGGTGGGTCCCGAGCTCAAGCTTCACCAGTGCGGGCTTCCCAAGCACATGGCCTTAGAACTTTTCCGCCCCTTTGTGATCGGAAAACTTATCGAGCGAGGATATGCGCATAACATCCGCGGGGCAAACCGCCTCATCGACGACGCCACGGCTGACGTATGGGCGATTTTGGAAGAAGTAATCGACGGTAAATACGTGCTTTTAAACCGCGCTCCCACTCTCCACCGCTTGGGTGTTCAGGCATTCCAACCGATTTTGATTGAAGGCAACGCCATTCAAATCCACCCCTTGGTCTGCTCGGCATTCAACGCGGACTTCGACGGCGACCAGATGGCGGTGCACGTGCCCATTACGGAAGAAGCGCAAAGAGAAGCGCGGGAAATTATGGCGGCATCCCGGAATCTCTTAAAGCCTGGCACCGGCGACCCCACGGTAACTCCCACACAAGATATGGTCATGGGTTGCTACTGGCTCACCAAACTTCGCGAAAAGGCGAAAGGCGAGGGGAAGATTTTTTCAAACCCCAACGAGGCGATTTTGGCTTACGACTACGGAGTGGTAGACATCAAAGCAAAAATAAAAGTGCGAGCTACTGGAACGGCTAAGTACCACAAGTTTGCGGGCGAGATAATTGAGACGAGCGTAGGCAGGCTCTTATTCAACTCGGTGCTTCCCGACGACTTCGAATTCATAAACGACGATATCAAGAAAAAAACGCTTGAGCGCATCGTTTCCCGCGTTATCGTAGATTACGGGATCGATGCCACAGGGCCGATTTTGGACAAAATCAAATCATTCGGCTTTCGCTACGCGACCAAATCAGGCATTAGCTGGGGTATTAACGACCTAGCGGTTCCTCCGGGTAAAAAAGAAATTATCAAGGCGGCGGAGACGGAAGCGCAGAAAATTCTGGAGCAGTACAATGATGGATTTCTTACCGACGAAGAGCGATACGACAAAGTAATTGCGATTTGGACAGACGTAAAGCGGCGGGTGGACGAACTGGTGCCCGCGGTGCTCGACCCGGAAGGCCCTGTTTATTCCATGGTTTCCTCCGCGGCCCGAGGTACCTGGACGCAGGCCAACCAGATGGCGGGCATGAAAGGTCTTGTCAGAAACCCTGCCGGAAAAACCATCGAGCTTCCTATTTTGTCTTCATATAAGGAAGGCTTAAACGTGCTTGAGTATTTCATTTCTACCCACGGCGCCCGAAAAGGAACTGCGGACACGGCCTTGAAAACTGCGCATGCAGGCTATCTTACGCGCCGTCTTGTCGACGTAGCGCAGGACGTGATTGTCCGCGAAGACGATTGCAGGGACACTGTGGGCTTTCGGATTTTGCGGCAAGAAGTGGAGGAATACGGGCGAAGCCTTGCCGGAAGGATTTTCGGCCGGGTACTTGCCAAAGACATGAAAGACGGCGAGGGAAAAACGATATTCAAAAAAGGACATCTATTAACGGTGGGCGATGCGGAGAAAGCGGATAAAGGAGGAGTTACGGAAATATTCGTGCGCTCGCCTATTTCGTGCAAAGCGATCCGCGGCGTGTGCAAAGCATGCTACGGCTACGATCTCGGTTCCAACACTCCCGTAAAAATGGGGGAAGCTGTAGGTATCGTGGCCGCGCAAGCCATCGGCGAGCCGGGCACCCAGCTTACCATGCGCACGTTCCACGTAGGAGGCATTGCTGGCACCGCCGACATTACGCTCGGTTTGCCGCGCGTGGAAGAAGTTTTCGAACTTCGCATGCCCAAAAATCCAGCCGTGCTTTCGGACGTAAATGGCGACGTACTTGAAATAAAAGAAGCTGGCCGCGAGAAAATCGTGGTCATACTTCTCGATGACAAAGATTCCAAAGAGTTTGCCATTCCTTACGGCCGGGCAGTGTTGGTAACGCCGTCCGCAAAAGTAAAGAAAGGGGATTTCCTCTCCGATGGCCCGGCGGATATTAAAGAACTCTTCAGCCTTACGGGCACTACTACCGCCCAAAACTACATCATCCGCGAAGTCTCCAAAATTTATACGCTCCAGGGCGCATCCATAAACGACAAGCACATCGAAACGATTGTAAAGCAGATGTTCTCGCGGGTGAAAATCAAAGAGTCCGGTTCGACCAGGTTTGCGGTAGGCGATGTGGCGGACCGGACATATGTCCTTGAAGAGAACGCCCGGATTAAAAAAGAAGGTGGGGCCCTCGCTGAAGGGACCCCCATTGTGATGGGTATTACCAAAACGGCCCTTACGTCTTCCTCGTTCCTTTCAGCAGCTTCCTTCCAAGAAACTACTCGCGTGTTGATTTCAGCCGCGCTCGACGGCCGTGAAGACCGGCTCTACGGGCTCAAAGAAAACGTGATCATCGGCCGCCTTATTCCCGCCGGAACAGGGTACCGGAAAGACTATCAACGAGAAGAGGACCGAGTGGGGGATTTCGATCAGGAGATGGAGAAGGAACAGGAAAAAACGTAAAATCGCTTACAATCCTTTTTCTATGCCCAAAAACCCTTGAAAATGAAGGGTTTTTGGGCATCTGGGACGAGTAGACAAAATTGATTATTGACATATAACAAGCACTATGCATGGGAAGTTCCGCGCTCCGGATGTTCAAAAAAGCCGAGCTTTTTCAGAGCTCGGATTAACTTGCGATCTTTCACTCGAAGCAGTTTAGGCATGAGCGAGTAACTTGCGGCGAGGATCAGGAAGAGAAATCATTTCAACTACTTCAATTCCATTGTCTTCAGGGATTCGCTTACCGTCCGCGGTCAGACTGCGTACATATGCGTCCATTGCGTCTTTGATATTGCGCCGAGCCTCCGGGAGGGTTTTCCCCCAGCTATGGCATCCAGGCAAAGCTGGCACGTATGCGTGGAAAGTATTTCGCTCATCTGGCTCAATGATTATGCGGTAAGTATACTTTTTCATGCTTGTACGATATCAATGATAGATCAGCAAGTCAATTTATCGCTACCATCATTTTAAATTCCACATACCCTCGCTTCAAACATGTATAACTTGGCTTGCGGCTTTATTGGGGTTTTTGTTTTGGCGTTTTTCTGCGCTATTGCTATACTTTCTCAAAAGTTTGAAGGAGGAGAAAATGGTTTCTGGAAATCCCCAGAAAAATGAGGAAGTCTTGGCGCGTGTAAAGCTCGCTTTTCTGGAAAACCGCTTGGTACGATTCGGTGCAAAGCGGTATCACTGCATCGGTTCGGTAAGCGATATGCTCACGGAAGTGCGTCGGGATATTTACTTTAGCCGCGCTGTTGTATGGATCGAGTCTGATGACAAATCTGGTCTTGTCATTGGCAGAGCAGCGTCGGAGGGCTAGGAAAAAAGCAGTTAAGTAAGGAGAGAAGGGAACATGAGAACAACAGCCAGCCCCGCAAAAGGCTGGCTTTCTTGTTTTCCTTACATTTTTCAGGGCGAGTGCCGTATAATAAGTGGGTACTTACGGAACACGAGGATGTTTTTTTATTCATGGCGCGAAAAAACTGGAACGGGAAAAAATCAAAAAAACGAAGTAACGACGGGGGCAGATGGCATGAAGGCATTAAGCACGAGACGAAGCAATCGGTATTCGCGGTGCTTGCGTTTGCCTTGGGCCTCATGCTCACCCTCGCGGCGTTTGGCAAGGCGGGGATGACTGGCAACACGGTGCAGGGGGCGCTCGAACTTCTCTTCGGCAAGGCGTTTTTTTTGATACCCATCGTTTTCATTTTGGCGGGCGTTTCGTTTCTTTTCTCGCTCCGCCGGCATTTTGTGTTCACCACCCTTATAGGCGCGTTTTTGTTCCTTCTTTCCGCGCTTGGCATTGCCGAGACGGTATTTTCGGAAGGTACTGGGGGGTATGTGGGTCTTGCCATCAGTTATCCTTTTCTCAAACTGTTTGATTTTTGGGCTTCTCTGGTGTTGCTCCTTGCATCGGCGCTTGCGGGCGTGTTGGTTATGCTCAATCTTTCTTTTATGAAAGCGAGCGGGGGGGATGAAGACGAGGAAGAAGAGCCGAAGAAAGAGAAAAACGGGAAAGTTGAGGCCATAGCGGCTACGGCAATCGCTGTTCCCGTAAAAACGGAAGAGCTGAAATTGCCCGAAGTGGTAAAAGATGAGGAACGGGCAATTATGCCGAAAGCGAAGCCTGCCGAAGAATTTATCTCCGCACCCGTTAAAAAGGCGCGGCGGAGGGCAGATTTTCAATTACCCCCATTGAACCTTTTGGAAGACGACAAGGGCACGCCTTCTTCCGGCGATATCAAAGCGAATGCGAATATTATTAAGCGCACGCTCCAAAATTTCGGCATCGAAGTAGAAATGTCGGAGGTAAACGTGGGCCCCTCGGTAACGCAATATACTCTAAAGCCCGCGGAGGGGATTAAAGTAACCCGCATTATCGGGCTTCAAAACGACTTGGCGCTTGCGCTTGCGGCTCATCCTATCCGCATTGAAGCGCCCATCCCCGGCCGTTCGCTGGTGGGCATCGAAATCCCTAACCGTTCGATTTCGCTCGTCGGGCTTCGAAGCCTGTTGGGCGCGGAGGAATTTCAAAAATCGGATGCGCCCTTGTTGTTCGCGCTGGGACGCGATGTGTCGGGCCGCGGGGCGTATGCCGACCTTACGCGCATGCCGCATATGCTTGTGGCGGGCGCTACGGGTTCCGGGAAATCGGTGGCAATCCATAGCATTTTAACCGGGCTTTTGTACCGAAACCCGCCCGAGATGATGCGGTTTATTATTATCGACCCCAAGCGCGTTGAGATGCAGAGCTACTCCAAAATTCCGCATCTTCTGACGCCGGTGATTACCGATGCCAAAAAAGCGATTATGGCTCTTAAATGGGGAGCAAAGGAAATGGAACGGCGGTACGAGGTGCTTGCCCGCTACAGCGTGCGCGACATTAAAGCGTATCATGCCGAAGTGCTTTCGGTGAACCCTGACGAAGAGCCGATGCCGTACATTGTGGTGATTGTCGACGAGCTTGCGGATCTGATTGCTACTTACCCCCGCGAATTGGAAGCATCAATTGTGCGCCTCGCCCAAATGTCGCGGGCGGTCGGCATCCACTTGATTGTCTCCACCCAGCGGCCTTCAGTGGAAGTAATCACAGGGCTTATTAAGGCGAATATCACTTCCCGGGTCGCATTCGCAGTGGCCTCGGGCATCGACTCGCGGACGATTTTGGATGCCACGGGCGCGGAAAAACTTTTGGGAAACGGCGATATGCTTTTTCTTTCGAGCGATCTGGCGAAACCCCGAAGAGTGCAGGGCGCGTTTGTTTCGGAAAAAGAAGTGAAGAGAGTTACCGCCTGGCTTGCGGGACATTCGGAAGAAGTCGCCGCTCCTGTTCCCACCGAAGAAATGTTTTCTGAAGTAGTGGGGAAACTGGGAGGAGATCTTTCAAACGCATTGAAAAAAGGGGATGAGGATGACGACGCCTTGTACGACCAAGCGCGGAGGCTTGCGGTGGAAGCAGGCAAGGTTTCCGCGTCATACCTGCAGCGGCGTTTGCGGGTAGGATATGCCAGGGCGGCGCGGATGTTGGATTTAATGGAGGAGCAGGGAGTAATCGGCCCGCAGGATGGAGCCAAGCCACGCGAGGTACTTATCAAAGACGAAGAGGCGATCCGCCAGCTGGCGGAGGAAGACGCGGCAACGCAATTGATAGAAGAAGCGGATGGGGAAGAAGAGAATTTTCCCAAGCCAGCCAGGAAAGGCAAAAATAATTTCTATGAGGGTTTCTCGTAAGAAGATAGCGCTTTCGCTCGTAGCTGTATTTGTGGCGTTTTACGGCCTCTGGCAGGCCCGGCCTTATTTGGGCGGTCCCCGCATTGAAGTAGCCGCTCCCACCGAAGGGACGCGGGTGACGGAAGAGCGCATGGTAATAAGAGGAAACGCTTCAAATGTGAGCCACTTGACCCTGAACGGCAGGCCGATTTTTACAGATGAAAAGGGAAACTTTGAAGAAGATTTTTTGGTAGCGCCCGGCGAGAGCATTTTAGAAATAAAGGGAACGGATAAATTTGGGCGCGAACGTCTGGTGCGGAGAATGGTCTACAGGCCGTAATAAGGGAAATTAATTTTTTCGTGTATAATATAACTATATGGTAAAAAAACCAACGGACGAAAAATCGCAAAAACAGGAAGGGGTAGAGGCGGCTTTGAAAGAGATTCGGGCTAAATACGGCGAGGGGGCGATTATGAAGTTGGGAGAGGCAAGAAAGGTGGATGTGGACGCGATTCCCACGGGTTCGTTGGGTTTGGATTTGGCGCTCGGGGTGGGCGGAGTGCCACGTGGGAGAATCATAGAAATATACGGGCCGGAGTCGGGCGGGAAAACGACCTTGGCTCTGCACATTGTGGCCCAAGCCCAAAAAAAGGGCGGACTTTGCGCGTTTGTGGACGCAGAGCACGCGCTTGATCCTGAATACGCAAAAAAAATCGGTGTAAAGATAAATGATCTTTTAATTTCGCAGCCGGATACAGGCGAGCAAGCTCTGGAAATCGTGGAAAGTTTGGTGCGTTCCAGCTCTTTGGATGTCATCGTAATAGATTCCGTAGCGGCGTTAGTGCCGCAGGCGGAGATTGAAGGAGAAATGGGCCAGTCGCATATGGGGCTTCAAGCGCGGCTCATGTCGCAGGCGCTTCGTAAGTTGACGGCAATCACCGCAAAATCAAAAACGGTGGTGATATTCATAAATCAAATACGCATGCAAATAGGCATTATGTTTGGGAATCCCGAAACCACGCCGGGCGGCAAAGCCTTGAAGTTTTACGCTTCGGTGCGCATTGAAATCAGGCGCGCCGCCAAAATTCAAAAGGGAGAAGAAGTGATTGGAAACCGCGCGGTGGCAAAGGTGGTAAAAAACAAAGTTGCTCCGCCCTTTCGCGTGGCGGAGTTCGACATTATGTATAACGAAGGGATTTCCTACGAAGGCGATATTATTAATCTCGGCATCAAGCACGAGCTTATTAAAAAATCAGGCGCTTCGCTTTCTTTTGACGAGGTAAGATTGGGACAGGGGTATGAAAATGCCAAATCGTTTTTGCGGGAAAACCCCCAAATTGCCAACCAAATTATCGCCAAGATACGCGAGACGGTGAAGGCTAAGGCGTAGCAGTGGAGGGAGAAGAAAAAAAACTCCAAGAAAAATGGTGGGTAGCGGCGTTGGCGCTTCTGGCGATTTGTATTGTTCTGTTTTACGGATGGCGTACAGCAAAACAGGACAGACTGCCTCCTCCCGAGCGCCGAGCGGCGGCAGTAGGCGGAAGCAACAGTAAGAGCATTTCAATAAAAGGGCGGAACATTGAAATTTCGATTGCAGATGAGCCGGCTGAATGGGTGAAGGGGCTTCAGGAAGTTTCTTCTCTTACCGAAGGGCGCGGCATGCTTTTTCTTTTTCCAAAAGCAGAAGAGCGGATATTTTGGAATAAGGATGTGCTCATTCCTCTCGACATAATATGGATTCGAGAAGGAAAAGTTGCAGGAACGGATTTTCTGCCGCCGGAGGTGGAAGGGGGAATAGCGCTTGCAAAATCTCCCGGGGCAGTAAGCGCAGTTTTGGAAATTTCGGGTGGCCTCGCGGCAAAAGTGGGCATCAAAACAGGCGACAAAGTTGAGTATTAGGGCAAGAGTATTAAAATAGAGGAAAGGTCTTCCGGCGAAATTAATTTTTTGCTTTTTATGTGGCAAAACTGGCTTTTAGGGTTTTTGGGCCTTTGGGTTATCTTGATGCCCTTTCTCGGTTTTCCTTTAGGGCTTCACCGCGCGCTTACCATCATAACGGGCGTGTTAATTGCAGTGTTGGGATTTTGGTCGGCCTCCGGTTCCCGGGCCGGAGAAGAAACATAAGAGGCGATGCGTAAATACGATTTTCTTATTATAGGCGGCGGCATTGCAGGGACGACCGCGGCTGAAACGATTCGGCGTTCCGATATTTCTTCCTCTATTGCGATTATCGAAGACGAGCCGCACTTTTTATATTCGCGTGTGTTTTTGCCAGCGTTTTCGCGGGGCGAGATTGAGCTTGATAAAGTCATGCTCCGTTCGCTTGGCGACTACGAAAAAAAGGGCATCGATCTCTATCTTTCCGAGCGGGCACAACGCATCGATTTTGTGCGCCAGGAATGCCATACCAGGGCGGGCGGCGTTTTTTCTTACCGGTCTCTCCTGCTCGCTACCGGCGGTTCGGTAACGCCATGGGAATTTGAGGCGGAGGCGATGGGCCGCACGCTTCGCTTGCAGCGCTTGGAAGATGCCGAGCGCGTCCGTTCGCTTGCTTCCACAGGCCAGATTAAAAAAGCCTTGGTGGTGGGGTCGGGATTTATTGCGATAGAGTTTTTAAATATTTTCCGCTCCTACGGCATTCCGGTTATCCTTTTGGGGCGGGAGGAGTATTTTTGGAAAGGGCGGGTTGACCGCGAAGGGGCGGAGTTTTTTAGCAGAGAATTTGCAAAGAACTTTATTGAAGAGCAGATGGGAGATGAGGTGTATCAGGTGAAAAGCGGTGTGGAAGGGCTTAAGGTGGTTACTAAAAACGGCATGACGATAGAAGCTGATGTGGTTGCGCTCGGCCTCGGCATTCGGCGGAACATGGAACTCGGCGCAGGAGCGTTGGGCGAGGGCACGGGGCTTGCCACGGGGCAGGGCATTAAAGTAAATGAGTTTTTGGAAACAAACATTCCCCGCGTATGGGCGGCTGGGGATGCAGCCGAGTATTTTGACGCGTATGCGGGGGGATGGAAGACGGTAGGCAATTGGACGCACGGATTTCTTATGGGGAAAATTGCGGGCGTTAACATGGGGGGCGGGCGCGAAGCATTCTCAGCGGTTCCTTCCTATTCCATAAAAGCGCTTGGCTTGGTATTGACGGTGGTGGGGGAGGCCTTGGAAAAAGGAGGAACCCGAACGGTGGCGCGCCTGGACATAAGAGCCCGAAAGTATTCCCGCTTCTTTTTGCAGGATGGTAAAATAATAGGCGCGGTCTTGATCAATTCGTTTCAAGATAAGCCTGCCATTACAAAACTTATCGAAACAGGAGCGGATTTTTCGGGGCGCGAAAAAATATTAGCGGACAGTAAGCAACCTTTTCCAACGCCGTGAAGCCGCGCGGGACTTTTTCAAAATCTCTGCGCACATTTTCCACCGGCAACTGGCTTTTGGCGGCAATTTTTGTGGTAGGGCTTGGCTGGATGAGCCACGCATTTGCCAAAAAGCTTACGGGCCCCATCGAATATGTCGCGCTCACGAAGGAAGCAATAGTGCGCAACAAGCCTCTGGAGCATATTCCCGCCCCCGCGGCCACGAAGGGGATTTATATGTCGAGCTGGGTGGCGGGTACGACGAATTGGCGCGAAGAGCTGGTGCGCTTTATTGACCGCACCGAGCTAAACGCCATCGTAATCGACATAAAAGACTATACCGGGCGCATTTCGTTTTCGGTAAAAGACAGCGTATTAAACGACCTTGGCTATCCGGAAAAAAGAATCGGCGATATTGAGGAATTTATCAACGAGCTCCATGCCAAGAATATTTACGTAATTGGCCGCATTGCGGTATTCCAAGACCCCCACTTGGCCCGCCTACGCCCAGATTTGGCCATTAAAGGCTCATCTGGGGTGGCGTGGAAAGACAAACAGGGAATTTCGTGGGTGGATCCCGCTTCCCGCGAAGTATGGGATATCGCGATTCGCATCGGTAAAGAGGCCGAAAGCGTCGGGTTCGACGAGCTCAACTTCGATTATGTCCGTTTCCCTTCCGATGGAAACTTAAGAGACATGCACTATCCTTTTTGGGACGGAAAGACGCCGAAGGCGGAAGTGATTTCGTCGTTTTTTGCGTACCTTTCGGAACATCTTTCCTCGCTCCCCGTACCCATTTCGGCGGACCTTTTCGGCCTTACCACCTGGAACAAAGACGATTTAAACATTGGCCAAGTGCTGGAAAGTGCTCTGCCGCATTTCGATTACATTTCTCCCATGGTGTACCCTTCGCACTATCCTCCTGGTTTTCAAGGATATAAAAACCCCGCCGAGCATCCCTATGAAGTTATTAAAACCGCCATGGAACGCGCCCGGAACCGCGCCGTTGCAATAGGGGAAAGCCCGCAAAAACTTCGCCCTTGGATACAGGATTTTGACCTTGGCGCTACTTACGATGCTTCCATGATTAAACTTCAAAAACAAGCGGTGTATGACGCTGGGCTTTCCGGCTGGCTTTCCTGGGATCCTTCCAACAAGTATACCCGGGGCGGGTATGACGAAGTTTATGTGGATAAACCTGCTTTGTAGAGCGCTTTCAAGGGGGTAGCATAAAGATAATAGGAATAAATATGAACAGTTTCAAATTTTATTTTCTTATCTTATCCTTTGCTCTTTTTTTTCCTTTCGCGGGAGAAGCGAACATTTGTATTCAATCAGGGCAAAATGACAACAGCAGTCAAGCAGTGGAATTAGGAACCGGATGGCAGTGTGCTCCCGATGCCGGCGGAGAAAGTCCCTGGGCGGCTTTTTCTGGTTCACAGAGCATAGAAGCGGCGAATATTGGATTTTATCCCGTATGCGTGAAAGTTGGCCAGAACGATAATAACGATACTACTATTGAGAGCGAGACAGTGTGGATGTGTGCCACTGACAGTACTGAAAGCGGCTGGGCCACCTATACCAACAGCCAGAGCCTTGAAGCGGTGAAGGTAAAGAATAACGCGAGTGGCGGGGAGGTTTGCGTGAAAGTTGGCCAGAACGATAATAACGATTCAATCATAGAGAGTGAAACCGCATGGCAGTGCGCAGGCGCAGGTCAAGAAAGCCCGTGGGCGTTCTATCAGAACTCACAGAGCATAGAAGCGGTAAAGATAAAATTTACGCCGCCACTTCCGCCCCCTCCTCCACCACCGCCATCTACCGGAAATGTGTATGTAACAGTAAAAATCGACGGGGTAGAGGTAACAGATGCGAACAAAGGTAATTTTGGTTGCACTATTTTGGACGGTTGCATACAAGGAATTACCGCTTCATTCACCGGTCCGACAAGCCGTTCTTTCAATGAACTTCCACATTGGTATGCCAATATGCCGCTCGGCACCTATAACTTTAATGATCCGACTGCTGTGCCTGCGGGGAGAACATTTGCCGGAAAGGAATTTGCGGGAGGCGCGCCGACATTATCCACTCCAGGAGGAGTAATCACCGTATTTTATAAACTTATTACCTCCGCGCCCCCTCCACCGCCCCCTCCTCCTGTAAACAGAATTCCCCAAGGCGGGCATGATGGAAATTCTGGGACGGTTCCTAATGCCGCGAGTTGCACCGCATTCGGATGGGCGGGCGATCCAGATTTTACCAATGGGGATATTCAGGTCAGGGTGAAAAAAGACGGCGCGGTGATTACGCAGGGGACGGCGAGCGAGTTCCGAAGCGATCTCAATAACCAATGGGGAACGGACCACGGTTGCGCTGGAGGCACCTGCGGGTTTACTTTCAATATTGCTTCCTCAATGACGGACGGCAATTCTCACAACATCGTTGTGGAGGGACGGGATGTAAATTCCTCGGGAATCGTACTCGGCAGTTGGGTTCAGCTTCAGGTTGACGGCACAAATACCACAAACAGGAGTCTTCGATGCCAGCAGCCCGTGTTGCCCCCGCCTCCTCCTCCCCCAGTACCCCCACCTCCTCCTCCACCGCCAGGCACCATCTCCGGCCGGGTCTTCAACGAATCAACGGGGGGAGGATTTGCGGGAGCTACCATTGAAACCTGTCGAGGGACTCCAGTTCAAACAATCGGAAACGGAAACTTCTCTTTCTCCGTGCCGCAAAGAGAAGGATTTTGCGTGCGGGTGTCGCCAGAGACACGGCCACCCCTTGGCGGACCCTTCCTCAACAATAACCCCAGTCTTGAATCGGCGAGAAGTTACGAACATCAGGTAGCGGGATGGCATTGCGCGACGCAGGGAAGTTGCAATAGTGATCAAAATACATGGGATCGCGCTTCTGATGGCGGGTATGATTTTAGGTATCAATCTGTACCTCCTCCACCTCCTCCACCACCTCCTCCACCACCACCATCTACCGGAAATGTGTATGTAACAGTAAAAATCGACGGGGTAGAGGTAACAG
>CAYISH010000010.1:0-18612 GCA_964366035.1 uncultured Candidatus Saccharibacteria bacterium
TCACCGCGTAAATTCCGCGGAGGGCTTTGCTGTTAGTTTTATTCTGCTGCATGGCTATGGTCATCTCTCCGGGATTGAAATCTTTCATTTTTCTATTCTCTGCCGCGATTTTTAGAAGCTCTTTGCGCTCTGACGGATTTACTGTGCTTCTATACGTGGACGCAAGCGCTTTTGAGCTCATCGCCTTGTATTTATTTTCCCGCTCGTCATTTATTCTCTGCTGCATCTGTTTTGCCCCCTCAAAAGGTTTTACTCCGAATCTCGCTATCGCGCCCGCATAAGGCCTTTGAGCAAAAGTGCTCCCGCTGATTTTATCGGCTATGGGGGCGGCCAAAGCGCCAACCCCGCGCTTCCCTAAGTTCTTAACGCCCTGCCAGCGCCCTCCGGCATA
Source organism: uncultured Candidatus Saccharibacteria bacterium (assembly GCA_964366035.1). Classification (GTDB taxonomy): domain Bacteria; phylum Patescibacteriota; class Minisyncoccia; order JACPKW01; family UBA11713; genus CAYISH01. The sequence goes on from CAYISH010000010.1 coordinate 392, forward strand.
TCCCTTAAACCAACTTCCGTAATCTTCCCCTATCTTCATCGCCCCGGCAGCGCCGTAAATGCCCATCTGTTTTGATACATAAAGGCAAGCTATAAACAGGATAGCCATAAGGATGCCTTGAAGGCCGAGGAGGAAAAGGAATTCCGGAGGCTCTTTAGTATCCGCGTCTGCGAGGAAGTAAATGAGCCCGCTTTGTTCTACGAAGATTGCGAGGGCGAGGAAAAACATGAAAACAGGGGCAAAAATTGCCTGTTCTCCCAGTTTTTTCCACCATGTTTTGGCGTAGCCTTGAGTTTGGGGAAGGATGTAAAACACAAAGCCAAAAGGAGCCAGAATAAGAAGAAACCACAGCGTCACCAGCCGCGTTACAAAAAAGAACGAACCCGCAAAAAGTACAAGCGAGGCAATGAGAATAAGAATAATGCCGATAACGGCGATTTCTATGATGGCCATATAGAGCGTGAGATCTATCAGCACGGCGCCTCCCGATGTCGGATTTTTGAATGGGGCTTTGTCCAGCAAGGTCTGGGGCGCGAATCCATTCACAATGGCAGAGGACAGATCCTTAGTGAATTGTAGCGAAAGAAGCTTTGAGCCCGACAGTGTAATCGTGGGTGGCAGTAGGGGCTTAGGCACACGAATAGCGTCGTACAGCTCTTTGGTGAGGGCGTTTGATACGAAAATAAATGTCTGGGCGATAAGAAAGCTAAAATTGACCAAAAGGGCCATAATAATGAGGGTAACCAAAAGCTTGCGGGCGCTGTAAGATTCAATGCCCAAAATAGTCGAAATGGCGATGAAAAGGAGAATAAAGATGAAGAAAATGTTTACAATGTCGCGGGAGAACTCCCATCCCAGAGCAAGGGCCGGAACTTTTTCGGCGGTGTAATTAATATTGTCTATTGTTATTCCGAGGGTTACATTAAACACCAGCCCCGCGACGCTCAAAACCACCCCGACCATGCTCAAAGCAATGTAAGAAATCCAGGCGAAGAAGTATCCGAGGCATGCTCCCACATTGACGCCGCCAAACCAATTCCAACAATCCGGGCCAGCTTCTAGTGTGCTGTTAAGCCGCGCGAGCGCGTCGTCTCCCGGCGCCGCTGCCGCAAAGGATGGGAGTAGGATTGCTCCTATCAACACCCAAGAAAATATTTTTTTCCAGTTCAAGTTCATATTAAAGTGCTGCCATTTGCGCTAAGAGGCGGCGGGGGCCCAGGGGGCGGAGGTGGTGGTTCCGGAGGCGCCGCTGGCGCCGGATTATTACTTACATTTACACTTACCAGGCTTTGGTCTGAGAGTCCGCTTGTATCTATGGCAACTGCCATAATAATGTGAATGCCGTCCAAGACCGATGTGGTGTCCCAAGACGTGGCGTATGGGGGTGAGTTCACTTCATCTATCTCTCTTCCGTCCACGAAAAATTTTACGCGGGCGATTCCTACGTTATCGAATGCGTTTGCAGAGATTGTTACCGGACCTCTCACAATTGCTCCTTCTGCCGGAGATACTATTCTGACGGTAGGAAGCGTGTTGTCAGGCGGTCTCACGCGCCCACCAGAAGAAAATCCGCCACCGCCTCCCGTAATCGCCCATGAAATAAGCTGGTCCAAGGCCGCCGCGATTATTTCGTTGATCTCGTCTGCAAGCTCAAGCTGGCGCACCCCCGAGCCGAACACGTCTTCTGCCGCTTTTGCCACGATTTTCCCCGGCGTTTTGGTTACGCAGTTTACAATGTGGCCGAGCGAGGTGCGGTCGCAGTCTTCGGAGGGCACAAGACCGCCTGTGGTGGTGTCTATCTTTTTACTTGCAGCAAGATACGCGTCCGCTTTTCTCTTCTCCCCTTCGTCCTTGGTCATTAGGAGCACGCCCATCCAGTTGTTGTTCGCTTGCAAAAGCGAGTTCCACCCCGCCCAACCTCCGTAGGAGAAGCGAACATGAAAATTTTCAAGGTTGTCAACAATTTGGGTAATGGTGCACCGCGCCCTGTCCGCAAAAGAGCTGCGTGTTCCCGCGAAGCGGGGGATAGTAATACGCAGACCATCGCAAAGAAGAGCCGTAAATTCCGGCCCGGCAATGTCTTCCAAAAAGATCCCGGCCGCATTATCAATCTCTCTTTTGAAATGCTCTTCAAAATTATCAATCATGAGCGATTGCCCCTGAAACCCGCCTGTCCGGATCCACGAAACGATGCCTTGAGTGAATGTGCGAATAAGAATCTTTAAAAATGCATACACGAAGGTGTCAAGAATATACTCTTTTGTCACCAAGGCGGCCGTACTTACTGCAGTGGCGGCCGTACTTACTCCAATCGCCGTCAAAATTACTCCATTCGCCGTACTTACTGCGATATGCGCCGCATCAATTACAGCAAGTTGGGCGTATGCTTTTTGGAATGGGAAAAGCAGTGAAACGGAAACCGAAAACGCCAAGAGCAGCGGCAGAAGTATTTTTTTTGTTTTTTTAGAGGGCGCGCGCATTAATTCAGATTTATCCAAAACATTCTTTTCCATGTGTCGCCGGACTCTATTGCAATCTTGGTTTGAAGCTCTTTTCCATAGTTTTGATGGAAGGCGCGGATTTCGGTTAAAAGATCGTAACGAAATTCAAGCACGGCCATAGCCGAAATTGGGTCGGTATCCGCGTGCCGTATGATTTCTACCGCTCGTTTTGTTTTAGCGGCGTAGTTCACTTCTTTTACCGTATAATTTTCGTATCCCGCCGGAACAGGAATTTTTTTGATTCCGGCGATGCTCAAGTCCAGCTGATGCAATATGTTGTCAATTTTATTCAATTCCTCTGGTTTGTTTTGCCGCAGATACTCCATCAAAATTTGCAAGTCGTCTTCTTTCAAAGGCACAACGGTTTTTTCGTACACCGCGTATACCGAAGCAAAGTATTTTTTTACGGAAGCCGGATCGTTTTCTCCGGCTATTACCAGGTCAGCCGAAGTAATTTCCGGAACTTGCCCTAAAATTTTATTTTTGTCGGGCAAATATTTTTTTATGCCGGAAATATCGTCGGCCGAAAGCGGTACGCCTTGAGCAACTCTTGGGCCGATAGTGTTGGAAAGCGCTTGAGTGAACGCGTCGGTGAGATTGCCTTCTCCGCTCTCTTTGCCGGCGGCATTCCCGATTTGAGGCGGCGCGCCGTCATGAACATCGTTCGGGCCTTTTACCGAAGGATTTCTCCCCGCCCTTACTTCCTCTCCGTCCGGCGCGCCGTCGCCGTCGGTGTCGGGAGATTTTGGATCAGTTTTCCAAAGCGTCTCTTCCCAGTCTTTAAGTCCATCTTTGTCTGTGTCGGCGCTCGCGATCGCCAGTGCGGTTGTATCAATAGCCTTTTTTTCGTGCTGCGCTTGCGGCATTTCCGATTCGGGTTGTTTTCTCACATACCAAACACTCCCTCCGATAAGGGCCACTGAAAGCAAAAACACTATAAAAAACCTTTGGGATGGGAGGTAGTCCACTCCACCTTATTATATCCCCAGAACCTGTGAAAAATTTGTGTATAAACGGCTGTTTTGTGGGGAAAAGATGGCAAAAAGCGGGTTTAAGAAAATTGCCTCGCGAGTACTACCCAATCCTCCAAAGAAAGTTCCTCCGGCCGGGCACTCGAATATTTTTCCGGAAGATTTTTTATTCCGAGCGATTTTCGGAGCGTTTTTCTTTTTTGCCCGAAGGCTTTTTTAAGAAAAGGAAAAAGTTTTTCTTCTTTCATGTCATTGTCCTTAAGCCGTTTGTCCGATATGTCCGTTATCTTTATAATCGCCGAATCGACCTGTGGACTGGGATGAAAGTAATGGCGTGGAATTTTAGCGATGATCTTCGGCTTTCCAAATATTTGGACGGAAAGGGCCAGCAAGTTCATTTCGCCGGGGCGGGCGGTGATGCGTTTGGCCACCTCATATTGCACCATCAGCACCATGAGTTTTGGTTTTGGTATGGCGGTAAGGGAATTTTTTAAGAACCGCGAGGTGATGTAATAAGGGATATTTGCGATAATCTTGTAACAGGTTGTAGGAGTTAGGTGGTAGGTTGTAGGTTTCAAAATATCGCCGTGGATGATTTGAATATTTTTGTGGTCGCAAAACTTCACTTTTAGAAATTCAACAAGACGAGGATCTTTTTCGACTGCGATGACTTTTTTTGCTTTTTCGGCGAGGAGTTTAGTAAGATTTCCCGTGCCGGGGCCTATCTCAAGCACCGTATCGGACGGACTTAACTCGCCCGCCCCAATAATTTTTTGCAAAATGCGCTTGTCCGATAGAAAATTCTGCCCTAATCTCTTGTTATGCTTCACGTTTCGCGTACATGATTATTCCAACATTATCGTTTTCTCCGGTGCGCGCTCCAAAAGTTCTGCGGGAATATCGAAGAGGAACGTGGAAGGGCGGTTTATCTGCCGAGAGCCGAAAATAGTGCGAAATACTGCGTAAGAAAGGAACACTTTTTGCTTGGCGCGAGTCAATGCCACATAAAAAAGGCGCCGCTCTTCTTCTTGCCGCAGCTCGACCTCTTCTCCAGACATGGTTTGATGCGGGAAAAGTCCCTCTTCGAGGCCGGCTATAAAAACAATCTTGAATTCAAGCCCTTTCGCCGCGTGTACGGTCATGAGCCGGACGGAGTTCTCGGTTTTTAGGGTGTCTTGGTCGGACATAAGCGCGGCGTCTTCCAATAGATTCTGAATGCCCTCGGGGACAGGGCGGGCGTCATAACGCTTGGCAAGGCTCAAAAGCTCTTCAAGGTTTGCCTTTCGTATTTCCCCCTCCTCTGTCCCGTTGGTGTGGTAAGCCAAAAGGCCTGTCTGCTCCAGCACATCTTTCATAACGGCGCTGGGTTTTTTCGTCTCTACGCTTTTAGCGATAGACCCTAAAACCCCTTGAAATTCCTGGATTTTCTTGGTCTCAAGAGCTTTCAGAGCGCTACCTGCCAAAAACTTTGCTGCGAGCACTTTCCCAATGCCCCGCGGAGGCATGTTAACGGCCCGCCGGAGCGACAGAAAATCCTCTTTATTGATAGCCGCCCGAAGGTAGGCGAGAGCGTCTTTTACTTCTTTCCGCTCGTAGAATTTTACCCCTACTACCTGGTAGGCGATATTTTGTTCCAACATTTTTTCCTCAATAACCCGGGATTGGAAATTTGTCCGATACAACACGGCGATATCTTGTGGGGAGACGCGCCCTTCTTTTATGAGCACGTGGGTAAGTTCGGCGATAAACTCCGCTTCTTCTTCCTCGCCCGCGGCCTCAAAAAGGGAGATTTTTGGCCCTTCTTTTTTTTGGGCCCGCAGATTTTTCTCCACCCGCATTTTGTTTTTTACGATGACCGCATTGGCGGCGTCGAGAATAAGCTGGGTGGAGCGATAGTTTTCTTCCAGGGTAATAAGTACAGCCTCCGGCCAGTCGCGTTCGAAGTGGAGAATATTGCGGAAATCAGCCCCCCGCCACGAGTAAATCGCTTGGTCTATATCTCCTACTACGCAGATATTTCGGTACTTTTTAGCCAAGAGAGAAGTAAGATGGTACTGCGCCAGGTTGGTATCTTGATATTCGTCAATGTGGATGTATTTCCAGCGTTCTTGATAGTAAGCAAGCGCTTCGGGCCGCGAAGTAAACAACTCTACCACCCTTAAAAGAAGATCGTCGAAATCAAGCCCCTTCGAGTTTTGCTTCTTTTCCTCATAACGCTCCCATACGTTTGCCATAATTTTGGGGAAAAAATCGCGGGCAGTTTCCCGAAACCGCTCTGCCGTTTCAAGCTCGTTCTTTTTCCGCGAGATAAGAGCGCGAAGGCGAGTGGGCTGGAACTGTTTGGGGTCAAGCGCCAGCTCGCTCTCTGCTTCTTTGATGAGCGAAAGGGCGTCTTCTTCGTCGAGAATGGAAAAACTTCTCGGAATGCCGATATGATGCCCCGATTCCCGGAGGATAAAGACGCAAAGGGCGTGGAATGTGCCCATCCAAGGAAGGGCGGAGAGAGGCGCTCTGCCTTCTTGTTGCAGGATTTTTACCATCCGTTCTTTCATCTCCCCCGCCGCTTTATTGGTGAAAGTGATGGCGAGGATGGCGTCAGGGCGCACCCCCTTCTCGATAAGATGGGCAATTCTGTGGGTGAGCACTTTCGTTTTCCCGGACCCTGCTCCGGCCATGATAAGGAGAGGCCCTTCAGTGGCCAAAACCGCCCGTTCTTGGGCGGGGTTGAGCGTCTCTCCCTCTATTTTTTTGACCATGAAATCAGCATACCACGCAAGAGCAACACCCTCAAAAAATGGCTTAAAATAAGTATTTTTGACGTAACCTCTGAAAATCTTTCTAATATGTTTCTGGGGATAACTATTTGACCAAACGAAAGAAAAATGGTAAAGTGCGAGCAACCTGATGAAAGTCGGGTTTTATCTTCTAACGAACTTACTATTTTACTGGAACCTCAAACAAGCCCCGAATTTCTTACCCGTCCGAAGGGCTTCACATTGAATTGGAAAATGCTTCTTCAGGCTAAGAAGCTAATTACCCTTTTCCTTCTCCTGGTTATGCCTGCCAGCGCTTCTTCTTTCATGGGCATGGATTTTTTGAACAATATCTTTGGCAATGAGGAGCCTCAATCCTCATCCGCCAACTCGCAGGTAATGCCCATTCTTTCCGCTCCCCAGAACATTAACCCCTCGGCAGGCCGAGGCGGCGGCGATATTTCCATCGTCCAAGGTTCAGCGCTTTTGCCGGTCTCGGGCCCGTTGGGATCGATTGCCGACATTGAGGAACGAAAGCCAGATACTATTTCGCTTTACGTAGTGCGTCCTGGCGATACGATGTATACTATCGCGAGCCTTTTCGGGGTATCGGTAAATACTATCCGCTGGGCCAATGACCTGGAGCGAACGAGCATTATCACGCCGGGGCAAGTGTTGGTAATTTTGCCGATCTCGGGCCTACAATATACCGCCAAAAAAGGCGATACGCTTAAATCTATCGCAAAGAAATTTGGCGGCGATGCCGAAGAAATTGCTGATTTCAACGGACTCGCGCTTGAAGGAACGCTCGAGGCGGGCGCCTCCCTCATTATTCCGAATGGAGAGGCGGGAATAATCGCTTCTGTACCCCCTCCTAAAAAATCTGCTGGTGGCACTGCCGCAGGGCGCGGGTATTACCTAAGACCGTTTATGGGCGGTGTGCGCACGCAGGGGATTCACGGATATAACGGAGTTGACCTTGCAAGTTCGTGTGGAACGCCGATTGTGGCTGCGGCTACGGGCGATGTGATTTTAACGAAGTCTTCGGGCTGGAACGCAGGCTACGGACACTATGTGACTATTTCGCATCCGAACGGCACTCAAACGCTCTACGCCCACCTTTCTGGGCTTGAAGTGGGGAGGGGTTGGCATGTAGTCCAAGGCCAGCTTATCGGCTACATGGGTAGTACGGGCCTTTCCACGGGTTGCCATCTTCACTTCGAAGTGCGAGGAGGAAGGAATCCATTTTAGTCAGCCGCTTCTTCAGTCATTCAGTCATAATGTAATTTATTGACGATCGTCAATAAATTATACACAAAAACATACAGTATAGAACACCCGGCAAAATATCGAACCTTGGAAGTTCGATGTTTTGATATTGCGCCAAGACTTACAGTGAGGTGCCAGTGCCGGGACGACTGCCCATTGTGCCTTCCGAAGGTATGGGAACGCATATTTTAACCACAAGCACGAGGCATTCCCCCGAGGGTTGGTGAGAGCCGAGAAAATATCTGCCAAACAGGTTGTAGTAAAGATAAAGCACGGAAGAGCCCGGCTGATAGACGAGCGGTAGAACCTGCAAGGTTCGGTAATCGAAGATAAAGTGAAGCGAATTTTTGCTGCACAGACATGTTATCCAGAAGAGCTCGTGCCCTCCGTAGGGAATTTCGACCGCCGTAGAAAGCTGCGCATGCGCCGGGCTCGGCATTTTTGCCACAGGCAATAGGAAAACGGCGACAACAGCAGAAGCTACGAGGAGAGTTTGTAAGATAGTTTTTAGAATTTTTTGCGTTGTCATACTATACGCGGTTTCCCCTATTCCTTTTGCAAAATTGAAGCCATGTCGAGTGTGAGAGGCACTTGATTGCTTCGGCCGTTTGCATTTTGCATGATGATGAGTATTGGTATTTGGGTAGTGGCGACGCCGGGCGCGTTGCCAACCCGCATGTTTTGAAGAATTGCCTTCATTATATCGTTTCGGTTGGGGTTGTCTTTAAACTGCGTTCTCATCGCCTCGGCCACACCGACGCGGAGCGTAAACGAAAGCATTTTGGCGTCTTGCGAGGCGGCGGTTATGTACGCGTATGGCCCCTCGCTTGAGACGATAATTTCATTGCCATCAGCCGTAAAATTTGTCCCGATTATAGTTATCTGTTGAGGGCTTTCGGTGATGGTTGAAGGTACGACCGAGGTTATTTGTGGGCGCGTACCGGAGCTTTGTGTTGATGGAGGCTCCGGGGGAGGTGGTATCTTGATTTCTAAGGCGGGCAGAGCGAAGCGTGTGAGCACTGTCCGCGTTCGTGCCCCTACAAAGCCGGTGGGTATAGTGAGCCTGAGAGGGGCTAAAATCTCGCTTGCATATTTTTGCTGGAAGCGCTTTACCGCGTTTTTAGTGAGTACCCCAAAATATTCAGTTTCATTTCCGCTCGAACCAGGGCCGCTTTCCGCAACTTCTGTCTCCGGGTCGCGATTCAGAATTTGCTGGAGTTCTCGCACATCATCCCCGCGATTTCCCTGTTGTAAATCCCGCAAAATCGCCGCTTCTGCTATAAAAGCTCCGCCCAGAAAAAAAAGAGCAAAGACAGCTAACGCCAGTTCAAAAAGTCGAAGCATAGCGCCATTATATCACGCCCCGCCGCCCGTTTTTGCCGCTTCTAGGAAAATTTGACTTTTTCGTCGAGGCGTGGTTAATTACAACCAGTTTTGGACCTTAAATGGCTGGTGGCAAAATGCCTTAATTTTTCAAAGCCAGCTATGTGGAGGCGTTATGGACAAGAAGGCGTTTTCTGTGAACGAGTGAATCCTTATTCTCACGATCGTAAATTTAAGAACTCGATTTGAGAAGTGTGTTGCGAGTGGCGGATATTGACAGCTATGTTTATCTTAAGATAAACTTTGTGCATGGAAACAATCATTGGCTTAAAAGAACTTCGGGAGAATACTGAAACATATATCAGCGAAGTTAAAAAAGGGAAATCATTCCTTGTAGTGCGAAAATCTCGCCCAGTTTTCAAAGTTTCTCCTCCGGATGACGAAGAGGCGTGGGAAGTGGCGGCTGACTTCACCAAGTTAAAAAGAGGCGGTATTGGGGTTAAAGAACTCCTTCGCCGCCTCTAAATCCTCTAAATTTCGTGGACAAAATTTCTAAAGCGTTCGCGAAGTTTTCCAAAAAAGAGCGCGGATGGATAAGAGAAATTTTGGAAAAACTCAAAGAGAGGAACGTCAGAGGACTCAATATAAAGAAACTGAAAGGGCGTGAAGATATTTTCCGCGTTCGCAAGGGCGATATGCGTATTCTCTATCGACAGACCACCGCGGAGATTTTTATTCTTGCCATTGAGCGCAAAAGCGAGAAAACATACAAATAACTTTTCCTCTGTCACACCTCGTACACAAAAAATTGTTTTTTGGGGCGGTAGTGAAGGGCTTCGGCGAGATGATTTTCTGAAATAGTCTCCGCTCCCTCCAGGTCCGCAATAGTGCGGGCAAGTTTTATGACGCGATGATAGGCTCGGGCCGAAAAATCAAGCTTCCTGGATGCGTTTTGCAGCATTGCCCGCACGTTTGCTGAAAGCGGCGCGTATTGTTCCAGATCTTTCACGCCCATTTCAGAATTTAGTTTTATCGTTGTTCCCGAAAATCTCTTTTTCTGAATCTCGCGGGCGCGCACCACGCGCGAGCGCACGCCCTCGCTTTCTTTTTCCGAAGCGCCAGAGAGTTTTTCGTGATCGAAGTAGGGTACCTCAAGCCACAAATCAATGCGATCGGCAATCGGACCAGATACTTTTCGCTGATAGCGCTCCAAAGAAACTTGCGAGCAGAGGCAGGGCTTTCGCTCCGAGCCGAAATTGCCGCAAGGGCAGGGGTTCATAGCAAATATCGTAAGGGCACGCGCTGGAAAGGTCAGTGTTCCTTTGGCGCGGGAGACGGTAACGGTTCCTTCTTCCAGGGGCTGGCGGAGCGCTTCCAACACTCTCCGCTCGAATTCGGGGAATTCATCGAGAAACAAAACCCCGCGGTGCGCGAGCGTAATCTCTCCAGGGCGCGGATACTGCCCGCCGCCCACAAGGGCTACATACGAAGAAGTATGATGAGGGCTTCGAAAAGGGCGCACGCACTCTAAATCTTTTTTTAAAGTGCCCGCAATGGAATGTATTTTCGTTACTTCCAATATTTCTTCAAAATCCAGGGGAGGCAAAATCGAGGGGAGGGCGCGCGCCAGCATAGTTTTTCCGGTGCCAGGCGGACCCACCATAAGGGCGTGGTGCCCTCCGGCGGCGGCGATTTCAAGCCCGCGTTTTGCCGTTTCTTGCCCTCGGATATCGCCGAAGTCGACAGGGTATAAAGGCGCTTTTTCTGGAACGGTAGAAGGATATTCCGGAATGGCAGCTTCCCCTGAAAGGTGTCGGGCTACATCGCCAAGACTTTTTGCGCCGAAAATTTTTATGTTGCTCACCAAACTTGCTTCACGGGCGTTTTCTTCGGGGAGAATAATTTCTTTAAATCCGCGCGAAGCGGCTGCCATGGAGAGGGCCAGTGCTCCTTTTATTTTCCGCAAATGACCGTCGAGCGCCAATTCCCCAAGGAAAATTTTATCGGAGGGATCGAAGAAAAGCTGTTTTGAAGCCAAGAGGTAAGAAAGCGCGATCGCCAAATCAAAAAGCGGGCCTTCTTTTTTCAGGTCCGCGGGCGCGAGCGAAACAATAACGCGGCGATTTTTCGCTTGGGGCGGCTTGAGGCCGGAATTTTTTATGGCGGAGCTTACGCGTTCGCGCGCTTCATCTACCGCTTTGTCGGCAAGCCCTACCACAGAAAAACGAAAGAGGCCGCGGGCGAGATCGATTTCGACATCTATAATTTCCCCATCAAGCCCGACAATTTCCGCTGAATGGAGTTTTACCGCCATATATGCGCTTTATTGCCGCGCGTGCGAGTGTTTGACGCATGTATCGGCGAGTGGGTTGGCCATAAGGCGGTTTCGATCTATTTCTTCGCCGCCCACCGCGCATTTTCCGTAGGATCCTTCCTTAATGCGTTTTAAGGCCGCGTTTACTTTTTTGAACCGTTCTTCCAGTTGCCATTCAAGCCCTGCCTGCGTTTCTAGCTCTTCAAACACGTCGGCAAGCTCCGACTGGTCGGAAACCATCGGATTCATTTCGGGCGCTTTTACCTCCCAATCGTTTGGATTCTCTGGGTTTTTGGTTGCCACTTCCGCAAGGTTTTTCTCGAGCCTCGTTTTTTCTTCCAAGAGAAGCTTTTCGAATTCTTCAAATGCCACTTAGTCCATAATAACGGAGTTTGGGGCAGGAAGCAAAAGAGTAATTATGCTGAGCTTTTATCCGCTCGCGCAAAAATCTATCTCTTCTGCAGACGCTCCAAGAGCGCATCAAGCCCGGTGTCGGAGGCTGCTATCACAAGCGTGGTTTGGTTGAAGAATGCGTAGGCGAGAATGGATTTACCCTCTTTTGCGAGTACGCGAGCATCCTGGTTTTGAATTATTTTGTCTTCAAAGCGCGCGCCTATCAGGCTGAAATCGCGGGTACCTGGGAAAAATATGCCGATGTCGCGTGCCAAGGATTTTTCCCATTCGAGCATGGCGGCAAGGGCATCGGCATGCGAGCGGACTTTTAAAATAAGAAAAGGAGCAATACCGTTTTTGCGAACCGAGCCCAGTTGAAGCGTGTGAATGTCGGCGCGGAGACGAGAAGGCATGGCGAGCTCTGAAAGAGCAATAATTCCGCCGCTTTTGAGGGTGCGTTTTTCTTTTCCTTCTCCCACTGCGAATGCAAGCGTGCGTATTTCCCTTTCCGCGAGCGGATCAAAGAATTTTTTGCCCGCTTCTCCCAAAAGCTCGCTTCGGGTATTTTGGCGAAGAGTGATTGTTTCTTCCAAGTCTCCCGGTACGATAGTTTCGCGGAGAAAAATTTCTTCTGGAGGCGCGCGGCGGGATTGCATATAGTAATACGCTCCCCCGCCGACGGCGCTCACAAGAGCAAGCCCGGCGAGAAGAAACGCGAGCGGTTTTTTGGCGCGGGCAAGCCGCTCCCCCACTCCCATTTTTTGCTGGCGCTCAAGCTCCGCGGCTGCGGCTTGTATGAAAGAAATATTTTTATCGGAAGAAAAAGCCTCCGCATCGGTTTTAAGCGTGCGGATAGAGGGAATATCTGATGTTAGTTTCTTCTCTTCCTCTGCCATGTTTCTCGTTCATGGCCGCCGTGCCCGCCGCGGGGGGCGTGGCCGCGGCCTTCTTCAAGAGAAGGGCTTTTCCCTTCTCTTGGCTTTAATTCGGTAAGTTCTTTTATGGAAAGATTAAACCGTCCCATTTCGTCGATGCCGATGATTTTTACCGGAACGGTGTCGCCTACATCTATCACATCGGTTACTTTGCCTACGCGGAAAGGAGCGAGTTCGGAAATGTGTACCAAGCCTTCCTGTCTCGGGGCAAATTCTACCATGGCGCCGAAGTCAAAAACGCGGCTTACGCGCCCCTCAAACGTTTCGCCCACCTGATACTCGCGCGTGATCTCTTTTATTTTTTCAATCGCGCGCTCTACGCCTTCCATGGGGCCGGTCACAAATATGGTGCCGTCTTGCTCTACCGAAATTTCCGCGCCCGTCTCGGCAATAATAGCATTGATCATTTTCCCTCCGGGGCCGATTACCTCGCGGATTTTGTCGGGATCTATTTTGATGGAAAGAATACGCGGGGCATAAGGAGAAAGTTCTTTGCGAGGTACTGGAAGTGCCGTGAGCATGACGTTCATAATTTTTTCGCGCGCTTCCTTAGCGTCTTTCAAAGTCTCCCGCAGAATGTCCAAAGTAACGCCAAGCACTTTTACGTCCATCTGGATTGCGGTTACTCCTTCCGTAGTGCCTGCGGCTTTGAAGTCCATATCCCCATGGTGGTCTTCCGGTCCCTGGATGTCGGTAAGTACTTTGTAATGGTTCTCTCCGCCTGGGGTAGCGCCCATCATCAGGCCCATGGCAATGCCCGCTACAGGGCGCTTGATAGGTACGCCCGCATCCATAAGCGCCAAGGTTGATGCACAAGTAGATGCCATGGAAGTAGATCCATTCGAGGAAAGCACTTCGGAAACCACTCGGACGGTGTAGGGGAACTCATCCACCGTGGGAAGTACGGGCGTTATTGCGCGCTCCGCCAGCGCTCCGTGCCCGATTTCCCGCCGCCCCGGCGAACCCATCCGCCCCGTTTCCCCCGGCGCAAACGGCGGAAAGTTGTAGTGATGCATAAATCTTTTTTTCGTTTGAATGCTCATGCCTTCCACCAACTGTGCGTCGTCTGGGCCGCCTAAGGTGGCGACAGAAAGCACGTGCGTCTCGCCGCGGTAGAAGAGCGCGGAGCCATGGGGGCGCGGCAATATGCCTACTCCTGCCCACAATTTCCGAAGCTCTTTCACTCCCCGCCCATCGGGGCGTGTGCCGCCTTCAAGAATATTTCGGTGCACAATCTCGTCGGTTTTGGTATCGTAGAACAAATCGGCTACTCCTCTCGAGGTATCGGAGAACTGCTCTTCGACCGCGCTCCTCCATTCTTCTTTCAGCTCGCAGAGGCGCGAGGCCCGAGCTGGTTTTTCCTGAATGTAAAGATAGTCCGAGAGCCGCATTCGGAAATGTTTGTCAAAAAGTTCCGCTATGCCGAGAGGTTCTTCCTCCACGGGCGGCATTACTTTTGTCTTACCTGTCTCTTGGATGATTTCTTTTTGGAATTCTTCGATTTTATCGATTTCTTTTTGGGCCGCCGCGATGGCTTCAAGCATGGCGTCTTCTGGCACTTCCTTTGCCCCTGCTTCCACCATGTTGATTTTTCCGGCCTTGCCGCATACCACCATGTCAAAATCCGAAACGGCGATCTCTTGGCGCAAGGGATTTATGATGAATTTTCCGTCCACCCGGCCGACTCTGCACGCCCCAATCGGCCCATTCCAAGGAATGGACGAAATACCTAGCGCAAGCGATGAGGCGATAATCGCGGGAACGGCGGGTTCGTTTTCGCCGTCTACGGAGAGGGCGAGCGCTATTACCTGCACATCGTTGCGGATTTTTTTGTTGAAGAGAGGGCGAAGTCCGCGGTCGATGAGGCGCGAAACTAAAACCGCTTCATCGCTTGGACGGCCCTCCCGGCGCATAAAGCGCGAGCCTAAAATCATGCCCGCGGCGTAAAAGCGTTCTTCGTAGTCTACCGAAAGCGGGAAGTAATCAATGCCTTCGCGTGTATTCTGCGAAATGACGGCGGTGGCCAAAATGACCGTATCGCCCATCCGCACCAAGGCCGAGCCATGCGCTTGTTCCGCAAAATCAGGAAACTCGACGGTAAGAGTTTTCCCGCCGAAATGGGTCGTATATTTTTTTGTGATCATATAACCTAAATCCCTTTTGAGGGGCAGGTGATCTTCAGATTTTAGGCTGTGTCTTTGAACACAATCTACCTATCTAAAGACCACTAAAATTAAGCTGTTAATTTAGCTTTATCCTATCACATTAGGAATAATTTGTCCACCTCAACACTTGGGTGTCCGACACCCAAGTTATTTATTTCCTCAATATGTATTTCTCCGCTTCGCCGGCAAGATCGATGAATTCGTCTACAATCTCCCGAAGTTTGCCGGAAGCCGAGGGCCCGAAGGCCATCACTTCCACCCGCCTGCCTTGGTTTTTGAGGTATTCCACCAGAGGAATAAAGTCCCCATCGCCAGAAACGAGGACTACGGTGTCCACAATGTCCGCAGTACGAATGGCATCTACCGCAATGCCGACATCCCAGTCGGCTTTTTTGGCTCCGCCGAAGAATTCCTGCAAATCTTTTTCGCGAGTTTCAATTCCAAGTTTCAAAATCGCGTCGATAAACGGCTTTTCTTCCCCCGTTTTGGTGCGAATTACGTATCCGAAGGCCCGGATAAGCTGGCGACCCGCCACCGCCGTTTTTAAAAGCTCTTTAAAGTTAAGCCGTCCCCCGAAGAGGCTCCGGGCGGAGTGGTACATATTTTGGGCGTCGATGAACACGGCTACCCGCTGGCTTTTGTGCTTCATAACGCCATCTCCTGGATTAGGCATGAAAATTAGTTAAAGGTATAAAAATAAAACAAAAATTAAAAACTCCTTAGGCCTTCGACTTGAGGCCAAGTTTTTTCGTAAGCGCTAGGTATTGCTCTTTATTCTGGCGCGAAAGGTAATCCAAAAGAGATTTCCGCTTCGAGACCATCTTCAAAAGCCCCCGGCGGGAGTGATTGTCCTTTTTGTGAGTTTTCAAATGTTCAGAGAGGCGATTGATTTCTTCCGAGAGCACGGCTATTTGCACAGATGAAGAGCCGGTATCGCTATCGTGTACGCGGTATTTCTCAACCACTTTCTTTTTCGCTTCCGCTTTGAGCATGAAGAAATGTTAGCATGTTTAAGGAGTTTTTTCAAGCCTGCCTGCTAGCAGGCAGGTCCTCCTCCGTTATGCCCTCAACGTCGCACAATCTTTTACGTATAATACAGACGTGGCAAATCTCGCCGAACTCCATCGCCAATTTTTGGAGTATATCGAAATAGAGCGTGGACGCTCTTTGAAAACTGTCGAAAACTACGACCGGTATTTACGGCATTTTTTTAAATTTGCGAAAGCTTCTTCCCCTTCCGGCATCAACGACGAGGTTTTGCGCCGTTATCGGCTTTACTTAAACCGCCTGCCTGCGCAGGCAGGCGACGGGCTCAAAAAAAATACACAGAACTACTACCTAATCGCGCTTAGAAATTTTTTGAAATATCTTGCCTGGCGCGGCATCGGCTCTTTGCCGGCCGAGCGCATCCAACTCGCCAAAACTCCGGAGCGCGATTTGGATTTAATCTCGATAGAAGAGCTTTTGCGGCTTTTGGCAGCGCCGGAAGGAAACGACATAAAAGCGCTTCGCGACCGGGCGATTTTGGAATTATTGTTTTCTACGGGGCTACGCGTTTCCGAATTAACCGGGCTCAACACCGATTCGATTGATCTAAAAAAAGACGAGTTTTCGGTACGCGGGAAGGGAGAAAAAGTGCGGCTGGTGTTTCTCTCGGACTCCGCCAAACGGGCGCTAAAAAATTATTTGGACAAGCGCGAAGGTACTCACGAAGCGCTCTTTGTAAATTTTCGCCACAACGAGCGCCTCACTCCCCGCTCGGTAGAGCGGCTGACCAAATATTACGCCCTGAAAGCGGGAATCTCGAAAAAGCTGACTCCCCATATCCTTCGACACGTCTATGCAACTGACTTGCTTATCAATGGAGCAGATCTTCGTTCTGTGCAGGCCCTTCTTGGTCATGCAAATATCTCTACAACCCAGATTTATACTCATCTTACCGACCGCCAGTTGAAAGATGTGCATAAGGCGTTTCATGGGAAAAGAAGGAAATAATTTTGACCCTCCGAGGGCGTCATGGTAACTTAAAACATGGCCCAAAGAATTTTTGAACACATCATTGCCGATCCAAATGTCAGGTTCGGCAAGCCTGTTATCGAGGGCACGCGTGTGCCGGTTGATCTTATTGTGGGGAAAATTGCGGGGGGGATGACAGTAGAAGAAGTAATGCGAGAGTATGATCTTACGCGGCAGCAAATTCAAGCCGCGCTTCGCTATGCGGCGCATCTCGTTGCGGAAGAAGAGATTGCTCTGGCATGAAGATTTTAATCGACGAAGATTTGTCGAGGTCGCTTGCAAAAACGCTTGCGGATAGCGACCACAAAATTTTAGACGCGAGAGATTGCGGTCTTCGAAGCTGTCCTGACGAAGAGGTGTTTCGCTTTGCGCAAAAGCAGAAAGCGATTTTGATGACTGGGGACATTGGTTTTAGCAACATACTTAAATTTCCTCTTGGTTCTCATGCGGGGATCATCGTATTACGTTTCCCAAATGAGATGCCCACAACTGAAATAAATAAAATAGTCTCTAAATTTATCGCGGCGCTTTCAGAGGAAGATATCCGCGGGAATGTAGTAATTTTTTCTCCTTCGGGGACTCGCATTCGACGTTCCGGTTAACAATCGGGGCTACGCCAATATCGCCACTGCCCAGATTTATACCCATTTGACCGACCGCGCCCTCAAGGAAGTTTATAAAGCACTCCACGGAAAGAGGCTAAAATAACCTTATTTTTCAACGATTTTCTGGCAAAACAGCCATTGACAAATAGCCATATATCATGGTATAATGCATCTAGATTGAAAACTTAATAAAGAAGGGTAAAAAACAAACAAAAACAGGGTTAAAACCCTGGAAAGGATTGGTGCTACATGGCACGTGAAGGTCTTCTCGCAGCGATCGGCGCTCTTGCCGATCGTTTGGAGGATATGGTTGGCGCGAAGCGACTCCCGTGGTGGAGTCGTTTCGTCATTGCGATTCTCATCGACTTCGTCGACTTTTGGGCTGCACTCCTCATGGCTCTTGTGCCGGGGATGCATCTATTTTTCGACGCGTGGCTTTTGTTGGCGTCCACTATGCTGTGGGGGTCTTCAGGCCTCCTTCAGTTTATAGAAGTAATTCCTGGTCTCCACACTTTCTTCGACTTTCTCCCGATGGTCACCTTGAGTGGCGTCGTGGATTATTGGCGAGAGGGCGGAAGCGCGTCGACAACGCAGACCACTAACTCCGACTGGCGTGAATCGCCAGTCGCGAAAGGAGTAGTTATGGGTTTCTTGGCTGGATTTCTGGTCGGGGTTCTTGGAAAGATCGCCGGGCTTTTGTCTTTCTTGGACATAGCCACGGCGACCATTGCTGTCGGTTGCCTCGTTTCTTTCTTCACGCTTCTCGATCGTGATCGGGAGTGGTGGAAATGGTACGCGGGAGCATAAGCGCTATTCGGGATTCTCTTCACGATTTTCAGCCTCTGGGCTTATTGGGAGAGTGACAAGCTCCCGGAAAAGTTCCGAGAAACAGCGTGGAGAGAATTAGTAAAGGAGGACGACTTCCGCATCAAGGCTGCGAAAACAGCTGATGATGCTGGAGAAGCCCTCGGCGCGG
>CAYISH010000011.1:0-18129 GCA_964366035.1 uncultured Candidatus Saccharibacteria bacterium
AAAGTAAACGAGGAAATCGAGATCGTCGGCCTCAAGGACACCCAGAAAACGATTGTAACCGGCATCGAAATGTTCAACAAGCAGCTTGATGAGGGTATGGCGGGGGACAATGCCGGCATTCTTCTGCGCGGCTTAAAAAAAGAAGACGTAGAGCGGGGGCAGGTTATCGCAAAGCCCGGCTCAATTACTCCGCACATCGAATTTGAAGCTGAAGTGTATGTATTGACTAAGGAAGAAGGCGGACGGCACACCCCATTTTTCACCGGCTACAAGCCCCAATTTTACCTTCGCACCACCGATGTAACGGGAGATACCACGCTGCCGCAGGGAACCGAAATGGTTATGCCCGGCGATACCGTGCGCGTTTCCGTGAAGCTTATCGCCCCCGTAGCGCTTGAGGAAAAACAGCGCTTTGCCGTCCGCGAGGGAGGCAAAACGGTGGGAGCGGGAGTGGTGCTGAAGATTAATAAATAAATAAGCCAGCCTCCGAAGAACTTTAATTTCGCGCATGGCAGAAGAAACGCGGCAGGAAGAGCTGCAAAAATTAAGAATCCGCATTCGGGCTTATGACCACAAGATTTTGGACGGCTCGGTGCGACAGATCGTGGAAACGGCCCTCCGGTACGGGGCTGAAATAGTAGGCCCTCTGCCGCTTCCCACGGAAATTCGGAAGTATACCGTCAACCGCTCCTCATTTATCTACAAAAATGCCCGCGAGCAGTTCGAGATGAGAGTACATAAGAGGCTGATTGATATCCTAAACCCGACTCCAAAGATTATCGACGCGCTTACCAATCTTAACTTGCCGGCGGGCGTCGATATCGAGGTGAAGATGTCGTAGTAATCAAACCTGCCTTGCCGGTAGGTACCCGCGAAAAAATTCCGGTGGTCCGGAATTTTTTCATAACGATAACCATGAAAGCAGTATTCGCAAAAAAAATAGCAATGTCGGAACTGTTCGACCAGGATGGAAACGTAATTCCAGTTACGGTTCTTGAGTCTCCCGAAATGACGGTGCTGCAGGTGAAAACCAAGGAGAAAGATGGCTACGGCGCGGTCCAGTTCGGTATTTATGAGAAAAAGGAAAAAAATATTTCGCGCCCATTGAAAGGGCATTTTGTTGCAGCGCGAGCAAAGTCTGCATTTGTAGGAGAACTTCCGCATGAAGGCGAGGTACGCGTCGGCGATAAAGTCGGCGTTTCTGTTTTTCAGGAGGGAGAAATGGTGGATATAAGCGGTAAAACAAAGGGGCGGGGCTTTCAGGGGGTAGTAAAGCGCCACGGTTTTGGCGGCGGCCCCCGCACCCATGGGCAGAAGCATTCGGAGCGTGAGCCTGGCTCAATCGGTTCGGTGTGGCCTCAACGAGTGTTGAAAGGAAAACGGATGGCGGGCAGAATGGGGCAGAATCGGGTTACGGTAAGAAATATGGCGATTGTAAAAATAGAACCGGAGCGGTGTCTTATGTTTGTAAAAGGAGCGGTTCCCGGCGCGCGAGGCGCTATATTAGAGGTGCGCCAGAGCAGAAAGAAATAATACTATGCCCGAAGTAAAAGTATATAACAAAGAAGGAAAGGAGGCTGGAGTGGCGGTGCTATCGGAAAAAGTATTTGGCCTTCCATGGAATGCCAATTTAGTGCATCAGGTGGTAACGGCGGAGCGGGCAAACCGGAGAAGGGGCACTGCCCACACCAAAGACCGGAGCGAAGTGTCGGGGGGAGGCAAGAAGCCCTGGAAGCAAAAAGGAACAGGGCGGGCGCGCCACGGCTCTATACGTTCTCCCATCTGGATCGGCGGAGGAGTGACTCATGGGCCCCGGGCGGAGAAAAATTATTCCAAGAAAATCAATAAAAAAGCGAAACGGAAAGCTTTGTGGACAGCGCTTTCGCAAAAACTCCGCGACCGAGAAATCGTGGTGCTCGATATGCTCATGATGGAGGACGCAAAAACAAAAAATGCCGCCAAGGTCTTAAAAAACCTCTCTGCGATTCCGGAATTTAATAAGATCGGCCGTGGAGCCAGCGTTTCAGTGCTCGTGGGCCAGGCTGATGAAAACGCCACAAGGGCTTTTCAGAATATCAAAGGGGTAAAAGTGGAAGAGGCCAGGAATTTGAGCGTGTTGGATGCGCTTTCTGCGAGATATTTGGTATTACCCAAAGAGTTAGTACGCATTTTAGAAAAGAGCGTATCATAAACCATGGCTCTCCTTGATTTTCTAAAAAAGAAAAATAAAAAAGAAGAGCGAGCGCCCAAGACCGGCGCCGCAAGGAAGGCGGCCACAGGTACGGCGAGCGCCGAGTCGGGTGGAAGCCAGGAAGAAAAAAAGCCGGAGATGAAGGAGAAAATGCCTGCTTCTCTTCGCGCCGCCGCTTCGCTTATCTCCCCGCATGTTACGGAAAAATCGGCCCGGGCGAGCGAGGGCGGAGTGTACACCTTTAAAGTTGCGAAAAACGCGAATAAACCTGAGATTAAAAAGGCGGTCCGAGAGCTTTACGGAGTGCGGGTAGATGCGGTACACATTATTCACATACCTTCCAAGCGCCGTTTTTCCCGCGGCCGCGTGGGAATGGCGAAGGGGTATAAAAAAGCGCTTGTTACTCTCGCAAAAGGCGAGAAAATCGAGCTCGTATAACATATGAAAATCTATCGGCCCACCAGTCCAGGAAGGAGAAATATGACCGGCATCAACTACCGGGAAGTTTTGACGCGGGCCGAGCCCGTCAAGAAGCTTACCTGGGGCCAGAGGCGCCATGCGGGGAGAAATTCCTTCGGGCGCATCACCACCCGCCACAAGGGCTCCGGCGCCAAGCGGCTTTACCGCGACATCGATTTTCTTTTCGACAAAAAAGACATCGCAGCGCGGATTGAATCGGTGGAATACGACCCCAACCGCACCGCATTCATCGGCGCCGTTCTTTACAAAGACGGTGCGCGGCGGTATGTAATGCTGCCTTCTGGCATGAAGGTGGGAGATGAAATTGTTACTTCCAAAGACGCTCCATTAAAAAAAGGGAATAGGCTTCCTTTAAAGCAAATGCCGGTGGGGGCGCAAATTTATAACATCGAACTTCACGCGGGAAGCGGCGCTAAGTTGGTGCGCAGCGCGGGAACATTTGCCGAGGTGTTGGCGCAGGACGCCCCTTACAGCCACATAAAACTTCCTTCCGGAGAAGTACGGAAAATACGCGATGACGCCTGGGCATCGATGGGGCAGGTTTCTAATGAAGAGAGAAGGTTGGTAGTGCTCGGTAAGGCAGGGAGGTCGCGCCATATGGGTATACGGCCGACGGTGCGCGGCTCTGCGATGAATCCTGTCGACCACCCCTACGGTGGAGGCGAGGGACGCGCGATGCGCGGAACGCGGCGTCCGAAGAACAAATGGGGCAAAGGAACGCGTGGAGTAAAAACCCGGAATAAGAAAAAATATTCGCGAGATCTTATCTTAAAGAGAAGGAAATAATATGCGATCGCTCAAAAAAGGCCCCTTTGTGGACCCAAAACTTTTGAAGAAAATACAGAATGTGCGGCGGGGCTCGGGCGAGGTGATTAAGACATGGTCGCGCGCTTCCCAAATCGCTCCCGAGATGGTAGGTTTCACATTCGGGGTGCACAACGGAAAAGATTTTATTTCTGTAGCGGCGACAGAAGAGATGGTAGGCCACCGGCTTGGAGAATTTAGCCCTACAAGGAAATTTACCCGCCATGGAGGCAAGATGCAGCGGGAATTAGAGGCGGCTCAAAAGGCGGCGCAAGAGCAGTCGGCGGCCGCGGCAAAAGAAAAGAAGAGTTAGCAGAAATTATATGGCAGACGTGAAAGCCCAATTGAATTATTTACGGATTTCTCCGCAGAAAGTGCGCCTTGTTGCGGGCGCCATACGAGGGCGGGCGGTAAAAGCCGCGGAAGCCCGTTTGGCCATTTTGAATAAAAGCGCGTCTCGCCCAATGTTGAAGCTTTTGAAGAGCGCGGAAGCGAACGCGAAACACAACTTTGGGCTTAAGGCGGAGGGTATGTTTATAAAAGAAATAAGGGTGGACGAAGGGCCTACGTTGAAGCGACGCATGCCGCGGGCGTTCGGCCGGGCTTATCCTATTCGCAAGCGTTCGAGCCGCATTACGTTAGTACTGGCAGAAAAGCCGAAAAAATAAATGTTAAACGTTTTACCATGAGCCACGTCGTACATCCGTATAGTTTCCGCATAGGAGTACTCCGCGATTGGAAGTCGCGGTGGTTTGGCGCAAAAAATTATAAGGAATTTTTGCGCGCCGATGTGCTTCTGCGCTCCTGGCTTACCGAGCGAGTGCGCGGCATGTATGTGGCGGAAATTGAAATGGAACGGAGCCAGAATGACTTGAATATTATTCTCAAAACGTCCCGCCCCGGCCTTTTGATCGGCAGAGGAGGCGAAGGTATTGAGAAAATGAAAAATGAAATCCGCCAATATGCAAAAAAACGAGAGTTTCCTATTCCAAAAAACTTTAAAATTTCCGTAGAAGAAGTGCGCCTGCCCGATACCCACGCAAAAATTTTGGCCCAATCCGTTGCGGAAGAATTAGAAAAACGCTTGCCGTTTCGCAGGATAATGAAGCAGGCTTTAGAGAAGGCAATGTCGAATAAAGAAGTGAAAGGGGTAAAAGTTGCTTTGGCGGGCCGGCTAGGCGGCGCCGAAATGGCGCGACACGAATGGCTGAAGCGGGGACAGGTGCCGCTTACCACTCTTCGCGCCGATATCGATTTTGCCCGCCTAGAGGCCCGCCTTCCTTACGGAAGAATCGGCATTAAAGTATGGATTTACAAAGGAGAAGTGTTTAACCATGAAGCGCAAAACATGAAGCACGGAGCATAAATGTTTTATGTTTCGGGTTTCATGATTCACGATTTATGTTGTTTCCGAAAAAAGTAAAACACAGAAAATGGCAGCGCCTCCGGGGTCAGTTCAAAGGTGTTGAAACGCGCGGTACGTCTTTGGCGTTCGGTAGCTTTGGCTTGAAAACGCTTGAAGCAAAGCGGATAAGCGCTCAACAGATTGAAGCATGTCGGAAAGCCATGACGCGCTACGTGCAAAAAGGAGGAAAGATTTGGATACGAATTTTTCCCGACCAGCCCATTACCCAAAAACCGCCCGAAGTAACGATGGGTGCGGGCAAGGGCGATCCGGTAGGATATGTGGCAGTGGTAAAGCCAGGAAGGGTAGTATTTGAAATAGACGGCGTTGCGGAGGGCGCCGCCCGCGAAGCGCTTAGGAGAGCCGCGCAGAAGCTTCCGGTAAAAACAAAGATTATTAAGCGGGCATGATTATGAAAACCAGCGAATTAAGAAAACGTTCTGCGGGCGAACTTACTTCTCTTTTAGCGGAGAAGCGTTCCGTATTGCGCTCGCTTCGGTTTAACGTGTCTTCGGCCAAGGCGAAAAATGTGATGAGCCGGAAAGAAGCCCGCCGCGATATCGCGCGGCTACTTACTCTTTTGAAAGAAACGAAATAATATGGCAACTCCGCGAAGAAAAATTTTGCAGGGAGTAGTAGTGTCTGACAAAATGCTCAAAACCCGAGTAGTGGAAGTAACGCGCTTCGCGCGCGCCCCTAAGTACGGGAAATTCATCAAGATTTCCAAGAAATTTAAGGCGCACGATGAAACGGGGGAATACAAGGAAGGCGACCTGGTGCACATTGAAGAAGCGCGCCCTTTGAGTAAGGATAAGCGGTGGAAGATTATCGGGGCGATTAAGAAGAGCGAAAACAGCCAACCGTTATGATTCAACACCGAAGCATGTTGAAAGTTGCGGATAACACGGGAGCGACTTTGGTCCAGTGTATTAAGGTGTTGGGCGGAACGCGGCGCAGGTGGGCGGCGTTGGGAGATATTATCGTGGTTACGGTAAAGAAAGCTGAGCCGCGGAAAATAGTGAAAAAGAAAGATGTGTTAAGAGCGGTGGTGGTGCGCCAAAAAAACGCCTATCGGCGCAAGGACGGCTCGTATATCCGCTTCGACGAAAATGCGGTGGTAATTTTGGACGGCAGGGAACCCAAGGGTGGAAGAATTTTTGGCCCAGTCCCGCGCGAACTTCGCGAAAAAGGCTTTATGAAAATTATTTCTCTTGCCCCCGAAGTGATTTAACATGAATATTCGATTAAAAAAAGGAGACGAGGCAGTAGTTCTTTCCGGAAAAGACAAAGGAAAATCCGGAAAAATTTTGCGCGTCTGGCCGGCTGAGGAGAAGGTGCTTGTGGAGGGGGTAAACATACGCAAACGCCACCAGCGCGCCCGCCGGGCCGGAACAAAGGGAAGCGTAATTGAAGTTGCTATGCCGATCCACTCGGCTCGCGTGCTGCCAAAATGTCCTCATTGCGGAAAGGCGGCGCGCGTAGGCGCGAATATCCATGAAGACGGGTCGAAGTCTCGCGTGTGCAAGAAATGTAACGCTGAATTTTAATTATGGAATTCAGAGAGACATACAAAAAGAAAGTGTTGCCGGAGATGATGAAGGCTCACGGTTTTTCTTCTCCTCTGGCTGTTCCGCGCATTATGAAGGTAGTGGTGCACACGGGAGTAGGAAAGATACGCGATGAGAAAGAAATCGAGGGAATCGGGCGGCAGTTAGCGCTCATCGCAGGACAGAAGGCCTCCCCTCGGAAAGCCAAGAAATCCATCGCTTCTTTTAAGAGTCGGGAGGGTATGGTAATCGGCCTTGCTGCTACCCTGCGGGGGGCGCGCATGTACGATTTTCTTTCGCGGCTCGTGAATGTGGCTCTTCCGCGGGCGCGGGATTTTTGGGGTTTTTCTGAGAAATCGGTTGACGGAATGGGCAATTTAACGATAGGAATAAAGGAACACATTATCTTTCCCGAAGCGGTGGGAGAAGATGTGCGCACCATTTTCGGCCTCGAGGTTACCATTGTGACCCGCGCGAAAAATCGCGCCTTGGCTTTGGAAATGTACCAGTTATTAGGCATTCCCTTTAAGAAGTAATATGGCAAAAACCTCAGTTATCGCGCGGGCGGCAAAAAAACCAAAGTTTTCAACGCGTATCGTGCGTCGGTGTTTTCGCTGCGGGCGCAAGAGAGGTTTTATGAGGGATTTTAATCTTTGCAGAATCTGTTTCCGGGAACTCGCCAATGAAGGGTTGATTCCGGGAATAAGGAAGTCGAGCTGGTAGCAACCATGATATGACCGACCCTATCGCAGACATGTTAATACGGATTAAAAACGCGGTTATGGCGCGCAAGGACGCCGCCCAAATTCCCTATTCCAACATAAAAATGGAAATCGCGCGCCTGCTGGAGCGGGAAGGCTATATTACTTCCGCCGAACGGAAAGGGAAAAAAACCCGCAAGATTTTAGAGATCGGCCTCACTTCTTTATCCCGCGAGAACCCAAAGACAATCCGCGATATTCGGAGGATTTCGAAATCTTCCAGGCGAATATATGTAAAGGCGAAAGAGATTAAAAAGGTCAAAAACGGCTTTGGCGTCGCTATCCTTTCCACTTCAAAGGGGCTTAAAACAGACCAAGAAGCAAGAAAAGAAAACATTGGAGGAGAAGTTATCTGCGAAATTTGGTAGCAGGGCGTGTTTACGCATATAAAGATTTAAATATTTTATGAGCCGCATCGGTAAAAAACCAATCGCAATACCAGAGGGAGTAAGCGTATCAGCGTCTGAAGGAATGGTAAGCGTGAAGGGGCCCAAAGGGGCTTTGGAGCGGCCTTTTCGAAGCGATATTTCTGTAGAAGTAAAAGACGGGATGGTGGTGCTTCGGCCCAGGCGGGAGACGAAATTGGCAAGAGCGTTATGGGGTACATACGCTTCGCATATAAAGAACATGATTGAAGGGACTACCCAGGGATTTTCCAAAAAACTGGAAATTCAAGGGATCGGCTACAAGGCGGCCCTTCAGGGGCAGGATCTTTTGTTATCGCTCGGTTTTTCTCATCCCGTTCTTTTCGAAGCTCCAGCGGGCGTTACTTTCCGCATCGATAAAAATATGATTACGGTTTTAGGAATAGACAAAGAAAAAGTCGGTATGGCCGCTGCCGAAATACGCGCGCTTAAAAAGCCTGAACCTTATAAAGGGAAGGGCATACGATATGCAGGCGAGGTGGTGCGGAGAAAAGCAGGCAAGAAAGCAGCCGGACAGGCATAGGTGTATTTACGCATGTTAAAGATGTAAAGGCATGAAGCAGCAAGATAAAAGAGCAATACGGCATCGAAGGATACGCGCAAAAGTGCGCGGTACTCGGGCGTGCCCGCGCCTTTCGGTATTCCGCTCGTCAAGATATCTGCAGTTGCAGGTAATCGACGACGACGCGAACAAAACCGTGCTAGGATTTACCGACAGAGGCCTAAAAGGCAAAAGCAAGACTGAGCGCGCTACTTTATTGGGAAGAGAAGCGGCGGAGAAAATCGCGGAAGCGGGATTTAAAAAAGCTGTGTTCGACAGAGGCGGGTATCGCTATCAGGGGCGGGTACGGGCATTAGCAGAAGCCTTGCGAGAAGGTGGCATAACGTTATAACCCCATAAGCTATATGATGAGAGGACAAAGAGGTGGCGTGCGGCAAGGGCCGAGAGGGCAGAAATCGGAATTCGATCAAAAAATGATCGACCTTCGGCGCGTGGCCCGCGTGGTGGCAGGGGGAAGGCGGTTTAGTTTCCGGGCGACAGTAGTGCTCGGCAACCGCAAGGGGCTTGTGGGTGTGGGTGTCGGCAAGGGGCCGGATGCCTCGCAGGCTATAGAGAAAGCTCAACGGGAAGCGAAAAAGTATTTGGTAGAAGTGCCGTTTAACAAAGCATCGCAGATCCCTTTTGAAGTAGAAGCGAAATACGGCGCCGCGCGGGTACGCCTCCGGCCTATACAAGAAGGACGCGGTTTGGTGGCGGGCGGATCAGCCCGTACCGTGCTTTCGCTCGCGGGGGTTTCCGATACTTCCTGTAAAATTCTTTCCCGTACCAAAAACAAAATTAATAATGCTCGCGCAGCCATAGAGGCCTTAAAGATACTGGCGGCAGCAAAGCGGAAACATCATGCAGTTAAGTAACCTTAAGCCATCTCCCCGGCTTCGCAGGCACAAGCGTATCGGGCGCGGAGGCAAGCGCGGAACATTTTCTGGAAGAGGCACCAAAGGCCAAAAAGCCCGCGCAGGCCGGCGCATCCGCCCGGCGGTTCGCGATATAATCAAGAAAATTCCTAAACGGCGCGGGTACTCCCAGAAGCAGCTTCCTTTCAGGCGGGCGGCAGTGAACCTCAAGGAGTTGGAGGCCGTATTTGAAGCAGGCGCTTTGGTAGCGCCAAATACTCTTCTCGAAAAAAATCTCGTCCGGCGCGTTTTCGGCAAGGCCCCCCAAATAAAAATATTAGGGACGGGATCGCTCTCGAAAGGGCTCCGTTTTAAGGGCGTGTTGTTTTCTAAATCTGCCCGCGAGGCGATAGAAAAATCGGGAGGGAAGATCGAAGGCTAGGCGGTATACTAAAACCATGTTTGAGAAGATACGACTTGTTTTTAAAGACCGGGATATACGGAGGAAAGTTCTTTTTATTCTCGGTTTGCTGGCCGTGTTTCGGCTTGCGGCGGTTATCCCCGTGCCGGGAGTAGATTCTATGCGGCTCAAAACTTTTTTTGAAGGAAATCAGTTTTTCGGCCTTTTAAACGTATTTTCGGGCGGGGCCTTGGACAACCTTTCGGTAGTGATGCTTGGGGTAGGACCCTATATCACCGCTTCCATCATCATGCAGCTTATGACGATGATTTTTCCCAGCCTCAAGGAAATGTATCAGGAAGAAGGAGAAGCGGGGCGGAAAAAGTTTAACCAGTATTCACGCCTTCTTACCCTGCCGCTTGCTATTCTGCAGGGATTCGGGCTTTTGGTGCTTTTGGAACGGCAGAGCATTATTGCGGATCTTTCCATGTGGGAGCAGCTTTTGAATGTATTGGTGGTTACGGCGGGCTCCATTTTTCTTATGTGGCTCGGCGAACTCATTTCCGAATACGGAATAGGTAATGGAATTTCTCTGCTCATTTTTGCCGGAATTGTTTCGGCGATTCCCTCCGGCATCCAGCAGACTTGGTTTGCGATAGGGCAAGAAACCTTTCCTTATATTCAGCCGAACTATATCCTGTTGGTAATTGCATTTCTTGCCGCGGGAGTTGCAGTAGTGGCAGGCGTTACCGTGGTTACAGAAGGCGAGCGTCCCATCCCCGTTTCCTATGCGAAGCGCATTCGGGGTATGCGGGTGTATGGCGGGGTTTCCACTCACTTGCCGCTTCGGGTAAACCAAGCGGGCGTAATTCCCATTATCTTTGCGCTTTCAATCCTGTTGTTTCCCCAGATGATTGCAAACGTGCTCGCTGGCGCGGATAGCCAAGCGCTTCGGTCTATCTCGCAGGCGGTGTTGAACTTTCTGGCAAGCGGATGGGTATACGGGATTTTCTACTTTGTCTTGGTGTTTCTCTTTACGTACTTTTACACTGCGGTAACCTTCGACCCCGAACAAATTTCCTCTAACCTTCAAAAGCAAGGGGCGTTTGTTCCGGGCATGCGGCCGGGACGCCCTACAGCGGAGTTTTTGCAGAAGATTATTACGCGTATCACGTTTTTCGGCGCGCTTTTCTTGGGACTTATCGCCGTTCTGCCTCTCCTTATGCAAGGGCTTACGGGCCTTCAGGCGCTTACTATTGGGGGGACAAGCCTTTTGATTGTCGTCTCCGTGGTGCTTGAAACAATCAAGCAAATAGAGGCGCAGCTTGTGATGAGAGAATACGATTAAATTTTTCAAAAGTTGTTACAATACAACTATGATTCCTCCGGCAACAACCTTTGTATTTCTCGGCCGCTCCGGATGCGGGAAGGGTACCCAAGTAGAGTTTTTAAAACAAAAATCAGAATTCCGAGACGCAGTAGAAATGCGGACAGGTGATATTTTCCGCGCGCTCGCCAAGAACGACACTCTTTTGGGACGGAAAGTAGGCGAGGTGATGAATACGGGAGGACTTATACCGATGTGGATCACCTCTTGCCTTTGGGTCCAAAAATTCAACGAAATAAAAGGGAGCGAAATCTTAATTTTCGAGGGAGGCCCGCGTTGGTTGGAAGAAGCAAAATTGCTTGACGAAGCGTCAGGATTCCTAGGAAGGCCGAAAGCGGTAGCGGTCCTTTTAGAAGTAAGCGCCGAAGAATCGCGCCGTCGCCTACGCGCGAGAAAACGCGCCGATGATACTGATGAGCGAATCACTAATCGCCTTGCATGGTACCAGACAAACGTTATTCCGGAGATTGAATATTTTCGAAGCGAAGGGAGGCTTATAGAAGTAAACGGCGAGAACGCGCCGGAAGCAGTATGCGAAGAAATATGGAATAAATTACAGGAGTATTTCAAATGAATTCGGTAAAGAGCAAGAAAGAAATAGAAATTTTGCGCGAGGGCGGCCAAATTCTGGCCGCCGTTTTAGACCGCGTAATCGAGTCAGTGAAGCCGGGGAGGAACGCTATAGAATTAGATACGCTCGCCGAAAAACGCATCCGGGAGGCAGGAGGCGAGCCGTCGTTTAAGGGATATAAAACTGCGCGCGATATTATGCCATATCCTTCCACGCTCTGCGTCTCCGTAAATGATGAGGTGGTGCATGGCTTTCCGGCGGAAGAAAAAATCTTAAAGGAGGGCGACGTGGTGGGGATTGATATCGGCATGAAATACAAAAATCTTTTTACCGATATGGCCAAGACGATAATAATTGGCGAGGGCAATCAAGAGGCGAGGCGGCTTGTAGAGGCAACCCGAAAAGCCTTGGAGATAGGAATTTCGGAAGCGCGTACGGGCAATACCACGGGCGATATCGGGGCGGCAATCCAGGCATATGTCGAGGCCCAAGGTTTCGGCGTGGTGCAGGAACTCATCGGCCATGGTGTCGGGCACAAAGTACACGAAGACCCTGAAGTGCCGAATTGGGGAAAGCGGGGAGAGGGGGTAAGGCTTGAGGAAGGAATGGTGATTGCGATTGAGCCCATGGTGACGGAGAAAAGCCCCAAAATTTATTTAGCAGAAGACCATTGGACATGGAAAACCAAAGACGGCGCCCGCGCGGCGCATTTTGAGCATACCTTGGCGGTAACAGAGAAGGGAGCGGAGATATTGACAGCCATTAAATAATCTGCTGAGGTGCTGACCAAGTTCCGCTGTTCTTTGAAGTTGCATTCCAGCTGCAGCTATAGTATCTCTATGCGCTATCTCGGCATTGATTACGGGGAAAAACGGATAGGGGTTGCGATCTCCGACGAGGGAGGGAGTTTTTCGTTTCCTTACAGCGTAGTTGTTAATGACAAAAACGCGATCTCGAAAATCTGCGGCATTATACAAAAAGAAAATATCGCGGAGGTGGCACTCGGGCTGCCGCAAAATTTTGGGCGGCAAGACACTAAAGCGACGGGACGCGTCCGCGCGTTTGCCGAGGAATTAAAAAAAGCCAGCAGCGTGCCGGTAGTCCTCGTGGACGAAACGCTTTCCACCAAAGAGGTGATAAAATCAGGCGCCGCTCCCGATAGAATGCGCGACGCCGCCGCCGCCGCGCTGATTTTGAGAACATATCTGGGTCTAAAAAAATAAAAAGCATGCTAGAATATTAAAATGGGAACGGACAATGTGTACCTCTCCGTAATTATTCCGGCTTACAATGAAGAAAAGCGCATCGAAAAGACCCTTTTGCGTCTTGATGATTATTTTTTAAATCAGGCCTACAGCTACGAAATAATAGTGGCGCTCGACGGCCCAAAGGATAAAACCCGCGAAGTTGCCCAAGAGCTGAAATCGAGAGTAAAAAACCTTAGGATTATTCCTAGAGTGAAAAACCGCGGCAAGGGCTATACCGTGAAAGAAAGCATGCTCAAGGCCAAAGGAAAGATCCGCCTTTTTACCGATGCTGACAATTCCACCGATATCTCGCACTTTGAGAAGATGCGCCCGTTATTTGATAAAGGGTACAATGTTGTTATTGCTTCCCGCGATCCCAGAGACGCTCCCGGGGCCAAGCAGGTCGTTTCGCAGATTTGGTACAAACGTATTTTAGGAAACATGGGGAATCTTTTTATTCAGCTTATGGCTGTTCGCGGCGTTTGGGATACTCAGTGCGGTTTTAAGGCGTTTCGCGACTACGCGGCGGAAAGAATATTTTCCGAGGCAAAAATCAATCGCTGGGGGTTTGACATAGAAGTCCTCGCGCTTGCGCGGGCGCTTAACTATAAAATCGGGGTAATACCGGCGTATTGGGTGAACGATCCCGAAAGCCATGTAAAACTTTCGGGATACTTACAGGTATTGTGGGAAACGGTCAAAATACGCATTAATCTTTCGCGAGGAGTATATAAAATATGAGAATGAAATCTTCATTTTTCCGCAAGGACATCGTTTCGGGAGAGTGGGTATTGGCGGCCTCGCGCCTTCAACAGAAACCCAATTTTTTCGGGAGCGCACAAAAGCGGCCCCTTCTTCCCAAATCCAAGTGCCCATTTGAAAATCCGCAAAAAACAGACAAGGTAATGCCGCTTTTCTGGCTCCCGGCTCCGAATGCCGAAGGAAAGGATCGCGAGAATATCTCGTCGTGGTTTGTGCAGGTTATCCCGAACCGCTACCCCGCGCTTACTCCCCATCGGGTCTGCCCCGCGCCATCGGCCGACGGGCCGTATGAAAAAATGGAGGGGGCGGGTTTCCAGGAGATTGTGATTACCCGAGACCACCTGCGTTCGCTCGGCTTTATGTCGAAAGAAGAAATTGCGCTCGTCTTCTCGGCCTATCGCGCACGCTATCTAGCGCTCAAAAGCGAAAAATGCATCGAGTATATCCTGATTTTTCATAATAACGGCCCGGCCGCCGGGGCGACGGTGCCGCACCCCCATTCGCAGATTTTGGCGCTTCCCATCACGCCCGCCGACGTGTCGAGGAGCCTCAGGGGGTCGGAGAGATATTTTGAAAAATACCGGCGTTGCGTGCACTGCGCCGTCATTAAAAAAGAGCTCAAAGACGGGGCCCGGATTATTTACAAGAATAAAAGTTTCGTTTCGCTCTGCCCCTACGCCTCCCGCGCCTCGTTTGAAATCCGCATTTTCCCCCGCCGACATGATCCTTATTTTGAGAGCGTGGAAGAGGCGGAATTCGCTGAATTCGTGGACGCAGTCGAGGCGACGTTCCGCAGGCTGAAAGACGCCTTAGACGATCCCGATTACAATTTTTTCATCCATACCGCTCCGATTTCCGGTAAAAAATTTAAAAATTACCATTGGCATATGGAAATTCTTCCCCGCACTTCTACCTATGGCGGGGTGGAGCTTGGGACAGGGATGGAAATCATTAAGATGCCTCCGGAGGAAGCGGCAAAAATGCTCCGGAAAGCCGGGTAATGCGGTAATAACCATGGAAGCACTTTTAGGAGGAGACATCGCGGCGCTGGTAAAAACAGCTGGTTACATCGGCCTTTTTGGAATTGTGTTTGCGGAATCGGGCCTGCTCATTGGATTTTTTCTGCCTGGCGACAGCCTCTTGTTTACGGCTGGATTTTTAGCCTCGCAGGGATTTTTGAATATTTGGATTTTGGGGCCCTTGGTGTTTATCGCGGCCATTTTAGGGGATAATGTCGGTTACGCGTTTGGGAAAAAAGTCGGCCCCGCAATTTTCACGAAGGAAAATTCATTTTTGTTCCATAAAGACCACCTTACCCGCGCCCGGGATTTTTATGAAAAACACGGCGGGCGGACATTGGTGCTGGCGCGGTTTTTGCCCGTCATTCGCACTTTTGCCCCCATTCTCGCTGGCGTCGGCCGCATGAAGTACGGCACGTTCGTGTTCTATAATATTGCAGGGGCGGTATTATGGTCATTGGGCCTTTCTTTTTTTGGCTATTTCCTGGGGAGCGTCTTCCCCGACGTGGATCGCTATCTTTTGCCGATTATTCTCGGCATCATTGTGCTCTCGGCCCTCCCCACGGTTATCAAACTTATCAGGCATGGAAGAATATTATGATTTGCCTACAAAGAGAAAGCGGGAATAGTCTCTTTGCTCATTCTCGCCCGTCCAGCGACGGTCGGCAAGGCAGAGCTCCGTTTTGCTCCGTGTCAGAACGCGGAGACCATGCCAAAATGGGCTCTGAACCAGCAAAGAAACAATTACCGCTTTCTCTGCAACCCATCTCGCTATCATTTTTTGCGGCTTTATTGGAGCAAAGCTGCAAATCAAAGAGGCCCGCAGAAAAAATGGCGGGTGCCCGAGAGTCCTGCGTACTCGCAGGGGTGAGCGGGGCGACATTTTTTCGGTGCGGGCCGATTATGATTTGCCTTTGCGGAGATACAGCCGCGAAAATTTGATAGCGAGATGGGTACTTAAAAAACTGAAGACCTATGAAAAAAATCATTGTCGCAAATTGGAAAATGAATCCCTCCACCGCCCGTGAGGCAAAGAAGCTTTTCAGCGCCGTAAAGGGAAAGGCCGCTTCTCTTGGGGGGAATGTTGAGGTGGTAGTAGCGCCTCCGTTCGTGTATTTGCCGATTTTAGGGAAAAGCACGAAGATAAAACTTGCGGCGCAAGACGTGTTTTTTAAGGAGGAAGGGCCTTTTACCGGCGAAGTTTCTCCCGCAATGCTTTCGCACCTCGGCGTATCGTATGCGATTATCGGCCACTCGGAGCGAAGAGAGCACGTGGGAGAGTCGGACGAAATGATCCACAAAAAAATTTTGGCGGCGGCGTCCCGGCGCATTCGGGCGATTTTATGCGTGGGGGAAAATGAGCGCCATAGGGAAGGATTTCCGCCGCGGGTGCGAGAAGAGCTTTTTTCGGCATTGAAAGGCGTTCCGCGGCCGCTTGCCTCCCGCGTGCTTATCGCTTACGAGCCGTTGTGGGCGATTAGCACCAATAAGGGGGCGCACGAAGACTCGCCCGAAAGCGTATTCGAAATGGCTATTTTTATCAGGAGAACCATTATGGATATTTGGGGGAAAAAAGAAGCGTTTACCGTCCCCATTCTCTACGGCGGCTCCGTAAACCCCAAAAACGCCCAAGGATTTTTGGGAGTAAAAGGAATTTCGGGGCTTTTGGTGGGAGGGGCGAGTTTGCGGGCCGGGGAATTTGGCGATATTTTGAGCGTTGCCGCATCGCTATGAAAAATTTGAAGGAAGCCGAAGTAAAAGAGAAGCGGGTATTGGTGAGAACGGACTTCAATATTCCAGATTTTTCCTCCGATCAACTTCGCATCTCCCGAGCCGTTCCCACCCTTCGCCATCTTGCTGCTTCCGGCGCCAAAGTGATTGTGTGTACCCACGCCGCGAGGAATGATGGCTACGTGCCCTCGCTCGCCCCGCTTGCCCGCCATCTTCGAAAAAAATATTTTAAGGATCTTGTTTTTTGTCCCGCTGTTATCGGACCAAAAGCGCGGGCATGCGTGGAAAAAATGAAAAATGGCAGCATTCTTCTCCTGGAAAACGTCCGCATGCACCCTGGCGAAAAAGCGTGTAATAAAAAATTCGCTTCATCGCTTGCTTCGCTCGGCGACGTATACGTAAATGAAGCGTTTCCTGAATCGCATCGAGCCTATGCCTCTATTGTGCTCTTGCCCAAACTCCTGCCTTCTTACTGTGGTTTTCTCTTTGCGTCCGAAGTAGAGCATCTCTCTCGCGCGTTTAGGCCGGAGCATCCCTTTGTGGTGATATTGGGCGGAGGAAAAATTGAAACTAAACTCCCGCTCGTAAAAAAATTTTCTCGCTCCGCAGACCAAATTTTATTGGGCGGGGTGATGGCAAATATTTTTCTTGGAAAAAACGCCATCGACGCGCGTATTGTGCTTCCCCGCGACGTGGTAGTGGTTGAGGGAAGGAAAAAGAAGGTGCAAGCCGCCCAAGAAGTGAGCGACAAAACAAAAATTTGGGATGTGGGGCCTCAAAGCATTGTTATGTGGGGAGAAATCGTCTCTGAAGCGCGGTTGGTGGTATGGAACGGCCCTCTGGGGTTTATTGAGAAAGGATTTACCCAAGGGACAAAGCGCCTTTTTTCTTTTTTGAAGAAATCTCGTGCTGAGGTTGTCATTGGCGGAGGAGATACCCTCTCTTGTCTTCCGACCCGCATTCCCAAGCATATTTTCGTTTCTACCGGCGGGGGCGCCATGCTAGAATTTTTGGCCAACGAAACGCTTCCGGGGATTGAAGCGCTGAATCGCGAACTATGAAACGTGTATCGTGGATCGCGAAAAGAAAAATTAAAAATTAATTATCTTAATGCTTTACGCTTCATGTTGCGCGTTTTACGGTTAAAGTATGTGGTACAAAGACGCAGCACAATTCAAATCAGTTTCGGGGCACGAAGTGGACGGGGCGTGGTATCCGCGCGTTACGCGGATTTTGAGCGTAAAAGCGAAGCCCGCTCTGGACGCATTTTTAAAAGAAGTCGGTATGGAAGCGGCAGAAGAAATAAAAGCGAAATCGGCGGAGGAAGGGACAGTGATGCATGAGGTGATACAAAAAATCGCGGTGGGAGAAAAAATCAGCGTGCCGGAAGCGGCGCGCCCGGCGGCCGAAGCATTTGGAATATACCAAAAAGAGCGGAGTATATTTTTTCACCCCGATTTTGTAGAACGACCGATATGGTCGGGGGCCCACCGCTATGCGGGCACGGTGGACGCGCTCGCCGAAATTGACGGGAAGTTCGGCGTTTTGGATATAAAAACGTCTGCAGGCTTTTATCCCGAATATAACTTACAAACGGGAGCGTATGTACAAGCTTTGCAAGAACCAGCGATAAAACGCGCTCTCTCCTTACCCCGCGATATCGAAACAAGATGGATTTTAAGAGTTGACCAAAAGAAAATCTGCAAGCGCTGCAGCGCCTCGCTTCGCGAGAAAGGAGGGAGAATAAAAGTCCGCTCTGCCCGTAATAACGGAGCATCTCTTGTTTCTTCGTGCCCCGAAGAAGAGCATGAGTGGGACGAGATAAAAGGGGAAATAGAATTGAAAGAATTCCCCTATTATATGCGCGACATTAAAGCGTTTTTGGCCGCAAAAACTTTGTGGGAATGGGAAAATGACTACTGGCTCCGCCAGGTCGGATACTTGAAGTAAATTGGGTTTTTTATTCTGTCAAAATATGATAGGATTGATTTTCGTAACTGTAAA
>CAYISH010000012.1:0-17050 GCA_964366035.1 uncultured Candidatus Saccharibacteria bacterium
GCAAGCCAATAAGCCCCAAGACGCTGAAATCGTTTTTAAAGGAACTTGGGAAGAAGCATCCAAAGCACATTAATGACCAAGCCTATGAATTGTTAAAAGAGGATATTGAGTGGTTATTGAATAATCCATTCTTATGAGCCAAGACATGAAAAATTTGGTAAGGAATATTCTGATACTGATTGTTGTGTGTCTTTGCGCTTATTTATTTTCGATATCTTTGGGAAAAACTTATACTTATTTTCTTCCTCAAAGAGGGGGAGGAATATTGACTTTTCCGAAGAACACAACGGATTTCATGATAGGCCTTCCTCTCTCCTACATTTTCTTTCTTACTTTACTCTTCACCGCCTTCGGTACCAAAAATAAATATTGGTGGATAGGAATTTTGCTCATCCCGGCCGCGATTGCTGAAGTTTACTTAGACCGCGAACACATCTACATTCCCATAGCCCTAGCCCTCCTTGGCTGGGTGATCGGATTTCCCATTGCCCGTTTCATTAAATTTATTAACTCCTAGCCTCTCTTTATTAGTAATTTTGGTCATTTTAGTTATTTTCCTTAAATCTCAATTGTATCCAAAATAACGCTATAGCGTAAATTAGATGCAATTTGTGGAGATAAGAAAAGTTGAGTAATTTTACAGCGGCAGGAATAAAGCAGTGTTTTGAGAATTTTAAAGTACTATATGAATGGTAAACGACAAAGCGAGCTTACACGCAAAATATTGCTCATTTTAATGGCTGGCGTGGCGCTCGGATTTACTCGCTCTCCGCGTAGATATTTCCGCATATTGAGAGATTTTCGCCGTGAGTGGAAAGAACTTGGCGCATCTCCCGCAGAAGTGTCCCGCAAGGTACAAAGTCTTAGACGGCGAAATTTGCTATACTACAAAAAAAGCGGAGGAGGCGATTGGGTTGCTAAGCTCACCCACGAAGGAGTAGAGCAGGCGCGGCGCTGTAGACTTGAAGATCTAAAAATTGCACGCCCGGCGCGGTGGGATGGCAAGTGGAGGATGGTGATGTTTGATATTCCGGAGGATAGAAAAAGAGGAAGGGATGCGCTGGCGCGGGTGCTGAAAAATTTGGATTTTTATCAATTTCAAAAAAGCGTTTTTATTCACCCGTTTGAGTGTAGAAGCGAGGTTAAGTTTGTCGCTGAATTTTTTCAGGTTGCTCCTTTCGTGAAGTTTGCCGTAGTTTCGGAGATGGAGGGAGATAGCCCATTGCGAAAACACTTCGAAATATAAATTGTGCTATTTTAATGCTATAGCGGAGAATTGACACAATGTATTAACTTCACAATGTATTAACTTTTTATTGCTTGTTTGTTTGGCTGTTTTGTGGTAAACAAACCTTAGTTTTGCATAAGTTTGAGAGAGCTTGAGAAAGAAAGGAGACGGAGATGAAGAAGCTAACTCCCGAGGAAAAAGAAACGCTCGCGACGTATGAAGCGATGGCGCCCGTTTGGGGACCGCAGCAGGAGGGATTCCCGCATAGAGACTTTTTCATCCACGATTTCTTCTCGCGGATAGAGGGCGACCTCATTTTGGATCTCGGCTGTGGGGCAGGACGATGCGCGACGTGGTTCTTATGGTCAGGAATGAAATACGTTGGCATTGATCTTTCGGTTGGGATGCTTCTGCGCGCACTCTGTAAATTTTACCAGGGTACTTGACACCCAAATTTGGAGGGAGATATAATCAGACTGTAGCAGTCTGATTATGCTTACTATTATGATGAAGAGAAGGTTTGATTATGGGGTGGTGTTAATAGAGCACCTGAAAAAAACGCCTTGGGAGTTTGTGGATGTGAAGAGCATTGCCCAAAAGCATAAGCTTCCCTTCGCGTTTTTGGAGAAAGTGGCCCAGGAGTTAAGACGGGCGGGATGGGTGGAATCGCGCAGAGGGCTTGGGGGAGGTTATCGTCTTGCGCGCGACCCGGAACAGGCAACCATCTCCGAGCTTATCAATTTTTTTGAGCGTCCGTATAGGCTCTGCCCCATGTCGGAAGTAATCAAAACAAAAATATGAAGCGGGTGTATTTAGACCACGCCGCTACCACGCCCCTCGACTCGCGCGTGCGGTTGGCGATGGCGCCTTTTTTTGCGGAAGAGTTCGGAAACCCCGGCGGGCTTTATCAGGAAGGCCGGAGGGCGAAGGAAGCAATAATAAAGGCGCGGGAGAAAATTGGGCGCCTTATTGGGGCGAAAGCGGATGAAATTATTTTTACTTCAGGCGGAACAGAGGCAGACAATCTTGCGATTTTTGGTGTGGTATCCTACTTCGCTAAAGCTTCGAAGGACAGGAAGCTGCATGTTGTTAGTACTACCTTTGAGCACCATGCCGTACTGCATCCCTTGAAGGAGCTTGAAAAGGAAGGTGCAGAGGTAACCTATCTTGATGTTGGTGAAGAGGGAATAGTAAATCCCGAAGACGTGAAGAAAGCGCTTAGGCCCGAGACGGTATTGGTTACGATAATGTACGCGAATAATGAGATTGGCACTATTCAGCCCATTCGCGAGATTGCAAAAATTATCCAAGAATTTCGCGCAGGACAAAAAACCGCCTACCCGTATTTTCATACTGACGCCTGCCAAGCTGCGGGATATTTGGACATGGAGGTAAATCTGCCAGCTGGCGGACTCGGCATTGATCTGATGAGCGTCAACGGCTCGAAAATGTACGGGCCTAAGGGGATCGGATTTTTGTACAAAAAAATGGGGATTAAGTTGAAGCCTCTTATCGTAGGCGGTGGACAGGAGATGCGCATGCGTTCCGGCACTGAAAATGTTGCAGCAATTGTCGGGCTCGCCCGCGCGTTTGAACTTGCGCAGGAAGAGCGGGAGGCGGAATCAGAGCGGCTGACAAAACTACGTGATTATTTTATTTCGCGGATCATGAGGGAAATTCCAAAAACGGCCCTAAACGGCCATTCGGAAAAGAGGCTTCCTAATAATGTAAACGTTTCCATATTAGATATTGAAGGCGAGGCCTTAGTGCTCTACCTCGACGCGAAAGGGGTTTCATTTTCTACGGGTTCGGCTTGTACGTCGGAATCTCTGGACCCGTCGCACGTGATTTTGGCGCTCGGCAAACCCTACGAATTCGCCCATAGTTCCATGCGTTTTACTCTAGGGAGAGGCACCACGAAGGAAGAAATCGATTATGTAATGGAACATTTGCCCAAGACGGTAGAGTGGTTCCGCCGGGTTTCATCCATACAAGTGGATATGAACGCGAAAAGCATGTCGCACCCGG
This sequence comes from uncultured Candidatus Saccharibacteria bacterium, assembly GCA_964366035.1. GTDB lineage: Bacteria > Patescibacteriota > Minisyncoccia > JACPKW01 > UBA11713 > CAYISH01. The sequence continues at coordinate 3,257 of CAYISH010000012.1, forward strand.
AAGCGTTTGCGGGAGAAGGATTAAAAGTAAAAGCAAAGTCGAAAAGCTATAAATAATATGGCCGAAGAAACAAAACGCGAGGAAATAGACGTTATTAACCAGTACACGGGCGAGAAGTGGTATTACACGGATATTGTAAAAGACCATTTTTTCCACCCGAGAAATTTATTGTGGGAACGGCCCCAAGATGAAAACGAATACGACGCGCATGGCATGGTGGGGAGCCCGGCCTGCGGAGATATGATGGAGATGTGGATGAAAGTCGATAAAGAAGGAGAACGGATAAAGGAACTAAAATGGAAAACGTTTGGTTGCGCTTCGGCAATTGCGGCTACGAGCATGTATTCGGTGATGCTTTCGGAAGAAGGCGGCATGAGTATTGAAGCGGCTTTCAGAGTGCGCCCACAGGACGTGATGGCGCGGCTTGGAGGGCTTCCAAACCGCAAAATACATTGCTCGGTGCTTGCCGATAAAGCATTCCAAAAAACCGCCAATGACTACTTCCGAAAGACCGGACAAAATAATAGAATAGTGATTGAAGGAGCGCGCGTGGTTGATCCAGCGCTTAATATTACCGACAAGGATATTGAGGAAGCAGTCTTGGAGGGGGCGCGTACGCTTGAAGAAGTGCAGCAAAAGCTGAAAGTGGGCGTGGGCGCTTCGGAGGAAATAAAAACGGATATAGAATCTCTCATTAGATTCTATACGGAAAAATACTACGGATAACATGGAAGGACAAAAAACGGAAAACACGAATATAACTCCTAAAATTGCCAAAATAGTTGTTGACCGCGATTTATGCATTGGCGCGGCTTCATGTGTGGCCATTGCGCCCGGCGTATTTGCGCTGGATGACGGAAACAAGGCTTATGTAGTTAATGATAAAGGGGCCGACGACGAAACCATTTTGCTCGCGGCCCAATCGTGCCCCACCCGGGCGATATTGCTCTACGACGAAGATGGAAATCAAATTTATCCTTAACATCAAAAATATCAAATGAAGGTCATCAAATTTTTGTTCGTTTTACTAGCTTTATATGCAGGCGGGGTGATACTCACTGGGATTTTTCTGAAGTTTAACGGGTTAGAAGCCTCTCGGCTACTTCGCCCGTCTCTTATGTGGCCGTGGCTATGGATTTATTCAATTGCCGTGTCTATTACAGGGGGCCATTAATTTTTATCAAATTAACCAATAGTTTATGAAAGAAATAAAACCACTTAAATATACTGAACTAGATGGGCTTTCGGAGAAACAACTTAAAGAGCACCACGATGTGCTTTACGCGGGCTACGTCAAAAAAATCGGCGAGATTGAGGAGAAACTGAAAAATGTTGATATTGCTTCTGCCAACGCGACGTTTTCCGATTTGCGCGAATTAAAAATGGAAGAGACATTCGCGTTAAACGGGGTGCGGCTTCACGAGGGGTATTTTGACAATATGGCCCCTCCGCCAGCTGGCGGAGGCGGGGCGGCACCACCAGGAAGAATTGCCGAGATGATTTCGCGCGATTTCAGCTCGTACGAAAATTGGGCGGCTGAATTCAAAGCGCTGGGACTATGCGCCCGCGGGTGGGTGGTGCTTGGTTATGACCTCGAAGAAAAAAAGCTTAAAAATATCGTCTGCGATTCGCATAACCAAGGAGGGGTGTGGAATATGGTGGCAGTACTGATTATGGACGTATACGAGCACGCCTACTTTATCGACTACGCTACGGGCCGCAAGGCGTATATCGAAGCGTTTTTCAAGAATATAAATTGGCATTACGTAAATGCTGTGCTGGAGAAGTTCAGGATTTAACTTGGGTGTCCGACACCCAAGTTAAGACACCCAAGTAAGATATTATGACCGCAAAAGAAAAAGAAATTGTAAATGTTTTGGAGAATCAGGTAAAACCGATGCTCGCCGTGCACCTCGGCAGTTTGGATTACGTGGGTTTTAAAGACGGCATCGTAAGCGTGCGCCTTCAGGGAACGTGCAAGGGCTGTCCTCTCTCCCAACTTACGCTCAAGGCGGGCATTGAAGAGCTCTTGAAATCCAAAGTTGAAGGGGTCAAAAGCGTTGCAAGCGTAGAGTAATATGCCTGCGCTTATCATTGCTTTTATTCTTCTGTTTTCGCTTTTTACCGCGCGGGATGTGTATTTTGCAAAAAATACTTTGTACGAGCGGCAGGAAGAACGCCAGACCATCCGCCTTCAAGATGAACGCCAAGAACGCGTCGCGGAAGTTTTTGGGCCAGCTCCGGAGGTTAAAAAAGAGGAAGTAAAAAGAGAGGACGAAAGTGTGAGGAAGAAAGTAGAAGCAGAGAGGCGCGAGGAGTTAAGAAAACTTTCCGAAGAAGTAGCGTCGCTTCAAAAAAGCATCGCTTCCATTTCTAAGCCTCCTCCTCCGCCTTCCAGCCAGCCGTCTATTAAGAGCGAGGAGATATATCGAACGGCAGAAAGCGCCCTTATGAATATTTTCTGCGACGACGAAGTAAAGAACGTTTATATTTTAGGATCGGGCGCCATAATACACCCGGCGGGGTATGTGCTCACCAATGCGCATATTGCCGAACATTTTGGAAAAGAGAAAGAAGGAATAGAATGCGTGCTGCGGCGCGGCTCGCCGGCGCTCCATTTCGCCCGGGCCCGAATAGCGTTTTTGCCAGACCAATCCGAAAAAATCAGCAGTACCCAAATTTCCAGGAACGACATCGCAATCTTAAAAATCACTTCGCTGGTGGACGGAAGCGCCCTGCCTTCAGAATTTGCGCATTTTACGCTTGATCCTGCTTACCAAGTAAAGGAAGGAGAAACGCTTTACTCTTTAGGCTATCCTACGGAGTTTCTGAAATCCCAAGCTATTCTTACCAATACGACTATTCTTTTTTCTTTGGGAGTGGTAGAGGATATGGTAAGCGCCGACGATGATCTTTCCGATCCGGAAGGAGCATACTTAAAAGGAGAAGTTTCGGCGCAGCACGGCTCGTCGGGAGGACTCTTTTTGGAAGCGAAAGAAGGGAAGATAGCGGGACTTTTCGTGGGCCTTACCGAAGGACAAACTACCGCCGAGCGAAAACAATTTATGTTTCTAGCGTCATACATAGATGAGGTTGTGCGGCGGGAGGCGGGGGCAGGACTAGCGGAATTTCTCGCGAACAACCCTTAGTAATCTTGGTTAGCACTCTCCTTGACCGTCTGCTAATTTTTGCTATCATTAAGTCACCCCCATGGAACACCTTACCAAAACTCAAGTTGTGCTCTTGGTGCTTCTTGCAAGTATAGTTACCTCGGTAGTTACGGGAATTGTCATGGTTTCTTTAACTTCTGGGGTTCCGCAGCCGATCACGCAGACCATTTCGAGAGTGATTGAAAAATCCACCGGTGGAGCTGCGCCAGTCATTGAAAACCCCCCGCAGACAGAAGAGTCTTTTGTAATAAAACTCGTCCAAAATGCTACTCCCGCCGTGGTGAGCGTAGTGGCTGCCAAAGACGTGCCAGTGGTCGAGCAATATTTCATTAATCCTTTCGAGGGGGACGACTTTTTCCAGCAATTTTTGCCTCCGGACTTTCTTGTGCCTCAATACCGGCAGAAAGGCGTCCAAAAGCGCGAAGTGTCGGCAGCCTCCGGGTTTTTTGTTTCCGCGGACGGTTTTATAGTAACGAATAAACATGTGGTGGAAGACCGCACCGCCGAATATACGGTGATCACCAACGCGGGCAAACGCCTTCCCGCGAAAGTGCTGGCGCTGGACCCGGTGCAGGATATCGCTATTTTGAAAGTTGAAGGTACCGGCTTTACCTATATTGCGCTTGGCGATTCTGATACCTTGAAAGTAGGACAAACGGCAATAGCAATCGGCAATGCTTTGGGCGAATTTCAGAATACGGTTTCGGTGGGCGTAATCTCCGGCCTTTCCCGGACTATTCTTGCTTCGGGCGTTGCGGGAGGGCCCGAGCGGCTTTCGCAGGTTATTCAAACCGATGCCGCCATTAATCCCGGCAACTCGGGCGGGCCTCTTTTGGGCCTCAATGGGCGGGCTATTGGCATCAACACTGCTACGGCTGCGGGCGCGGAAAATATCGGATTTGCGCTGCCGATTAACGCGGTAAAGAAAGCCATAAACGACGTAAAAGCCTCGGGACGGATTTTATACCCCTACATAGGTATTCGTTATGTAATTATCAATCCTGCCATTCAAGAATCCCAGAAACTTCCGGTGGACTACGGAGCGCTCCTGCGTTCTTTGGGAGGCGAGAACGCGGTGCTGGCGGGTTCTCCTGCTGAAGGTGCTGGCTTGAAAGAAGGCGACATCATTTTGTCGATAGACGGCGTAAAGATCACCCAAGACAATACTCCCGGGGATCTCATCTCGCGAAAACGCATTGGTGATACAATACAGGTAAGAGTACTCCGCGCAGGGAAAGAACTTACTCTGCCCGTAATATTGGGAGAGCGAAAGTAATTTTAACTATAACTCAAAACCTATTTATGCCCCCATTCCACAATTTCACTGCCAAAGCTCAAGATGCCATCCGCCGCGCCCACGAGCTTGCAATCGAGCGCGGTCAGAACCAGATAGAGCCCATGCACCTTCTGGCTTCTTTGGCGTTGCAGGATGAGGGCGTAGTAATTTCGCTTTTGGACAAAGCGGAGGTGGATATCGCGTATCTTACGGATTCCATTTTAGATGCGCTCGACGGCACGCGACAGGCGGGTGTAATGACGCCCTCGCCGCAGATTTATCTCACGCCGGAGTTGGGGCGGGTGTTGGAGGAAGCTCACCGCGCGGCTATGAATTTGAAAGATGAATTTATTTCCATCGAACACTTGTTCTTGGGAATTTTGGAAGTAAACTCCAAAGCGAGAAACTTGTTGGGCAAATTTAACGTCGATAAAGAAGTCGCGCTGCGGCTTCTCTCGGAGCTTCGGGGCCGCGAAAAAGTTACCGATATAGAACCCGAAGTAAAATTGCAAGTGCTTGAGCGCTACGCCCGGAATCTTACGCGCCTTGCGAGAAACGATAAGCTCGACCCGGTTATTGGACGAGAAGACGAAATTCGCCGCATCATGCAGGTGCTCTCGCGGCGTACGAAGAACAATCCGGTCTTGATTGGAGAAGCGGGAGTGGGGAAGACCGCCATTGTGGAAGGGCTTGCCCAAAAAATCGCCGCAGGAGAAGTGCCTGAAATTTTGAAAGACAAGGAACTAATTTCGCTCGACTTGGGCGCCTTGGTGGCGGGCACTAAGTATCGCGGAGAATTTGAAGAGCGCTTGAAGGCCGTGATACGCGAAATCGAGCGGGCGGCGGGCAAGATCATCATTTTTATCGACGAGCTGCATACCATTGTAGGCGCGGGTGCGGCGGAAGGAGCGATCGATGCTTCCAATATGTTAAAGCCTGCCCTTGCGCGCGGAGAACTTCACGCCATTGGTGCGACCACGCTTAAGGAGTATCAAAAATATATCGAGCGCGATCCGGCGCTTGCGCGAAGGTTCCAGCCGGTGTACGTGGAAGAGCCTTCTTTGGAAACGGCGGTAAACATTTTGCGAGGGCTTAAAGAAAAATACGAACTTCACCACGGCGTGCGCATTACCGATGAAGCGCTCCAAGCGGCAGTGAATCTTTCGGCTCGTTACCTTACCGAACGATTTTTGCCAGACAAGGCGGTGGATCTGATGGACGAGGCGGCTTCGGCTTTGCGCTTGGAGCTCGACAGCATGCCGGAGGAATTGGAAGCGACGCATAACCAAATCCGCGGGCGGGAAATCGAAAAAGAAGCCCTCAAAAAAGAGGTGGGCCAAAAAGCGAAAGCAAAAACCAAAAAAATCCAGCAGGAGATAGAAGAGCTTAAGGAAACAAGTTTTGGGCTGGAATTGAAGTGGAAAAATGAAAAGGAAACGATTACGAATATCCGCCAGCTTCGGAAGGATTTGGAAACGCTTAGGTTAGAAGCCGAGGGCGCTGAGCGGAAAGGAGAGCTGACGCAGGTAGCTGAAATACGTTACGGCCGGATTCCCGAAACCGAGAAAAAATTGCAATCGGAGGAAACACGGCTTAAAAAACTGCAACAGTCGCGGCGCATTTTGAAAGAAGAAATCACCGGCGAGGATATTGCGGCGGTGGTGTCGCGCTGGACAGGTATTCCGGTGATGCGGATGATGGAGCAGGAAGCTGAAAAGCTTTTACGCATGGAGACAGAACTCAAAAAGCGCGTGGTGGGGCAGAACGAGGCTATCTCCCTTATCGCGAACGCCGTACGAAGATCACGCGCGGGCATTGGCGACGAATCGCGCCCAGTGGGATCGTTTATGTTTTTGGGCCCTACGGGAGTGGGTAAAACCGAACTTGCCCGGGCGCTTGCGGAATTTATGTTCAACGACGAGCGGTCGCTTATCCGCATCGACATGTCCGAGTATATGGAACGCCACACCGTTTCCAAATTTATCGGCTCGCCGCCCGGCTACGTAGGGTTTGAAGAAGGCGGGCAGCTTACCGAGCTTATCCGCCACCGCCCGCATTCCGTGGTGTTGTTCGACGAGATAGAAAAAGCGGATCCGGAGGTATTCAACATCATGTTGCAAATTTTGGACAACGGGCGCCTCACCGACGCCAAAGGACGGCACGTAAACTTCAAAAACACGGTTGTCATCATGACTTCGAACGTGGGTTCAGAATTCGTGCAGCAAATGGAGCGGATCGGATTCGATATGGGCGAGGGCGAAAATGAAAAAGAAAAACGGGAGGAAGACTTGAAGGATAAAATTAGGAAAGCGCTTGAGCGCCGTTTTCGCCCCGAGTTTTTGAACCGGCTTGACGAGATTATCATATTCAACACGCTCTCGCGGGAAAATCTGAAAATGATTGTGGACATCCAGCTCTCCCTCGTTTTCTCGCGCTTGTCGGACAAAAAGATTGTGCTTAAGGTTTCCGAGGCGGCCAAAGCGCATATCGCGCGCGAAGGATACGAACCGCATTACGGCGCCCGCCCATTAAAACGCTATATCGAATCGAAAGTTTTAAACCTCTTGGCCGAGAAAATCGTAAGCGGTTCTATCAAATCGGGCGATAGCGTAACGGTGGACGTAAAAGGCGGCCAGCTCGCGGTTGAACTGGGCTCCAAGAAAAAATCTCTCTTGAAGCACATCGAAGCGGCGGTAGTGTAGGTTTTTAGCGGAGCCTCTTGGCAAGCGTCCGGTGGAAAAGATGGCGGATATTTTTTGCGCCCAGCGCCACTACCAAAAGATTGGCTGCGATAATTACTATTCCCGCGCCTACGAGGAGGTCCTTACTCGCTCCGCCCGCGACGTATAAAAGAAAATGGACGAAGGGAGCATCGGGATCTTTTTGTAGCTCGCTTGCGAATACTTGTTCTACGAACACGAAAGCTCCCACCCGCGAGGCCGCAAGAAGGGCTATGCCGAAAAGCGCTCCTGCTACCCCGCTCAGCGTGGCGGCAAGCGCAATGCGCCCGCTTTGTATGGTGGGAGGCGCATCCTGTAACTCCAAAAGTATTTGGGAGTGGATTACTTCGTAGAACATTTTCACTCGCCCTTCAAATCCCTTCCAAAATCCGTATTTCTTTTCTTTTACCGTCTGCGAAAGGCCGCGGAATACTTTGTAGCTAAAACCCCCGTGGTAATAGCGGGCGTAAAAGTTCAAAGCGGCTTCAATCATAAAGCGGTGTTTGTAGCGTGCTGGAACTTTTTCCCACAACTCGCGCCGGATAGCGCGTTCGCCGCCCAAAAGAGGAATGATGGCGAGCACGAAGCTCAAAAAATAAATTTTTCGGTTCCGCATGGCGATTACCATGGCTGACTCGCCCTCACGCACGGGAGAAATGGTGTCGCGGATTACCTCATGGGACAGGCCCTTTACATCGGCATCGCAGAAAAAAATAATTTCCGCGCTGGTAGCTTCTACGCCCTTGTCCATGGCGGCACCCTTACCCTTGTTGTGAGGAAGCGAGATGAGGCGGACTGGGAAAGATGCTACAGCTTGGGCCGTGCCGTCGGACGATCCGTCGTCGACCACGATAATTTCTGAAAATTCCGGGTATGAGACGAGCACCGAAAGCACCTCGCCGATGCGGGGCGCTTCGTTGTATGCCGCTACCACTGCGGCTATCCGTTTTTGCCGATTTTCTTGGTAAGCCATGCGCTGATAAAGTGAAATGCAATCCAGCTTGCCAGAAGCACTAAGGCGCCTATTTTGAGTACGTCGAACGCGGAAAGCGCGCCCGGTGTTCCTTTTGCGGCAAATACGCCGATAGGGATGATCACCAAAAGCCAGATAAGGGCGCCAAGCGAATTAAAAAGCGTGAAGGTGGAAAGGGAAACTTTGCGGGTGGCGAGATAGAGGATCATGGCGATGCGGCTGCCGTAGAGGAATTTTATGTAAAGAAGAACCAAAAAAGGGCGCGTACCCGCCAGGCGCGAAAAAAATTCTCCCGCTTTCTCGCGCTTGTGTTGGAACTTTTCTGATTTAGAGAAGCGCTTTTGGAGAAAGCTTCCGAGAAAAAACCAAAACGTATCTGATATCACGGTACCGGCGAACGCTGCTAAAAATACTTCTGCAATCGGCCAGCCAAGCTGGATTGCCAGATAGGCTGAAGTAATCACCACGCTTTCCCCGAAGAAAAATGTTCCCGCAAGCACCGCAGGAATATGGTAGGTAGTAAGGAGCTGTATCAGTGAAGGCGAGTCAATCATTATTTTGGTGGAATTATACAACTCTGCTCGAACCTATTCTAGCAAGAATTTCTGGGCGAAACCAATAGCTCCCTGCCCGTCCGGCAGGCGGGCGCCCCGCCGCGCCCCTGTCTGCCGACAGGCAGGCTCGCGTTGCCTGACTTTGCGAAAAGCGCTATCATGAAGCTACGATGTCTACCTTTTATTCAAGAAATTTTGCCGTAGTCGCACTATTCTCCTTTATTGCCGTAGCCGTTTTTTGTGTATGGACTGCGACGGCAACGAACCTGGATAGCGCCATGAATGATTGCGTGCCTTACGGAAGCGAGACCATCTTGTGCAGCACTAATGCCCAAAACCATATCTCCGCATGGCAAAATTTCTTGAATGTCGTCCCGCAAAGAACCCTTGACCCACTTTTGTTGTTATTTCTGTTGATTGTCGCTTTAGACACATACAAAACTATCTGGCAGCGCGCGCCGGAAGTTGCTCAAAGATTCAAATCAAAAAAGTTTTCGATACTTGAAATTATTGACCCCATAAAGCGAGCTTTGGCGCGCGGCATAATTCAGCCGCAAATCTACAATCCGGCTATCGTCTAGCGAAGGTTCGCGCTTTTAGTTATGTATGATTAAGGCGCGAATCACATCGCTAGCTTTTTATTATTTCTTACTAGCCAAATTTAAACTTATGGAACACGACGATACTCAAAAAGAAAACAATACAAGCTCCACAATGAAAAATAATCTCGCCGTGCCAATGGCAATTGTTATTGCGGGCGCGCTCATTGCGGGAGCGATATATTGGAGCGCACGAAGGGATAGTGTTGCTACCGCGCCGCAACCTCAAGCCGTTGCAGAAAATACGGGTGGGCTTGAAAAGTTAGCTTCTATCACAAGCACAGACCACATTCGCGGCAATCCGAACGCTCCGGTGAAAATCGTTGAGTATTCGGATATGGAATGCCCATTTTGCAAACGATTTCACTCCACAATGCAACAGGCAATGGATGAGTACGGCAAAGACGGACGAGTCGCGTGGGTATATCGCCACTTTCCGCTTGATTCGATTCACTCAAAAGCGAGAACAGAAGCCGTTGCAAGCGAATGCGCAGGCGAGTTTGGCGGAAGCGATGCGTTTTGGAAATTTACCGATCGTTTCTTCGAGCTTACTCCCTCAAATAATCAAACAGACATACAAAAGGTGCTTCCACAGATTGCCGGAGAAATTGGTCTTGATGTAAGCAAATTTAATTCTTGTCTAACGAGCGGCAAGTACGACAAGCACATTCAAGACGACCTCGACAATGCGACTGCAACTGGGGGCGACGGCACTCCGTGGAGTATTGTCGTAACATCAGGCGGTAAAAAATATCCGCTCTCCGGCGCTCAACCATATGAGGTGGTTAAGCAACTTATTGAGCTTGCGCTTCAAGAAAAATAGTTATGAATGGAAACCTCAAAAATCTACAAATGGCGTTCGGTGAAGTGTTTGCCAACACTTCGTATATCGCGCTCGCGAGTGCGCTCGCGGTTGCCGCATTTCTCTTTGCGGTCTGGCTTCCGAACTTCGGCCTCATTGGCGAAGTGTTTAGCACTTCAAACGCGCCGCTCGCGATGAAGCTCAAAATCACAATGAGCTTGCTTGGCGGTATCCGCACAAATTTTAGTCTGCTCTCATCCGGATATACCATTGCCATTGCCGTGCTCTTTGGCAGTAACATTGCGATGGTTGCTTACTTCTTGAAACGAACAAGAAGCAGTCTGGCGCGGCAAGACGTGGCGGCGGGATTTGGCGGCATCGCATCGGGCGTGCTTGGTATCGGTTGTGCCGCCTGCGGTTCGTTCATCTTAAGCACAACGCTCTCGTCTCTCGGCGCCGCAAGCGCGCTCGCCATTCTGCCGCTTCGGGGCGGAGAATTTGGGATATTAAGCGTTGTACTCCTTCTCGTCTCTCTCATGCTCATCAGCAAGAAAATAGCTACACCGCTTATTTGTAAACCTTCTTAAAAACTATGAACAAACAAACTATATTCGCGCTTGTTATTATTTTACTACTTGTCGGTGGAGCAGTTTTTCTCGGTGGTTCGAAAGAACAAGAAATGCAAACAAATATCGGTCATGTGAACGAAGCGCTGGCCGCAAGATTCGAGGACTTGTCCCAAAGTGGCAACTCGTCCTGCTCTGCTGTGTTCAAAGAATCAATACTTGCCATGTCAGATGATGCGCGGCTCAAGGGTTCGTGTTGCAGTCCGATGAGCATTCATCGTTACAGTGAACAAGTCGAAGGGCTTCAAAAATTTAAATCCATTCCCGATCAAAATATTGCAGAAATTCCAGATGACCCTTATGACATCGAAACCGGACTCGCAAAACGGCTCATCTCGTATTACGACACCGCGCTTTCACTGGAAGAGCAAGCCGCATACGACTACGCCATGCTTAACTCAAGCGAAAAGGGACCATGCTGTTGCAAGTGCTGGCGATGGTATGTCTACGGCGGTTTGGGTAAATATCTTATCAAAAATCATGGCTTCACCGGCGAACAGCTTACAGAATTATGGAACCTATCGGACGGCTGCGGTGGAGACGAAGAACATAAACATTAATAACCATTTATGGTGAGTTTGTCGAACCATGCAAGAAAATCAATCGCAACAACTTAATAAAAAAGAAGAACGGATGCAACGGGCCGGAGGAAAACATTCTATGAAGCGCGTCTCGCAAATATTCGCTGGCACGTTGATTCTCGGCGGGATCGGCGCGCTTATCTGGTACTCTGGAAGTCGCGCCAGCGTCCCAGAAAGCGAGATCATATCCCGCAAAGGAATTCATTGGCACCCAGAATTAAAAATCATTATCAAGGGCGAGGCAACCACAATTCCCGCAAACATCGGTATTGGCATGCAATACGCAGGCTACCCGCTCTATGACCCAGTGATGATGATGACAAATATGCATACGCATGACGATTCCGGAACGCTCCACTGGGAAGTCATGAAAGGACCCGTCAATAAAGATGATGTGCTTTTGGCAAACTTCTTCGCGATATGGGGAAAGAAGTTTGACGAAAATTGTATCCTTGAATCCTGCGATGGGACGGAGGGAACAGTAAAAATGTTCGTAAACGGACAACCTAGCGCCGAATTCCAAAATTACCTCGTGAAGGATAAAGATAAAATCGAAATTCGGTATGAGTAATCAACATCCTATGGTTAAAACAATTCAACAACAAGATAAAGAATTGTATCAATGCGAGGAGTGCGGTTTTAAGTATGCCGAGAAAGAATGGGCGGAGAAATGCCAAAGGTGGTGTAAAGAACACCAGAGTTGCAATATCGAGATAATAGCTCACGGAACGCCGCCGGAGGATACTGCAAAAGACGGCGATCTACCCAATGAAGAAGACAGAAAATTTAACACTAAACTTTTTTACGGCTTGATAGGCATCGCCTCGTCGTTGGCGTTTTTCCTTGTGCTCTACTGGGTGCTCCGTCTTGATTCGTCGATTACCAACCTAATCACCAATACATATGATACTCCGCTTTACTTTTGGCCGTATGTAATCCTCACACTAGGCACGATTGTTCTCTTTGGCGTGAATATTGCGCTTCTTGTCTATCGCTGGAGAAAGTTCGGGCCTCCTAAAATCAAAACACAAAGCGGAACAGGGATTGGGTCATTAGTCGGCATCGCCGCTTCGGCATGTCCTGTATGCGGGTCAACAATCCTTTCGGCAATTGGTATCGTCGGAGGACTTGCGGCTTTCCCGTTTGGAGGCCTTGAACTCAAAGCGTTATCGTTCGGACTTATGGCGTTACCGCTATGGCTCATGAAAAAAGACCTTGCAAAATTAGAATGTGGAGACGCTACCTGCCCAGTTCCGCAAGATTATTCTTTTAAAGAAACAGACAGGCCGTGGCTTATTGCATTACTCGCCACAGTCACTGTGCTAATCTTTGTTGGCTGGAATATGATGAAGACCGAGCCAGTTATTGCAAAGTTTGTTGAAAATAATAAGATACTAAATTCCGGTGATAATAAGCTGAATAACCTTGTTTCCTCTGACGCCGGAAATAAGCTCTTCGACGAAGTAACGGCAAAGGTTCTCCCGGAAAAAGGATTTCAAAGTAAAATTCGATTGAGCGATAGCGTGGTTAAGCTGGTAAAGAATGGTGTCATTGACCGGACAAGATTTGAAGCTATCTATAAAGAGCGCGGCGACTTGCCTAGAGAATTTAAAGATGTTCTTGATACACCATCCGATGCGCCAATTCTCCTTACCAGAACGAATGCTAACTATTATGTAAACCTCCTGTGGCCAGTTGGTCTTGCGAATTACATGGGGAGCAATAAAACAAGTCCGGTTAATGGCAAATCACTTTTTAACTTTGCTTCTACCGGTGGCTGGAATTTAGGCAAAGAAGAAAACGGTGGAGCGTATTTCAATAAACTTAAAATTGTTGAGTTAACACCAGAGCAGGAAGCATTGGTCACAATGATCGCCCAAAATACCTACCGTCCTTGCTGCAACAACTCGACTTTCTTTCAAGACTGCAATCATGGATCAGCCCTCCTCGGGCTCTTGGAGCTCGGCGCCTCACAAGGACTGACTGAAGATGAATTATATCGAGAAGCTCTTGCCTTTAACTCATTCTGGTTCCCGCATAACTACATCCAGACTGCGCTTTACTTCAAAGCGGTGAAAAATGTTGATTGGGAGAAGGTCGACCCCAAAGAAGTCATGGGTTTCAATTATTCCGCAATCAGCCCGTGGTCAAAAAATGTGCAGGCCGAGTTAGCAAAAATACCCAATCTTTTGCCGCAGACAAAAGGCGGCGCGGGTTGCGGAGTATAAAGTAGATAAATTGATAAAAAGCTACGGACGGGTGAAAGGGGTGTGAGGGGAATCGTTCGACAAGCTCACGACAAGTTTCCGCCGCGCCCGAGCTTTTCGCAATACAAGAATTCTCGCATGCATGCGAGAATTCTTGTATTGGTGGAATTATACAACTCTGCTCGAACATTTTTTTCCGCCTCTGGCGGAGAACGGAACTGACCGCCTCCACGGAGTTTATCCCGCACCGAGCTTGCTCTGGTGCGGGGCTCCGGCGGAACGCTCG
>CAYISH010000013.1:0-2720 GCA_964366035.1 uncultured Candidatus Saccharibacteria bacterium
GCGAAACTCACGAACAAGCCATTAAAAGAGAATGCCTTGAGGAATTAGGGGTTAAGATAGAACTAGAGAAACTTTTTTTACAAAGACTTGGCGATAAACCAGAGATAGAGGGTCAGCAAGAGTTTTTTTATCTGTGCAATATTGTTGACGGACAAATTGGTACGGGACAAGGGCCGGAATTTCAGGCTGGGACTAAATATAAGGGTGAATACATAATCAAATGGGTAGCATTAAAAGATCTTCCAGATGTTAATCTGAAACCTGAAGAGGTAAAAAATAAAATCCTTCAACAAGCAATTTTGGACAGAATAAATCGTTCAATCCTTGACGATGCCGACATCGATCTCGAGGGAAATTGACTATAAACTGCAAACTATAAACTATATATAATACTTCCGTATCTCCGCTTTTACGATGGCGGCGACTTTGAGGCTTCGGCGGGGGACAATGCGTGAAAAGCGTTCGTTGGCGGGCTCCAGAAATACTTACCTCCCGCTTTGGCTCTTTGGCTGTTTCCACGCTATACTAAATCTATAAATTCATGAAATTAAACCTGAACGAAGCGCCAGGGCGGGTGGGGCAGGAGGTGGAGCTCTACGGCTGGATTGATGTGCGGCGGGATCACGGGAAGCTGATTTTTTTTGATTTGCGCGATCGGTCGGGGAAGATGCAACTTGTGGTAACGCCGAAAGATGCGGTACTACACGAGCTTGCGGAGAAACTGCGGCCCGAGTGGGTGGTGAAGATTTCGGGAACGGTGGCGGAGCGCCCGGCCGAGATGAAAAATCCGAAAGAGCCTGCGGGAAACGTGGAAGTAAAAGTAAGCGCGATCGAAATAATTTCGGAGGCGAAAACGCCGCCGATTCCGCTCGACTCGGACGGCCGGGGAATAGAGGAAGAAATGCGGCTCAAGTATCGCTATCTCGATCTGCGCCGCGCCAGGATGCAGAAAAATATTCTGTTACGCCATAAGGCGACGACGCTTGCGCGCGAGTTTTTAAACAACAAGGGCTTTGTGGAAATAGAGACGCCGCTTCTTACCAAAACCTCGCCTGAAGGAGCGCGGGATTTTCTGGTGCCTTCCCGCAAATACCCAGGAAAGTTTTTCGCCCTTCCCCAGTCTCCCCAGCAATATAAACAACTACTAATGATTGCGGGGTTTGAGCGATATTACCAGATCGCGCGGTGCCTTCGAGACGAAGATCTTCGGGGCGACCGGCAGTACGAGCACACCCAAATCGACATGGAAATGTCGTTTGTTACGGAAGAGGAAGTGCGCCGAGTTGCAGAAGAGATGATGATTGACGTGGTGGAAGGCTGCGGGAAAAAAGTGTTGGCGAATCCTTTTCCGGTATACACCCATGAGGAAGCAATGGCCAAATTCGGCGCCGACAAGTTTGACCTTCGCCCAGAGCCGAAAGACCCGGATACGCTTGCGTTTGCCTGGGTGGTGGATTTTCCGCTTTTGGAGTGGGACGAAAATGAAAAAAGTTTTACTTTTGCGCACAATCCTTTCTCCGCGCCGAAAGCCGAACACGTGGCGAGTCTTTTACGGGGAGAAAACCTAGGCAATATTCGCGCTCAACAATACGATTTGGTGTGTAACGGCTGTGAGCTCGCCTCGGGCGGCGTTCGCATTTCGAATCCTGTCGTACAGCGGAAAGTGTTTGAAATTATTGGGCTTACGGCCGAGGAGACGGAAGAGAGATTCGGGCATATTATCGAAGCTTACGCTTATGGCGCCCCGCCTCACGCGGGCATTGCGCCCGGCCTTGACCGCCTCACCATGATTTTGGCTGGCGAGACGAGCATTGCCGAAGTGATTGCGTTCCCCAAAACCGGGGCCGCCCGCGACCCTATGATGAATACGCCCTCCGAAGTTCCTGCGAGTGATTTGGAAGAACTCGGCATCGAGATTAAAAAAAGAAACATTAACTTGGGTGTCGGACACCCAAGTTAATGTCGCGAGTGAATAAAAGCAATGGCGCATACGTTTAAGGTGGGCGAATTTGAAGGGCCTCTGCATCTTTTGCTGGAGCTTATCGAGGCGCGGAAGCTTTCTATTTCGGCGGTGTCACTCGCCTCGATTGCCGATGAATACCTGGCGCACATTAAGCGCCTGGGAGAGTTTCCCAAGGAAGAAGCGGCGGAATTTTTGGTGGTGGCCTCTACCCTTATGCTCATAAAATCGCGCTCGCTTCTGCCCGCGCTCGAACTTACTGAAGAAGAAAAAGAAGAGATGGGCGATTTGGAAGTGCGACTCCAGTTGTTAAAACGCATACGCGATCTTTCGGGAAATATCGCGGCGGGGTGGCAAAAGAGTCCGCTTTTTTCGCGGGAGGCATTTACAGGCTCCGATTTCGGATTTATTGGGCCAAAGGGGATTACTGCCGAGAGCCTTCGCTCGGCTCTCTCTTCGCTAATCACGGCCTTTCCCAAAATCGCCGAGCTGCCAGAGAGAACAATTCAAAAAATAATTTCCATCGAAGAAAAAATGTCTGAGTTATTGGCGCGTTTTTCGTCGCGCATGCAGGCGGCATTCCACGAAGTAGTGGGCTCGGGAGAAAAAGCCGATATTATTGTAGGCTTTCTCGCAGTGTTAGAATTGGTAAAACAAGGCGCACTCTTGGTGCGCCAAGACGAACGATTCGGGAATATTGAGATTAAAAAACAGCAGGAAATCTGATTTAATACAGGTTCGGTGCGCCTTTGGCGCGCCT
>CAYISH010000013.1:2820-15386 GCA_964366035.1 uncultured Candidatus Saccharibacteria bacterium
ATTGTAATAGACGGATTGGCGCCGATGAGCGAGGAAATAGTAAGCCGAGCAACAAATAAGCTTGCGGAGTTAGTGCAAAAATTCTGCGGCGGGCAAACGAAGAGAAAAATTTTAAAATGAAGGACCTGGAGCAAAAAATAGAAGCGGTGCTTTTCGTGGCGGGGGAGGCAGTGAGCCTCAAGCGGCTTGAGGCTGTTTTGCGAGCAGAAAAAGAAGAAATAGAGGCCGCTCTCGGGGCACTGCGGGAAAGCTTGGAAGGGCGGGGGATTCGACTTGTCGAAAAAGACGGCGAATACATGCTCGCAACTGCGCCCGAAGGGGCGGGCGCTGTTCAAGAATTTACCAAAGAGGAGCTGGGCGAGGGGCTCTCCAAGGCTGCTTTGGAAACGCTTTCAGTAGTGGCGTACAAAGGGCCTATTTCTCGGGCCGAAATCGACTATATCCGCGGAGTAAATTCCAGCTTCACGCTGCGCAGCTTGCTCATTCGTGGTTTAATAGAGAGGAAAGCCGATGCAAAGGATTCGCGCGCGTTTTTTTATGAGCCGTCTTTCGATTTTTTGCAATTTATCGGGCTCGACCGGCTGGAGAACCTTCCGCAGTATGAAGAATTTCGGCGCGAGGTAAACGAGCTTCAAAAGGCAAAAGGACAGAAGGAAGAATGAAAATGGCATATCACCTTATTTTGGGGCTTATATTTTTTGCGGTAGTTGCCGCGGTAAATCCTCACACCACTTTAACAAGCGGATTCTTTCCGCTTGCTTCGCGTTCGGGATATAAGGCGCTTACCGACTCCCGGGAGCGTCCCGCGTTTCGCTCGTTAGGCGAAGGCGGGACAGCAGAGGCGCAAGAAGAGCGCGAGCCTGCTCCCGGCCCTTTTCACGATATTCAGCTTGAAGCAAGAAACGTATACGTGCTTGACATGCGCACGGGCGAGCTGATGTACGAAAAAAATTCTTTGGAGCCGCGTCCCTTGGCAAGCCTTACCAAGCTTTTAACGGCCGTGTTGGTAGAGGAGCACGTACCGGGCCGCGTTTACATTCCTCTCTCGCCGGAAGCCATCAGGCAAGACGAAGGCGAGGGGCTTGAAGCGGGCGATAAGCTGGAAAAGAGCGATCTCGTCGATTTTATGCTGGTAGCATCATCGAATGATGCGGCGTATGCGGCGGCAGAATTTATCGGCGCGTCGTTGGAGGGAAACGGAAAGGCGAATGTTTCAAAATTCGTGGCGCTCATGAATGAGCGCGCGCGCGACATCGGCATGCTTTCGTCTTCATTTTTAAACCCCCACGGGCTTGATGTAACGATAAATTTTAAAAGGATTTCCGGGGCGGATGGCTCGGCCTTCGATGTGGCGGTGCTGTTGGATTATATCCTTAAAAACTACCCGCATCTCTTGGCGGCTACCCGCGAGGGGGGAATACAAGTAATTTCGGAAAAAGGAAAAACATATACGGCCCGAAACACCGATGAGGCGCTCGGAATTTTGCCCCAGCTTATCGGCGCCAAAACAGGAGCTACCAAATTAGCGGGCGGCAACTTAGCATTCGTATTCGATGCGGGCTTTGAGCGCCCCGTGCTCGCCGTAATTTTAGGCGCATCGGAGGAGGGGAGGTTTGAAGACGCGGAAAAGATTGAAGAAGCGGCGCTTAAATATATTCAATGGTACTAAACGTATTAAAAGTTTTCGGCCTCTCGGCGCTCTCGTTTTTTATCGGGGTTTTGCTGACCCCGCTTCTTACTCATTACCTTTATAAGTACAAGTTATGGCGGAAAGACGCGCGTACCCACGCGCCCGATGGCGCAGCTACGCCTATTTTCCACGAACTTCACAAAGACCGCGAAACAAAAGTTCCGCGGATGGGCGGGATTTTGATATGGTTCGTGCCGCTTCTTATCACGCTTTTCTTCTGGGGATTTGCCGAATTCGACGGCCCTTTAGCTGAAAAACTAAATTTTCTTTCACGCTCGCAGACCTGGCTGCCTTTGTTTACCCTGGTGGCCGCGGCTCTGGTGGGGCTTTTGGACGATATCAAGCAGGTGATTGGAAAGGGGCACTACATTGCGGGAGGCATGCGGTTTTCGCGCCGCTTGGCCCTTGTAATTTTAATTGCGCTGGTTGGGGCCTGGTGGTTTTACATCAAACTTGAGGTGAGCCACGTGTTCATTCCGTTCATAGGCGAAATCGAGCTTGGCTTTTTGTTCCCGTTATTTTTCGTGCTCGTCATGCTTGCGACTTTTTCAGGTAGCGTTATTGACGGGCTCGACGGCCTTGCGGGGGGAGTGATGGCCTCCATTTTTGCCGCTTATTCAGGCATCGCGTTCTTCCAAAACCAAATCGACCTCGCGGCGTTCTCGGCCGTGGTGGCAGGGGCAATCGCGGCATTTTTGTGGTTCAATATCCCGCCCGCCCGTTTTTACATGGGGGAAACGGGAATTATGGGGCTTACGACCTCACTTACCGTCGTCGCATTTCTTACCGACGCTGTGGCGGTGTTGCCGATTATCGCCTTGCCGCTCGTGCTTGATGCGGGGTCTGTAGTGCTCCAGCTTCTCTCCAAAAGATTTTTCGGCAAAAAAATATTTTTGGTAGCCCCCCTCCACCATCATTTTGAGGCCAAAGGCTGGCCCGCCTACAAAGTAACCATGCGCGCCTGGGTGCTCTCGGTAGTCGCAGCGATAGTAGGCATGGTGGTAACACTTTTGGGGAAATAATTCCAAAAAAGCACGGTTTTTTGTGTGTCAAGAGCACTGCAGGGGGCAGAAAGTGTTTAGCGGCGCACTTGTGGGTGCGCCGCGGGTTGGGGGAGGTGGGGCATTTAGATAATCCACCTCTTGGTCTTAAGAATCATGACATAGAAGAAGACGCCTGCCGCAACAAGTGCGGCCAAACTAACTAGTACGTCTACGTCCATAATAATCCCTCCTTTTGAAATTCGTGGGAGTTCCGGAAGAAAGCAATTTGGAATCTGCGAGGACGAGGATTCCAAATTGCTTTTTTCCCTCCATTCCCTGCCACTGCCACCAGTAAACCGTTTTTCTGTTTTTATGTCAAATTTGCTATAGTAATTACATGGCGGAATCAATTCTTATACGAGGAGGGATGGTGTACCGAGATAAAAAACTGGAGCGCGTGGATGTCCTGGTAGAGGGCGGAAAGATAAAAAAGGTAGGCAATTTTTCGGGCGCTATTGCACAAGAGGGAGAAGTTATTATCGATGCCGCTGGCAAAATTGTTGCTCCCGGCTTTATTGACCTGACAAACCATTCCGATACGCACTGGACGCTGTTTTCCGCCCCTTCGCAGGAGAGTTTGCTCCGGCAGGGGATTACTACCGTTATCGGCGGCAATTGCGGCTCGTCCTTGGCTCCCTTGGTAAAGAGCGGAGACATCGGCGGCATTCAAAAGTGGACGGACGTCTCTAAAATTAACCTCAATTGGCGCACGCTCAAAGAATTTTTTAAAGAAGTGGGGCGGCACAAGCTTGGAGTAAATTTTGGCACGCTCATAGGCCATGGCACGCTTAGCCGTGGCATAGTGGGAGAGGATACACGGAAGGCAACAGACGACGAAGTGAAGCAGATGCAGCTGTTATTGGAAAAGGCCATGGCCGAAGGAGCATTCGGGCTTTCCACTTCTCTCGGCTCTTCGCACGAAAAAGGGGCGGATAAAAAGGAGCTGTTAGCTCTCTTCGGTTCAGTAAACAAAAAAGGCGGCATTACCAAGCATCATCTGAAAGACGAGGGAAAAAATATTTTGCCTGCCGCGGCGGAACTTATCGACCTCGCGCGCGAAACGAAAACGCCTGCCATTTTTTCGCATTTCAAATTTATTGGGCGCTCGGCATGGGAATCTGCCGGGCAGGTGCTTACGATGATTGAATCCGCGCGAAACGAGGGAGTGCAGCTCTGGTGCGATATGTTTCCTTATACGCGGACAGGTTCTCAACTCTATCAGTTGTTGCCTTCCTGGATGGTAGAAGGAGGAAAAGAAAAAATTTTGCTTATGCTGAAAAGAAAGGATATGCGGGAGGAAATTCTCTCGCATCTTAAATCCCTTACGCTTCACTACGAACGCATGACGATTGCCGCTACTCTACACGACCGAGAATCGATTGGCAAAACTGTGGCGGAGATTGCCGAAACTTCGGGCCTTGAGCCAGAAGAGGTACTGGTTTCGCTTCTCGCAAACAGCGACCTTAAGGTTTCCATTTTTAATGAAGCAGTCTTGCCTGAACATCTCGAAGAAGTTCTACGGAAAGAATATGCATTCTTGGCTTCGGACGGAGTAGGCTATGATTTTCAAAACCGCGATCCATTCGATTTGCCGCACCCCCGTTCGTTCGGGGCATTTCCCAAAGCGCTGGAGATATTCGGAAAAACAAAAATTCTTCCTTTTGAGGAGCTTATTTATAAAATGGCGGAATTGCCCGCCGCCCTTTTAGGCTTGAAGAAGCGCGGGAAAATTGAGGAAGGTTTTGTAGCCGATCTAGTGGTATTTGACCCTAGCCGCATCGCCTCGCCTGCCGATTATTTGAATCCCTACGCTCCGCCTATTGGCATGGACTGGGTAATGGTAAACGGAAAATTTGCTATCGAAGACAGCGCTTTTACAGGCAGCCTGAATGGCGCTATTCTCTACAAGACATGAAAAACCAAGGCCGCATAGCGATTATTGGGTTTGGGGTTGAAGGGCGGGCGCTCTTTTTTTATTTGAAGCGGCAAGGAGAGCGCGATATTACGATTTTGGATCAAAATAAGAAGCTGGCGCTGCCGAGGGGCGCGAACGCTATAACAGGTCCGCGCTATCTTCGCACTCTTTCAGATTTCGATGTTATTTATCGCAGCCCCGGAACCCCGTATTATTTGCCGCACATTCAAAAAGTGCGGGAAAAAGTTTCGAGCAGCACGAATCTCTTTTTTACCAGCGCTCAAGGAACAATTATCGGTGTTACGGGGAGCGCAGGAAAAAGCACCACAGCCGCGCTTATTTACCGTATTTTGAAAGCGGGCGGAAGGCAGGTTTTCCTTGGCGGGAATATCGGCAAAAATCCGCTGCAATTTATCGAAAGACTTACACCCCAATCTATAACCGTGCTGGAGCTCTCCAGCTTTCAACTCCAGAACTTAAAAAAATCTCCGCATATTGCCGTGGTGCTGGATGTGTACGAAGAGCATTTGGACAAGCACAAAAGTTTGAAAGGATATCTAGATGCGAAAACTAATATTGGGCGTTTCCAAAAACCAGGCGACGCGATGATATTTTCCAAGGACAGCCCATTTTCCGGCCGCATTGCCGCAGCATCGAGAGGGAAAAAATTTTCGTTTTCTCTCGCCGATACACATACTTCGCTCTACCGAGAGGAGGATACGATATGCGATACAGATGGGAAGGAAACGCTGCCTCTTGGCGAGATAAAGCTTCCAGGCGCACACAATATAAAAAATGTAATGGCGGCGTTTTTGGCGGCGCGGGCGGCGGGCGCGAAGCCAGGGATAATTCGAAAAGCGATAAAAAGTTTTCGAGGCCTACCGCACCGGCTCGAATTTGTGCGGAAAGTAGGCGGTATAACATTTTATAACGACTCGGGAGCGGTGAATATCGGCGCCGCTATTGCCTCAATGGATGCATTTGCGGAGAGTAAGGTGGCGCTTGTGGGAGGCAAAAACAAAAATTTGCCGCTCATGCCTCTGGCCGCTCGGCTTTCCCACCCGGATGTTCGTTGCGCAGTATTATTCGGCGAAATACGGCAGGAGCTTGGCGCTATGCTTAAAAAAAGAGGAATGAAAAATTTTTTTGTGGAAAAAACTATGGAGCGCGCGGTAAGAAACGCGGCAGGAAAAGCCATGGCAGGGGATATAGTTCTTCTTGCCCCGGGCACGGCGAGCTTCGATGAATTTAAAGACTACCGTGAACGGGGCGAAGTATTTAAGAAAATCGTAAAGAGTTTGTAACGCATGACGTTTAAAGAATTGCGGAAAAAATATCCGGTGTTTGTCTATGAGCGTTTTTTCTACGCGCTCCGCGCCGGGAATTTGGAAATGGCGTTTGTGTTTAAGGCTGCTCCCGGCCTCGAATTTCGGCCAATGGTAACAGTGGAAGGCATTGACCCAAAGCGCTTCCATAAAATCCTTCCCGCTCTTCTGGAACAGTTTGTCTTCCATATAGGGCTTGCCGAGATGCCGAGCTATTGGAAGGCAGTGTGTTCGCCGAAGATTATCGTGGAGGCGGGGTACTTGAACAAAGCGCAGATTGCGTTTTGGGAACATCTTTTTTGGGAGGGGCTTTCGGAGTTCGCGTATGTAAACAAAATAAACGGGCCTCGCAAAACATTCGTATCTATCGAAAGCCGCGCCCCCGCGGCAAAACAAAAAGCGCGTGCCGCTCCAGTGGAGAAAAACAATGTATTAGTGCCCATCGGCGGTGGAAAGGACTCCATCGTTACCCTGGAGCTTTTGAAAAAAGCTCGCAAGAACCTGGGGCTGTTCGTGCTTAACGCCAAGCATCCTCACCGCGAAGTAATCCGGGTAAGCGGCGTAAAGCAGAGAGTATTCGCATTTCGCGCCATTGACTCTCTTTTATTGGAACTCAACAAAAAAGGATTTTTAAACGGGCACACTCCTTTTTCAAGCTATCTTGCGTTTTTGAGCGTGTTCGTGGCAGCCCTCTTTGGGTATGGGAGGGTGTATGTATCGAACGAAAAAAGCGCCGACGAGGAAAATATCCGCTGGAAAGGGCGGAAAATAAACCACCAGTATTCCAAGTCAAGCGATTTTGAAAAACGCTTCCAGAAATACGCTAAAGAATATTTGGTAACGAACGTGCGTTATGAAAGTTATTTGCGGAAATTTTTGGAGATTGACATCGCGAAAATGTTCAGCGCGATGCCGCAATATTTCTCGGTGTTCCGGAGCTGCAATGCCGGGTTTGTGATCGGCGCGGCGGGGAAAGGTTGGTGCGGTAGGTGCGCCAAATGTTTTTTCGCCTACCTCATGCTCTACCCTTATATAAAAGAGGGCGCGCTCGAGAAAATTTTTGGGAAAGACATGTTTGCCGACCGCGCGCTTATTCCGCTTGGCAAGCGTTTTCTCGGCCGCGGGGGGCCAAAGCCGTTTGAGTGTGTGGGCACGAAAAAAGAAGTGAAAACGGCATTTCGCCTTGCCGTGACGAAAATGCGCAAAGAGCAAAAGAAGGTATTGCCTGTACTTCGGGCTGTGCAAAAATATATCGTATGACGCGTTCCGACCCCATGCTGAAGCTGATTGTACTGATCCTGTTTCTGGGCGGCCTTTTTGTATTGGCTTCAGCGTCAATCGGCCTCACTACGCGGCTGAATCTTCCACCGCACCGTTTCGTCTTCGACCAAATCGTGGCGGGCGGGCTTTTAGGATTTGCGGCGCTTATCGGGGCATCGCGGATTCCTTATAAAAAATGGCGCGAATATGCGTTCCCCATTTTTATTGGCTCCGTGGCGCTTACGGCGTCTGTATTTGTGCCTCATATCGGGTTTGAATTTGGGGGAGCAAGGCGTTGGATTGCCATAGGACCGGTAAACTTCCAGCCCTCCGAGCTTTTGAAATTCGGCTATTTGGTTTACCTTGCCGCTCTTTTTGCCACCAGGCGCGCGGTGTGGATTTTCGGCCTCGCAAGCGCCTTGGCGGGGGGGCTTCTTGTGTTGCAGCCGGACATCGGTACCTTAGGCGTTCTCGCCGGCTCCGGCCTTGTTTTATTTTTGATTGCTGGCGGCGAGCGGAAATATGTGCTTGGGGCCGTGCTGTTAGGTATGCTCGTTTTAGGGGTACTTGTGTACCTCGAACCTTATCGCATCGAGCGGGTTGTGGTGTTTATGAATCCCAACTACGACCCCCAAGGTTCCGGCTACCAAATGCGCCAAGCCCTTATCGCGATAGGATCGGGCGGAATATTCGGCAAAGGATTCGGGATGAGCCAGCAGAAGTTCAATTATTTGCCGGAGCCCATGGGAGATTCCATTTTTGCGGTAGCGGCGGAGGAATTCGGGTTTGTGGGAAGCGTTACCCTCATATCTCTTTTCCTATTGTTTGTGTGGAGAGGATTTTCTATTGCTTCCAGCGCCCCAGACCAATTTGGCAAACTTTTAGGCGCAGCTATAGTCTCGCACATCGTCATCGGTTCATTTATCAATATAGCTGCCCTTTCCGGCCTTTTGCCGCTTACCGGCATTCCCTTGGCGTTTATTTCCAAAGGAGGCACGGCCCTGGCCATTACGCTCGCCCAAATTGGTATTTTGCTCAATATTTCGAAGCATAGAACCTAAACTTTCCGCAGCGGCGGAAGACGCGGTATCATAGAGTTATGAAAGTGTTATTAACCGGAGGCGGGACTGGCGGGCATTTTTATCCTTTAATCGCAGTGGCACGGGCCTTAAAAGACCGCGCGGAGAGAGAGCGAATTGTGGATTTGGACTTAGTATTTGCCGCCCCCGCTCCCTACGACGAAAAAGTATTGCGGGAAGAGGGGATAGCGTTTATTAAAACCCCTGCAGGCAAGATCCGGCGCTATTTCTCGCTCATGAATTTTGTTGATCCGCTTAAAACTGCGTGGGGCAGTTTTAAGGCCATCATTGCCATTTATTTTGATTTTCCCGATGTGGTGTTTTCGAAGGGAGGGAGCGGAAGCTTTCCCGCCCTGGTAGCTGCCCGCCTTTTCGGGATACCAGTGATTATCCACGAATCTGACGCCGTGCCGGGCAAGGTTACAAAGTGGGCGGCAAAATTTGCAAAAAGGATCGCCGTATCTTTTCCGCAAGCGGCTAAATATTTTCCTTCAGAAAAAGTGGCTTATACGGGCAATCCTGTGCGGCGCGAGGTAATGGGCGGCAGCGAAGAGGAAGCACGAGATATTTTCAAACTAGAGCCGGGGCTTCAAACTACCATTGTAGTGTATGGCGGCTCGCAGGGAGCAGAGCCTATCAACAACGTCCTGCTCGATATTCTCCCTGAACTTTTAAAGACTGCCCAGGTGGTCCACCAGACTGGAACAAAAAATTTTCGAGAAATTGAAGGAAGAGCAAAGCTGATTTTGGAAAAGTCGGAATTTAAACAGCGATACCATCCCATTGGGTTTTTCGATGAGGGACAGCTCCGTGATGCCTCAAAGGCTGCGACACTTGCCATCGCGCGGGCGGGGGCTTCCACCATTTCCGAAATTGCGCTGTGGGGCAAGCCGGCTATTTTAATTCCGCTCCCGCATGCCGCCCAGGATCATCAGCGCGAAAACGCATATGCCTACGCGCGGGGAGGGGCATGCGTAGTGTTGGAAGAGCAAAATTTAACGCCGCATATTCTTCTTTCTGAAATACGGAAAGTGCTGGGCGATTCTGCAGCGATGCAAAAAATGTCGCAAGGAGCGCAGCTCTTTGCGAAAGTAGACGCCGCCGACAGAATTGCCGAGGAAATTATCAAGCTTGCGCTCGAGCATTCATAGAAATGGAAGTACGCACCCGCATCGCTCCTTCTCCCACCGGCTTTTTGCATATCGGCACTGCGCGCGCTGCTTTGTTTAATTATCTCGCCGCGCGGCGCTATGACGGCGTTTTTTTGATTCGGTTTGAGGATACCGACCCCGCGCGTTCCAAAAAGGAATTTGAAAAAAATATTTTGGAGGGGCTTTTGTGGCTCGGCATGAAGCCGGATGAAGAGCCGGTGCGTCAGTCAGAACGAGGAGTGCTCTATCGTAAATATCTTGAGAAGCTTTTGGAAGAGGGAAAGGCATTTTACTGCACGCACACCAAAGAATACTTGGAAACAGAAAGGAAAGAACAGATGGCGCGCAAGGAAGCACCCCGCCATGTGTGTTCCAACCGAGACGAAAAAAAAGATACCGGCATTATCCGCTTAAAAAACAACGAAAGAGGCGCGGTAATAGTGCCCGATATTATTCGCGGCGACATTCCTTTCGAGGCAGAAAACTTAGGCGATTTTGCCATTGCGCGGAGCTTGGATTCGGCTTTGTTCCACTTTGCAGTAGTGGTAGATGATTTCGAAATGAAAATTACGCATGTAACCCGCGGAGAAGACCATATTTCCAATACGCCGAAACACATTCTTATCCAGCAGGCAATTGGGGCGCCGCTGCCGGTGTATGCCCATTTGCCGCTGGTACTGGGATCTGACCGCTCAAAACTGTCCAAGCGGCACGGCTCAACTTCAATAGATGAATACCGCAAGCAAGGATATCTTCCCGAGGCTATTGTTAACTTTATTGCCCTTTTGGGCTGGCATCCTCCTTCAAAAATAATTGATGGGAAACGCGTGGATCAGGAGATTTTCACCAGGGAAGAATTGGTGAAGGAATTTTCTTGGGAACGCATCCAGAAGGGCGGGGCGATTTTTGACATCGAAAAACTTGATTGGGTCAATCGCGAGCATCTTAAGGCGAAAAATCCCGATGAGCTTACAGCTCTTTTGCAAGATTATCTGAACCCTGCGTGGATTTCTTCCGGATTGGATTTAGGAAAAATTGCCGTGCTTGCCCGCGAACGGATTTCCAAACTTGCGGACGTGGCGGAAGAGACTAAATTTTTCTTTGAGCCTCCTCATTATCCCAAAGAAATGCTTTTTTGGAAGGGGAAAGGGGAGGCGGAAGAAATAGAGCGGCATCTTAGCGAGCTTGAAAAAATTATTTCTAAAATTTCCAAAAATGATTTTTCTCTAGCCTGGCTCGCCGACGCCATTATGCCCTATGCCGAACAAGAGGGGAGAGGGGAAGTGCTTTGGCCTTTTCGCGTCGCCCTTTCCGGGCGCGAAAAATCGCCCGGCCCCTTTGAAATTGCCGAGATTTTGGGGAAAGAAAATGTGCTTGAACGGATACGTTATGCCAAGGAGCTTCTTTCTTAAAACTTTTTGTGCCGCGGCAACCGGAGCGTTCCTACTCTTGGCGGCCCTGCCGGTTGGCGGGTTGCCGCAGGCCCGGGCTGCGCGTATTGATGAATTAAACAATCTGATAGGGGAGAAGCAGAGTGAAATTCGCTCACTTGAGGCCGAAATTGCCGAGTATCAGCTCCAGATTGACCAAAATGTTTCCCAGGGGAAAACACTGAAAGCGGAAATTGCGCGTCTGGAGGCGAAGATAAAAAAACTTAATGCCGATGTGCGCCTCACGCAGAGAAAAATTGACGCTGCAGAACTCACCATCGAAAAAATTTCCACGGAGATAGGCGAAAAGAAACGCGATATTTTTTCACGCCACGGAATGCTTGCGGAAATTTTGAAAACCATTTACCAAACGGAAGCAGATTCTGTGGTGGAAGTAATGTTAAAGCATAAAGAGTTTTCAGATTTTTTTAACGATATGGAATATATAGGAAGCCTTGAGTCGTCGGTAGAATATGATCTGGAAACTCTTAAAATTTTAAAGGCGGACCTTGAGGAACGCCAAGGGCTTGCAGAGGATCAGAAAAAAAGGCTTACGGCTTTAGAGCGCGAATTTTTGGACCGCAAAACGCTTGAGGAAAATACCCAGAAAGGCAAAAATCAGCTTTTGGCGGTTACAAAGAACAAAGAAACGGAATATCAAAAACTTTTGAAAGATCGCGAAGCAAAGCGCGCAGAAATTGTGGAAGAAATTCGCCGCGTAGAAGATGAATTAAAAAAACTTATCGATCCTGCCAGTTTGCCGAAGCCAGGAAGAGGAGTGCTTGCGTGGCCGGTAAAAAATCCTAAAATTACGCAGAGGTTCGGGCTCTCCAGTTTTTCTACTGGGCGGACCGACGTATATAAAAACGGCAGGCACAACGGCGTCGACCTTGCGGCTTCGATTGGGACCGCTCTCTACGCCGCCGAAGATGCGACGGTGCGTGCGAGCGGTAATAATGATATTGGCTGCCCGGGCGGCTCGTATGGGAAATGGATTTTGCTTGTACATCCGAATAATCTAGCTACCCTTTACGCTCATATTTCGATTATTAAAGTGCAGCCGGGAGCAGAGTTAAAACGGGGCGACCTGATTGCATACAGCGGCGATACCGGTTACACCACTGGGCCACACCTGCATTTTGCCGTATACGATAGCCGCACGATTGAATTACGCCCTCAGCGAAGTTGCGGCATTACGCCATTTGGGGGATACTTAGACCCGATGCTATATCTTTAGGGGTTGAATAAATTATCAATATAAAAATAAAATGCTTAACATGCAAAAGAACCGCGGCATCGTTCAAATGTTCATTATTTTTATCCTTGTTGTTATAATCATAAGCTTGGTGGGCGTTAGGCTTACTGATATTTTTAAAAACGAGACGCTTAAGGAAAATTTCGCATTTTTATCAAAGGGTTTTGTATACGCTTGGGATCATTGGCTCAAAGCGCCTGTAATGAAGGTATGGGCATGGATCAGAGAACTCGTAGGACATTCGGCATCCGAGACGCTCAAGAATGTATGGGAGAGAACTTTCGGGATGTTCAGGAAATAGAGAACGGCGATTTTTACTTTGGCGGAAGGGGAGGCCCCCCCTGTTGTCTTCTCTATAGTCAACGTCGCAAAATCTATATTGTGCGAACTTGTGTTAAAGTCAGCTATCTTTATCCCC
>CAYISH010000014.1:0-15257 GCA_964366035.1 uncultured Candidatus Saccharibacteria bacterium
ATTCTTTGGGAGCTTAGTTAAGTGGCATAACAGCGGTCTCCAAAACCGCGGTCGGGGGTCCGATTCCCTCAGCTCCCGCAGATAGTACCTGAACAAAAAAGGAGGAAAATCATGCTTTTGCTGCCAAACGGAGCAGTTCTGCTTTTGCTGGTTTTAGATATCGACGGCACAACTACGCGAATAGAACGGCTTATCTCTAATCTTAAATTAGCCGCTGCAGTCGCGGGATTTGATCCCCGTCGTATAGACGTATATTTTGAAGAGGTATACCGGGGGGCACGTCCTTTTCTCAATAATCTGCGTGAGGGAGCTGGCGCAGCATTTGGAGTAGACAGCGGCCCTCGGTTCGAAAAGTTTGAGAGAACATTCCATGCGTTGGAAAAGACTATGCCATATGAGCTTGTTGAAGGGGCGGTTGAGAGAATTGAATGGGCGCGGAGTCATAGCGTGAAGGTTGCCTTTCTGACGGCGAATGGGTTGGAGGCAAGCCGCAAAAAAGTTTCTTATGGTGGCCTTGATCCCGGGGAGTTTTTCTTCGCCACGGCAAACAGCCGATTCATAAAGCCAGATCCGCGTGCTTTCCAAGATGTGCTGGCAGAATTTAAGGTGGATGGATATAACGCGCTCCATGTCGGAGATTCTAACTCGGATTATTACGTTACAAGGTTAAAGATCGAAGAGCGCGAGATAGAGATTGCAAATTTCTGCGGCGTCTTGAGCGGGGTATATGGCGAAGAAGCGTTTTCTAAGCTCGGCGTAGGACGCAACCAGCTGTTGCCGAGTGTCGCGCATTTGCCTGATTTTCTGAAAGCTGCATAAAAAGATAGTGAGGCGTTCTACGGAGCGCCTCCCTTTCATTTTGCTATAATGTTCTTATCCATGGACGAGCTTATACAAAATCTTCAAGATGTGGGGGTATTACATTCCCCGAATATTATCACGGCATTTCGCGCCGTAGATCGCAAAGATTTTGTGCCAAAAGAAATGAAAGGGCATGCGTATCTGGACCAAGCGCTTCCTATCGGTATGGGGCAAACTATCTCCCAGCCCTACACGGTGGCGTTTATGCTCGAACTATTGGCCCCCGAGGCGGGGAGCCGCGTTATGGACGTAGGATCGGGCTCTGGATGGCAGTCCGCGCTTCTTGCGCACGCGGTAGGGGGTCAGCCGGCTGGCGAAGGAAAAGTATACGCGTTTGAGCGGATCCCAGAACTTTGCAAGTTTGGAGCGCAAAATCTTGCCCGCTATCCCGCGCTCGCCAAGCACGTCCAATTTTTTTGCGGCGATGCCTCCGAAGGCCTTCCACAGCAGGCAAAAGACGCGGGAGGCTTTGACGGCATCATTGCGGCGGCGGAAGTAAAAGAAGCGCCACGCGCATGGCGGGAACAGCTTAAAATCGGCGGCAGGCTGGTGTATCCTCAAGAACACGCGGTGGTGAAAGAAATAAAAAAAGGCGAGAATGAGTTTGAAGTGAAAAGTTTTGAGGGGTTTATCTTTGTGCCGTTTATCCGCGATGGCGAGATTTGAGAGCGAATTTGGAAATAAGGCCGGCATAATCGCGGCAGCGCTCGCGGCCATCCTTTTCGTGTTAGCTTATCTCGCGGTGGCGCCCACTAAACATTTTCCCTCCACTAAAATTTTTGAAATACGTCAGGGCGACAACTTGCGGAAAATCGCGGCGGGGCTTGCCGAAAAAGGATATATCCGCTCGCGCTCGCTTTTCGAGTTCGCCGTTATCGTGGCGGGCGACAGCAAAAATCTTCGATTCGGAGATTATTTTTTCGAGCGCCCCCTCTCCCTTATTGAAATCGCAAAGCGGATTGGGGAAGGGATTTTCGGCATTGAGAGCGTTAAAGTAACTATCCCGGAAGGCGCTAATCTGTACGAAGTCAGCTCATTGTTCGAGTCGCTCGGCATGTTTACCAAAAAGGAGCTTTTTACGTTTACCGGCAGGCCAGGCCTGGAGCATGCTACTTCAACCAATACCACGCTTCCTCCCGATTTTTCGAGCAAAGCCGATTTGTTGCTGCAAAAACCTCGGTCAGCCAGTTTGGAAGGGTATTTGTTTCCTGACACCTATTTTTTTCTAAAAAACGACACACCGGAAAAAGTGATAGAAAAGATGCTCGGGAATTTAGAGCGAAAAATTACGCCGGAACTGCGACAAGAGGTAGAACGCCAAGGCAGGACAATCCATGAGGTACTCACCCTCGCTTCCATTTTGGAAGAAGAGGCGCACCGGGGAGAAGATCGCAAAATCATTGCGGGTATTTTGTGGAAGCGGCTTAAAAAAGGCATGCTTCTCCAGGTGGATGCGACCCTTACCTATGTTACAGGCAAGGCGTCTTTGAGCCTTACCGACGCCGACCTCGCCAAAAAATCTCCCTACAATACGTATAGGCATAAAGGGCTGCCTTTGGGGCCCATCTCAAACCCAGGTCTCGACTCAATCAACGCGGCGCTTCACCCTGAAGAAACGCCGTATTGGTTCTATCTTTCCGATCGCGCCGGAAAAATCTACTACGCGAAAACTCATGAGGGCCATATTGCCAACAAGCGGAAATATTTGAGCGGGAAGTAAAATGTGAAAGCTTAAAATATGGACACCACGGCGGTCGGCCGTGGTGTTGTTATTTTCCCTCCTGGAAATGCTCTATAAGCGTTTCCATTCCGTTGTTTGGGGGAAAGAGTTCCCCCTGGGCTTTAGTGGGGGAAGCGGTAAAACCCTTTCTACTTCTACTCTTTACCAGGTCTGCCACAGACCGGGCAAGGTGAATTTCGAAAGCCCTGCTATAGGCCTTGATAGTACCTTTTCCCGCTTTTTCCACCAGGTACTTTACAAATAACTCCTTTCTTTCTTCAGGCGTGGGCGTTACCCCATAGACTGTTACTGCGCTGGGAAGAAAATACATCACACACGCGTCGGAGAAAGAAGAATCTTCCCAAATGCGCGTAGGGTCTTTTCTCCTTCGTAGCAGATGCTCGTCCACGGCCGCTAAAATTAGATACTGTTCTACTTGGTTTTGATGCGGTCGGATAGGACCTGTCGCAATTTCTTCTGCGGCGATGATCTCTTTTTTCCCGTGAGCATCGCCGACGCCGAACTTAAGTTCGGTAATGCGAAAACTTACTTCGCCGAACTCTTTTCTCGCGATTTTCGCGACTTCTCCCGCCGAATGTCCTTGGAGCTTTGAGCGAATTTCTTCCGCTTTTTGCAGCCCCTCGTTGGCTTGAGGGAGGCAAAGACCAAGTATATCCATTCTCCATCCCGACATACCATGCCTTGGGTTTAAGGCAGGTATCTCTCGCAGGAGAAGCTGACCCCGGAACGAGCTTTCTTCTGCGTAAAACACCAGTGCTTTTGCCCAGCTTAAAAAGGTGAGCAAGACCAAGAGGCGGGAATGCGCATCGTTTGCGTGGAGCAAGGCCCGACGCACATATGCCCCGAAAATGGGTATAAGTAAGGCTGAAAGCCGCGGCAAGAAAGAGATTGCTCGGGCGCATTTCTCAAGGACGCTCTTTTCCTCGATGTCGTAAACTATCTCGAGGGCGTAGCCGAAGACTTCTTCCAAATACTCGAGAGACGAGCGTTTTTCTTTGAGAAAGCGTTCGATATGTTTTCTGCCGGGCATCGCGTTTATAAATGGGGGAAATTCTTTTTGGGTTTTTTCTCGGTCAGTGCACAAACGCAAGTCTTCTTCTTTAGGCAGGCGCCCCGCTAAGAGATCAAAGATTGCTTGGTGCGAAATAACGCCCAGGTGGCGATGAGCAAGACGCTGGTTTGCTTCGCTCTTGTCTAGAACGCCGAAGAGGAGGCGTTCTATTTCTTTCCATGTTCTTCCTGCCCTTTCCCCGCGCTTAAAATCGGACGAAGTAACGGCGATTTTAGATGGATCGAATTTTGAAGCTATGTCATCGAGTATCGCCAAAGCGCCTTTTGCGCTTTGCGTTTTGAAAGCGAAAATTGTACCCTGCGGATAGATTAAAAGGAGGTTATATGCCCGTGTTTAAGGTGCCAGAGTTATTCACTTATCCGATTACCCCGGATCAGTTCTATGATTCTTGGGGCGTGCAAGAAATTCCCGAAACAGGAGAAAAAAGGCTGATGCGCGCGATTCTTAATGATGCAATAGACTGCGCTTTGTCAAGTAAAGTTATTGCTGGTCATGTACGCAAAACAGCGCTGAAATGGATTGTGAGCTGTGATAAGGAGGAATGGATCTTTTCTTTCGAAAATATCTGCAGAGAGCTTGGACTCGATGCAAGCCGCCTCCGGTCTGGCATTTTGCAAAAAAATGCAAACTGCGCCGGAGTAATTCCGGAAAGAACCGGCGAGGTAGTCTGTATATACAGGAGAAAATAAGGGGAGTTTCTGCGGGGACTCCTCTTCTGTTTTTTATTCATATCGCAGGGCTTCGATAGGACTTTTCTTGGAAGCCTGGCGAGCGGGGTAGATGCCGAATATCAAACCTATCGCAGCGGAAACGGTAATGCCAATGAACACGGCAAAAAATGGGAATGAAAAATTCCACTCAATGCCGAGGAATGACGCGATCGCAAACGAAGCGCCGAGCGAAAGGAGCGCTCCCAAAAGAATGCCAATAATCCCTCCTGCCGCGGTGAGAATAACCGCCTCCGTCAAGAACTGCTGGAGAATGTCTTTATCAGTAGCGCCCAAGGCTTTTCGAAGGCCGATTTCGCGTGTCCGCTCCGTTACCGAGACGAGCATAATGTTCATAATGCCGATGCCGCCTACCACCAGCGAAATTGCGGCGATGGATACCAAAAGAAGCGTTAGTACATTTGTGATGGTGCCGATTGAGGCGGCAAGGTCTTCCTGGGTTTGAATAAAAAAGTCTTTTTTCTCCTTATTTGAAATACCGTGCATATTGCGAAGCGTAAGCTCGAGATCGCGCACGGTACGCTTAATGTCGGTTTCCGTTTCCGCCTCCGCAATAAAGCGGTGAAAGTGTTTGATGCCGAAGATGTGTTGCTGGGCAGTGGTATAGGGCACAAGCGCGGCGTCGTCGAAATTGAAAAACGACACCTGCCCTTTGGACGGCATGATGCCGATAACGCGGAAATTTTTTCCTTTGATTTTGATCTTTTTTCCCAAGGCGTCGGACTCGCCGAAAAGTTCCGTTTTCACTTTTGAGCCTAGTACAATGCTGTCGGCGCGGGATTTTACTTCGTCTTCCGTAAAAAATCTTCCATCAACGATGTCGAGCAAAAATAGTTCGCTGATATGTTCCGAGGAACCCATGATGGTGGGGCGGTAGGTTTCTCCTTCGTACGAGGCGGTTTCTGCTCCAAAGACGAGCGGGATAACGTCACGGAGGGTCGGCACGTTTTCTTTCCGGCGGATCGCTTCGAGATCGCGCTCTTTAAGGGAATCGCTGAACAGCTGCGCAAAATCGGAAGGGCCTTTAGGCTCGCGCCCGGGGATTACTACAATGGTTTTCGACCCTATTCCCCGAAGTTCCGCCAAAATTGCATCCTGGGCTCCTTGCCCAAGCGACATCACTAAAATAATTGCGGTAATGCCGATGACGATGCCGAGTATGGTCAAGACGGAGCGCGACTTGTGGGCTTCCACTCCTTTTAACGCTGCGGCGAATACATGCTTAGCGGTCACTTTTGAAATGCTCCGTCAGCTTTATGGCGATGCCAGACTTTTTCGTCTTTTTCAATTTTGCCGTCTTTCATGCGAATGATGCGCTCCGCATGTTCTGCAGTATACGTTTCGTGCGTAATAAGAATTACGGTGTGGCGGCACTCTTCGTTTAAGCGCTGGATAGCAGACATTACCATCTGGCCCGAACGCGAATCGAGGTTGCCGGTAGGCTCGTCGGCAAAAATAACTTGGGGGTTTTGGACAAGCGCTCGGGCGATTGCCACGCGTTGTTTTTCTCCGCCCGAAAGCTGGGAAGAAGCGTATTCCATGCGATGTTCCATGCCGACTCTCCGTATGGCTTCTTCGGCCACGGCGTTCCAGCGCGTTTCCGGAATATCGGAGTAGAGGAGAGGCAGCTTTACGTTTTCCAGCACGGTTGCTCGAGCTAACAAATTGAAGGCTTGGAAAATAAATCCCATTTTGGCGTTTCGGGTGCGGGCCAGCTCGTCGGGGGGATAGTCGTCGATTGTTTTCCCTTCGAAGCGGTATTCGCCCTCGGTGTGCCGGTCCAGAAATCCTAGAATATGCAAAAGAGTTGACTTCCCAGAACCCGAAGGACCCATGATGGCGACAAACTCGCCTGTGCTTATGGAAAAAGAAATGTCTTTGAGCGCGGGCGTTTTTACCTTCTCGTTTTCGTATGTTTTTCCGAGATTCTTGGCGTAGAGGAGGGGATAAGTAGCAAAATTAGTCATTCGAAATGATTACCTTTTCTCCTTCATGTATCCCTTCCGTTATCTCCGTAGTGCCATCAGAGCCCTTGAGTCCGATTTTTACTTCTATTTCTTCCGCCTTTCCGTTCACCAAAACTTTTACCATCATCTTTCCATCTTTTTCCGCGATAGCCCGCGACGGCAAAACAATTACATTTTTTCGCTCCGCAATAAGGATATCGACGTTTGCCGTTAGGCCGGACTTAATACGGCTATCTTTTTTAGAAAATTGTATCTTTGCGCCGTAGGTAGGGATGCCTTCTACCACTGTTTCGGCGGGATCGATGCGCCTTACTTTTCCTTCAAAAGTTACTCTGTCTCCGTATGCATCGAGGGTGATTTTCGCGTTTTGGCCCAGGGCGAGCCAGGCAATATCCGTTTCCGGAATATTCGCTTCAATTTCAAAGTCGGAGGCGGAAATGATAGCAAACGCAACTGTCTGTGCCTGCGCAACTTCTCCCGGCTCGACGCTTCGTTTTGTAATGATGCCGGAAATAGGCGCGCGAATAATAGTTTTGGAAAGTTCCGCCTCCGCGGCCATGAGAACGGCTTTTGTTTCTGCAAGGCTTGCTTCCTGGGCGCGGATCGCTTCCGGCGTAGCCCCGGCTTTTTTAAGGGCGAGTTCTTTTCGGGCAATGTCCAAATCGGAGCGGGCGTTTTCCAATTTTTCTTTCGCGGAGAGAAGGCTGAAAACTGCCGTGTTCACGTTCGCGCGCGCGGCAGAGATTTCGGCTTTCCAGCCGTCTATGGTGGTTTCTGTATATGGAGGAGTTGCGGAAAAGCTGTTTGCGAGCAGCGCTGCTTTGTCGGCTAAAGATCTAACAGTTTTGAGATTTTTTTCCGATACATCCGCAAAAGTTTTCAGGTTGCCTCCTTGTTCTAGCCTTTCCAGTTCCGCCGTCCAATTTTTTAACAGCCCCTCTAGAAGGCCGCGCTCCCATTCAAGATCTATTTCAAGCTGCGGATTGTTGCCGAGGAATTTATAAGGTGGCAGGGAGGTTTGAGAGTTTACGAAAATCTGGTCGATGCTGTTTCGCGCGGCGTCGTCGGATTTGGTGTAGGCATCCTGGATTTTTTCCCGCAAATTTTGCTCGGTGTCCATGATGGCCCGCTCCGAGGCCCGCACTTTCGTCTCCTGGATGGCGATTTCCTCTGGCCTCGCACCTTTCTTTGCTTCTTCTAATTTCGCCTCCTGAAGTTGTACCGAAGCTTCAGCTTTGGCTATGTTCGCTCGCGCGTCTTGGTTGTCGAGATAGGCCAGCACTTGCCCTGGGGCAACTTTTTGGCCTGTTTCCACCCGCACCGCCGCAACTTTTCCGGTCTTTTCAAACGACAAGCTTATATCCCGCGCCGCTTTTACTTTCCCCGTTACGCTTACTTCTTGCGCTAAGGTTTCTTTGCGCGTGGCTTCTACAAACTCAAACTGCGGAGCGCGTGTAGCGACGGAGTAAGCCCACGCGCCGCCCGCAACCACAACAACAGCAATACCGGCTGTAATATAAGGGCGTGCAATGATTTTCTGCCAAGTTTTTTCCAAAAAGTGACCCATAAATTGGAGCCTATTTTAGGATATTTTTGGCCAAAAAGCAAGCGTAAAGTTTTTAGACGGCGTCATTAAGGAGGGTGGCTTGTTAATCCTGCCGGGGAAGTTTATAATCAGAAGCGCTGTGGAGGGTTTTTCTGGAAGAAAGAAGGTGTTTGTAGGAATGTCGGGCGGCGTGGATTCCAGTGTCGCGGCTTTCTTATTGAAGGAACGAGGATACGACGTAACAGGCGCGCATATGATTTGTTGGGAGGGATGCGAGAACAACCAAGACAAGCAAGATGCTATACGCGTTGCCGCCAGACTCTGTATTCCTTTTATGGTTTTCGATTTCCGCAAAGAATACCGCGAGGCGGTGTTCGACTATATGGTACGGGAATATGCCGCGGGGCGTACGCCAAACCCCGATGTGATGTGCAACCGCGAAATTAAATTCGGCATTTTTTTAAGGCGTGCTTTGGGGCTAGGGGCGGATTATGTGGCCACTGGCCATTACATAAGGAAGAAAGGCACTGCGCTTTTCGAGGCGAAGGATAAAAATAAGGATCAAAGTTATTTTTTGTGGACGCTTACTTCGGAACAGCTCACTCGCTCCCTTTTTCCCATCGGCGATTACTTGAAAAGCGAAGTGAGAAAAATTGCCGCAGATGCCGGCCTTGTTACGGCGGCGAAAAAAGATTCACAGGGGCTCTGCTTTGTAGGAGATATCGATTTTCAGAAATTTTTGCGTTCGTATCTTCCAAAACGCGAGGGCGCTATCGTACGCTCTGACGGAGAGGTGATTGGAACGCACGAAGGCGCCCATTTTTTTACGCCTGGCCAGCGCCACGGCATAAAGGTAGGCGGAGGGACGGCTTATTATGTAGCCGAGAAAAATGTGGAAGAGAATAAAATTGTGGTAGCATCCCTAGACGACCCAGTTCTCTACAAAAAAGAAAATGAAGTCTCCGGCTTAAATTTGCTTTTCGATTTGCCGGAGCTAGTCGAAGTCCGCATCCGTTACCGCCAACCGCGCCAAAGCGCACGAATCATAAAACATGAAGCGTGTAGCATAAATCATAAAGCAGGTTTCAAGTTTCTTGATTCGTGTTGCATGATTCAATTTGACACTCCCCAACGCGGGGTGGCCCCTGGCCAGTCGGCAGTGTTTTACTGTGGAGAAGAAATGCTGGGCGGCGGCATCATTCAATAAAAATATGCAACACTGGGTGTTGCATATTGGTTAGTTGACAAAATAGGAAATTCTTTTTATACTTTTTCCAGGTTTCTTTGGAAAGGAAAGCGAGGGAAAGAAATGGAGAAAGAAAGCGGACAGAAGTACGAAGTCTGCATTCCGGGAGAGGATATATTCGTTTCTTATGCGCAAGTAGGGGATGGCCCGGTTAATGTAGTATTCGGCCACGGCCTTTATGATGGGATGGACACGTTTAGGGAGAGGTATTTTCGCCTGTTGCCGGAGGGCTATAAATTTACCGCCTTCAACTGGCCGGGGCTAGGAGCTTCGGAGGTATACCGGAAGCATAAGCCGAGCATCCGCCAGTATGCGGACATCGCAAGGAGCTTTCTCACGGCATTGGGGCTGACACGGATTTGTCTTTTCGGCTCTTCCATGGGCGCCCACATATTCGCCCAAATGCTTGCCGATGGAGTGGGGGAAGTCGAAGCGTTCGCGGCGCAGGGGATGTTTTACTCGAGCGAACGCCTCGCAGAACATTCTGCTTTTTTCAAAAAGGCCCGAGAGATATTCTCTAAGCACCCTCATGTGGCCAGGGTTTTCCTCCGTCTTCGTTGCGAGTATCGCAAAAAAGCAATGCGGGAAGATGTTAAGTCGGTTCTTGCGGCATATGGGCTCCTCGCGAATGCGTTTGAAGCGGGAAGTTTGCACGCGCACCCCGATCTCATTTCACTGGCATACCGCCACGTAAAGGACGCGGACCCGAGGACGATAAGACATCTTATGGAAGATCTCCTGCTACGTGTTTCCATGCCAGAAGTTCTTCCATATGTAAAAACGCCTACGCTTTTTATTGAGGGGGCGGACCCGCCGGGTCGCTCGGCTTTTGATGTTCGTGGCCTCGCGGGCCTGCTCCAAAATGGTGTGGAGCGGGAGGTATGCATTGTCCCGGAGATGGGACATTATGCCCATCTTTTCCGTCCGGAGACCGTGCTTTTTTCTGCGCTTCAGTTTTTCTCCACCGTGCGGAGAGCGTAACGAGGGGCTTTGCCGGAGCGACAACTCGGCAAAGCCTCTTTCTTTTATAAATTGCTATTTTCTGATTAAATAAACCTATGACTGCTCCGGAACTCCGCACGAAATTTTTAGATTTTTTTAAAAAAAACGGCCACACAGCGGTGCCTTCTTCTTCTCTTCTGCCAGACGATCCCTCGGTGCTTCTTACGACCGCAGGCATGCAGCAATTTAAGAAGTACTATACCGGCGAAGCGGATCCGATGACGACGATCCATCTGAATCTCGGCAAGCCGCTTGGATCAAAAAACGCTGTATCAATCCAGAAAAGTTTTCGCACCTCGGACATAGATGAAGTGGGCGATGCGTCGCATGATACGTTTTTCGAGATGCTCGGCAATTTTTCTTTCGGCGGGTATTTTAAAAAGGAGGCTATCACCTATGCGCATAAATTTATCACTAAAGAACTCAACCTCCCTATTTCTTATGTTACGATTTTTCGGGGGTCGGAGGCGGTGCCGCGGGACGACGAATCATATGCGATATGGCAATCGCTCGGCATAAGCGACATTCGTGAAGAAGGCATGGACGACGTATTTTGGGGGCCTACCGGCAGCGAAGGCCCATGCGGCCCTACCACGGAAATTTATTGCAAGAACGGCGCAGGAAAGGACATTGAGATTTGGAATATTGTATTCAATGAATTCTTTTTTCCCGGTTCGCGCGAGGAATTGCTTTCTGAAACGTCTGGCAAGAAGTTGGAGCGCCTACCCGCACCAGGTGTTGATACCGGCATGGGGCTGGAACGGCTTGCGATGATTGCGCAGACTAAAAATAGTATTTTTGAAACCGATTTGTTCGCGCCTTTGCTGGAATTATTGCCAGAAAATCTGGATATGCGCAAAAAACGCATATGCGCCGACCACGGGCGCGCTATGGCATTTTTAATTGCAGACGGCGTCAGGCCTTCGAATAAGGAGGCAGGGTATATTTTGCGCCGCCTTATGCGCCGCGTAATGACTTATGAAAAAACAGACAGCATGCCCGCCCACATTCTCCAGACTATTTTGCATGAAGTAATCCACATGTACGGAGATTTTTACCCTGAGCTAAAAAGAGAAGCGGAGGCTATCGAGGCGGTAGTGAGAGAGGAACGTGTAAAGTTTATGCGGACGCTTGCAACTGGGCTTAAAGCACTTGAAAAAGAAGCTGTCCTTAACGCTGCCGTGGCATTCAAAATATATGAGACGTTCGGGCTTCCTTTTGAAATTATTAAAGAAGTGGGCGGCACGCGCGCAAAAGATTTGATGCTAGGCGCATTCGAAGCAGAATTCCGCAAGCACCAGGATATCTCGCGCGCGGGCACCGAGAAAAAATTCGGCGGGCATGGGCTTCTCCTCGACACGGGAGAGCTGAAAGCCGCGAACGAAGAAGAGCTGAAAAAAGTAACGCGCCTTCATACGGCTACCCACTTACTGCAAGCGGCCCTTCGTGAAGTGTTCGGCCCAGAAGTAAAGCAAATGGGGTCGGACATTACCGCAGAACGCACCCGTTTCGATTTTTTGTTTCCCCGCAAACTTACGCCCGACGAGATACAAAAGACGGAAGCAATAGTCAACAGCGTCATACAGAGCAGCCTGCCGGTAAGTTTTGAAGAAATGGACGTGGAAGAAGCGAAAAAAACAGGGGCGCTCTATTTTTTTAAAGAAAAATATCCGGCGCGCGTAAAAGTATACCAGGTAGGAAATGGGGGTAAGGCAGTTTCCAAAGAGTTTTGCGGAGGCCCGCATGTTACGAACACCCGCGACTTGGGAAAGTTTGTTATCCTGAAAGAAGAGGCCGTGGCGGCAGGTGTTAGACGCCTACGCGCGACGGTCGAGCCATGAAGTTTTTCCGAACACATCATCTCGAACGCGCCAAGCATATTTTAGTAGTCGATATCGGTACCGCCACCGTGAATGCAATTTTGGTGCGCCAAAATCCGCATCGCCCGCCCGAAGTGTTATCTACCAAGCGGTTTAACTTGGGGCTTGCTGAAAACCCGGATTTTTTGCGGATGTGGCGCCAAGTGAAAGGCGCGCTTCGGGAGCTTGCCTCTTTTCTCAAAAGCACTTCCGAAGGGGCGCATGTGGATATGGTATTCACAGTTCTTTCCTCCCCTTGGTATGCTTCGCAGACGCGGCTGGTGCATATGGAGCCCAAAAAGGAGTTTTTTACCACGGAAGAGATTTTGCGCAAATTAGTGCGTGAAGAGCAGGATCTTTTCGAGAAAAAAATGCAGGCGCGTTTTGCGCTGCCTCAGGGTTCCTTGGCGCCGCTTGAAGGCGATATCATGAAATCGGCCCTTAATGGCTACCATGTCCGCTCGCCTCTTAAAAAGAAAGCTCGCTTTTTAGATTTGGCGGTATATGTAAGTTTTGTGCGGAAGGAAGTTTTAGAAGATATATTTGAAATTTTCCGTCAGGCTTGGAGACAGGCCGATATGCGGGTGTGTTCCGGGCCTCTCATGCTTTTCCGCGCTCTCCAGGGAGCGCTTAATTTCGAAGAAGGATTTATCCTGCTGGACGTGGGTGGGGAAATCACAGAGATTTTTTTAATCAGAAAGTTTATGATAGAGAGTATGGCTACTTTTCTCCGCGGCGGGAACTCTCTCATTCGGCGCTTGGCTGCCCGCCTCAATATGCCGTTTGCGGAGGCAGCAGGACTTTTGAAGCTGCAGGGCCGGCAGGATGGGAAAGAGTCCCTCAAAAAAACGCTTTCGCAGGCTCTGGAAGAGGGGACAAAGGAATGGGCGGAATTTTTTTCAGAAGCGCTCGGCGAAATATCGCCAAACGGCTACCTTCCCGCTACCTTAGTATTTTTGGGCGGAGGGGCGGGGATTGACGCTCTAAAAACGGCGACCGAATCGGAACGCTTTAGCCGATTTAATGCACTAGGGAAACCGTTTCGGACGGTGACTATCCTCCCCGAAAATCTCCGCCAAAATTTGGAAGGAAGCGCTATCGACCGCAAAGATCCGCAAATGACACTCCCTTTATTATTCGTTCTCTCGGCTTCAGAAAACTATGGCATTTGATTTTCTCCGTGACCCTTCGGATGCTCCTCACGAGATTGCGACAGGGCGCCCCCGAATGCGCGATGTAGTTCACAAAGAATCAAAGCCTGAAGGCCCCGCGCCGAAGTTACCGCACACGGAAGAAAAATCTGGGGCGGATGTGCCGATTAGGGTGGTAAAGCCGCTCGATTTTGAAAGGATGCCCCGCGAACCGTTTTTTGAAAAAAGGGAAGTTGAGCGCGTAACACCTCCCGCCGCTTCTTACTACGGATTTTATTGGTTTTTCGGGGTGCTTGCGCTCGCGGGAGGCGGGTTCTTGCTTTTGAATATTTTTAGTTACGTCAATGTGAACGTAACGCCCAAGCAACAGGCAGTCGATGTCAATTTGCCCATTCGCGCTTCGGCAACCGGTGGCCGTGATGTGGGTCTTGAAGTTATCCGTCTTGAAGAGCGGGGAACATTCGGCAGCGCGGTTACCGAGGTGAGAAATGTAAACGAGAAAGCCTCCGGCCAGGTGGTAATTTATAATGCATATTCTCAAGAACCTCAGACGCTCGTTGTGGGAACACGCCTGGAAGCGCCCAACGGAAAAATATATCGTCTCTCAAACGCAGTCAAAGTTCCCGGCACCAAGGTGGAAGGCGGCAAGATCACGCCGCAAGGGGTTGAAGTTACCGCGGTTGCCGACAAGCCAGGGCCCGAATACAACGCCGCCCTGACCGATTTTACTATTCCTGGTTTTAAGGGAACGCCGCGCTACCAGAAATTCTATGCCCGCTCCAAAACAGAGATGAAGGGGGGCGCTAGCGGAACGTTTAATGCGGTAAGCGAGGAAGATGTGCAAAAGGCAATTGAGTCGGCTAAAGAATATTTTGCCAGAGTATTCCAGGAAAAAATCAAAGCCAATTTGCCGGAGGGGGTATTGCAGCCTGAAAATTCTTCGCGCATTACCTATACGGCCGAGCGCGTGGACCCTCCTATAAATTCCGAAGCGAAGGAGGTAAAAGTGGAAGTGCTGGCGGTATTTGAAGGATTCGGCCTTAACCGAAAAGATTTGGAAGAGACTATTGTTTCTTCGCACCTGTCGCTTGCCCCCGACGAAACAGTGACTATCCAAAATCTCTCTGCGCTTAAATTCGAAAAAGTGAATGAGGATTTTCCGAATAAAGTTGCAAACTTCCGGGTAACGGGCAAGGCGCGTTTCGTATGGGACTTCGATGAAAAAGCGCTGAAAGAAGAGCTTATCAAA
The DNA here is from genome assembly GCA_964366035.1 of uncultured Candidatus Saccharibacteria bacterium. Classification (GTDB taxonomy): domain Bacteria; phylum Patescibacteriota; class Minisyncoccia; order JACPKW01; family UBA11713; genus CAYISH01. The sequence goes on from CAYISH010000014.1 coordinate 14,423, forward strand.
TCGAAAGAACGCGCCAAAGTGTTTGAACAATATCCAGCAATTGAACGGGCTGAAATACATTTTAAGCCCCCGTGGTGGCGGATTTTCCCCAAAGATCCCGATCGCGTCAACATGCGCCGGACAATGGCGGAAAGCTAGCGGATCGTGAGGAAATATCGCGGTGGTATCTCATGGCTGCAGAAAAAACGCTTGAAGTTGTTCATATAAAAAAAAGCTACGATAGGCTCGAAGCCGTACGCGGCGTTTCGTTTACCATAGTACCCGGGGAGATTGTGGGGCTTTTGGGCCCAAACGGCTCCGGTAAAACTACCACTATCAATATGGTCTTGGGCCTTTTAGAGCCGTCCGGAGGCGAGATAGAAATTTTTGGCAAGCGCCTTAGCGAACATCGCGAAGAGATTTTAGCGCAAGTGAATTTCGCCGCAGTATACGCCCACTTGCCGGGGCATTTGTCGGTATGGCATAACTTATATATTTTTGCGCTTTTGTATGGAGTGGCGAGGCCGGGAGAAAAAATCGCTTCGCTCTTAGAGGAATTCGATCTTTCGGCTTTTACCTCCACCCGCTCGGGATTTCTTTCTTCGGGCGAGCAGACCCGCCTGGCTTTGGCGAAAGCGTTTTTAAATAATCCAAAACTTCTTTTATTAGATGAGCCTACCGCTTCTTTGGACCCGAGTACTTCAAAGATGATCCGGCAAAAAATTAAAGCGTATACGGCGGAAACTGGGGCGGCGGCGCTGTGGACATCGCATGACATGCATGAAGTGGAAGAAATGTGCAGCCGCGTGTTGTTTCTTTCGCGCGGCAAAATTTTGCTCGAAGGTTTTTATGATGA
>CAYISH010000015.1:0-6084 GCA_964366035.1 uncultured Candidatus Saccharibacteria bacterium
CAGAAAGCGCCAATATTTTTATAACCCTTCCGCGCTATCCCGAAACTTTTTACGGGGACAGGCTCACTATCTCCGGCATCTTAAAGCGCCCCGAGAACTTTTCCGAAGAGAGGGGATTTGATTGGCCCGCGTACTTGGCAAAAGACAATATTTATTTTGAAATGTTTTTGCCCGAAGTGCGTACACGCGAATCCGGCGGAGGTTTTTTTGTGAAGCGAGCGCTCTTTCAATTCAAACACGCCTATTTAGATAATCTTTCGCGCGTGCTTACCTATCCCGAAAGCGCCTTGGCCGCGGGCATTACGGTGGGCGAGCGGAACAGTCTGGGAGAGGAATTGGAAGAAGCGTTTCGGAGAGCAGGCCTCATTCATATTATTGTTCTCTCCGGTTATAATCTCACGCTGGTCGCCACGGCGGTAGGAGCTCTTCTCGCCGCTTTTTCGGTTCCGCGTATGGTAAGCGTGGGGGCGGCGAGCCTTTCTATTTTACTCTTCGCCATACTTGCAGGAGGATCGGGTGCCGTGATGCGCGCCGCTCTTATGGGTATCTTGGTATACTTCGCGCGTTCCTACGGAAAAGTGTACGAGGCAAAAAATGCCCTCGTTGCCGCCGCGTTTGTTATGACGCTCGTCAATCCCAAATCGCTCCGGTTTGACGTTTCATTCCAACTCTCGTTTCTCGCCACGTTGAGCTTGCTCGTATTCTTGCCGAAAATCGAAGTATATTTCCGGCGGCTGCCAAAAACGCTTGGCATAAAAGAAAGTTTTTTGGCAACGCTCTCCACGCAAACATTCGTGACTCCGCTTCTTTTGATGCAATCAGGCGCGGTTTCTCTTTTGTCGCTTCTCGCAAACGTGCTTGTGCTGATGGCCACTCCTCTCGCGATGTTTTTAGGATTTTTTGCAGGGCTTGCCGGATTTTTTTCAGAAATACTCTCGCAAATTATCGCTTGGCCGCTCCATCTGCTTCTTGCCTACCAAATTTATCTTGCAAAATTTTTTGCGGCGATAGATATAGGGCGTCTGCCTGTCTCTTCAATAGGCAGTAGCACCGCGCTCTTTCTCTATCTGCTCCTTGCGGTACTCGTCATCACATTGCCGGAATATCATGAAAAGAAAGCATAAATATTTTTTTGTCGCAGCACTTTTCACTGCGGCGTGCATCATTTGGTGGGAAGTCATCCGCGCGGAGAGAAGTACGCTCATCTTCTGGGCGCTTAACATCGGGCAGGGAGACGCACTTTTCATTGAGACTCCCTCAAAAAATCAAGTGCTCATTGATGCAGGCCCTTCCGGAAAAAATATTCTCGGCGAGCTTGGAGACGTGATGCCGTTTTACGATAAATCCATTGACCTCGCGGTTCTCACGCATCCGCATCTCGATCATGTGGGCGGATTTCCCGCAGTTCTTAAAAGTTATCGCTTAAACGCATTTGCAGGAAGCGGCGACCCCGACACGCTTGCGGAGTATAAAGAGACACAAAACATTTTGGAGGAGAAGGCTATTCCGTTTTATACAGCGCGGCGTGGGCAGAAAATTATTTTAGATAGAAACGTATGGCTCGAAATACTGCATCCTATGGAGCTTGTCGAAAGCAAAAATATCCACCGCAATATGGTAGTGGTGATGCTCCATGCCGGTGAAAAGAAGTTTTTACTTATGGGAGACGCCGAAGGAGCAGAAGAAGTATTTTTGGTGGAACACGACCGAGATAAGCTCAAAAGCGATATTCTGAAGGCCGGGCATCACGGCTCGAAAACTTCAAGCAGGGGATTCTTTTTGGAGCGCGTAAAGCCGCAGTATGCCGTTATCTCCGCCGGGCGCAAAAACAAATACGGCCATCCGCACGAAGAAACGCTTCAAAACTTGCAAAAAATAGGCACAACAATTTTCCGCACCGATCTCGACGGAAGAATCAAAATCGAGACTGATGGGCGAGAATTGAAGGTTTCTGCATCCCGATAGTGAGCCGTTGACAGGCCAGTCTCTCATTTCTCGTTTCGCAGTATCATTACGATACTGTTCGGGGGGGTTCATTACCGGGAACCTATTTTTCCGGCGCACAACAATGCCACAACTGCCATGAATCCTCCGAAAAAATACACTTCTATAAAGAAACCATTAAAGGGTTGTCCTTTGACACTATCCCATATCAACTGTAACACCAAAGGAATAAAAAATATCCACCCTCCGTATTTGCCCCACCTATCTTCTTTAATGTTCAACATGATGTCATCACATCATTTAAAGTCCAATAAAGATCATAGTGGGGTAATGTAGTAAAAATAATATAAAAGTGTCTAAAATAAAAGGTGTCAGACACCTTTTACCACGAGCGGGGCATTTCGTTTATCAAAAGTATTTTAGTCAGTATAGAAATGTTGCCGGAGATCGCTTTCTGGAATATATCGCAAGCCCTGGACATATATTGCCCGCAGAGTGCCTTTATCGAGTTCTTTGTGATTGGGGACAGTGAGAGTTTGTTTTCCGGTGGGGGTAAGACGACGCAATTTCACATGGCTCCCGCGTTGCGCTGTGATTTCGAAACCAAAGGAGATAAAAACTTGGATAACTTCCTCGCCAGAGAGAGTTTTGAGTTTAAGCATGCGGAGACACGGACAACTCCATATTAAGGAGAACCGAAGGGTGCGGAGCCAGATCAAAATCGGCGGCGTCTTCTCCTTCCAGCTGAAGATCAATCGCCTCTTTCAAGTTTTCGATTAACTCGTCAAACGTTTTCCCCTGTGTAACCACAGGCAAGTCAACTCCCTCCGCAACATAGTGAGTATCTCCACGCGAAATCCTGAATTGTATAATCTGCTTTGCCATACACCTTTATAATAGGTCGCTACGCTAGAGGGGTCAAACTCTTACGCGAGAATACTAGACTACTTCCGCTAGCATGCCTCGCAATATACAATCGTATCGCTCTGGGGCGAGTACGAGGTTTTGAATGCGTTGGGGCAGGGTTCGGCGGGAGAATGGTTGGGGTGGGAGGAAGCGGTATTGGCGTAGAGGCTGTTTGCTCTCAAAAATTCTAATTCCGCCGGAATAATGCGAAAGGCGGTGGTGCATTGCTCTTTGCACGTGCCTTTGTGCGCGCATCCGATCACTGTGAGAAATCGATGGGGAGATGAGTTTGAAAATTTTGGCACAAAAACAATTCGAGGGCGCATATGGTATGCGCCCTCTTGGTTCACCTCCTATTCTTTGAGCAAAAGTTCCAGCACTTTCTCCCAATCTTTCGCGCCACCTTTCATGGGAGCGTGCATGATACTTTTTGCAACTCTCCGTAGAATTCGACGCGAGAGCGCATTGTACCAAAACTGGACGATCGTCCAAAAATGGTACAATAGAAATTGAAGAAAATTTATCGAGAAGATGATGGATTTACATCATCTGTATCCACACAATGCTTAAGTGTGCTGTGATATTCTGGAGGCAGGCAATATAACGCTTATAAAAGCCGTATGTTTATGAAGAAATCATTCTTTGCACTGTTATTAGTTCTCGCGGTTGCGGCAGCGGCGCCTTCGAGTACAGAGGCTGACCACAGCGCGCTGCATACCATTGAACTGACACGAGCGCAGATTACGGCTTTGCAGGCGAAACTTGCCGCGCTCCTTAAAGAGCAGGAAACGCCCGAGGCGTGGTGCCATACGTTTAATGTGAATTTAGGAGTGGGCGCGAAAGGAGAAGAGGTTGGCGCTTTGGAGCAGGCTTTGGCGCTCGAAGGGTTCGCGGTGGAGCACGGCAGCAACTTTGCGCCGGTGTTTAATGAAAGAGTCGCCTCCGCAGTTACGGGCTTTCAGCAAAAATACCGCGATGAAGTGTTGAAGCCCGCCGGCCTCACCTACAGCACGGGGTTTGTGGGACGATTTACGAGAAATAAACTGAACGCGCTTTACGGATGCAAAAAACAGATTCTTCTCCCTCCTCCACCAGTGATTGTCCCGCTTCCTCCGCCTCCTGTAAGTTTAACGCCGCCCCCTCCCGCCATTATCGCCCCCACCGTAAAAATTCTCCCTTCGAGCGCCCAGCCCGCGGCGACGCGTGCGGTGCGGGGAGCGATTGTGCCGTTTATTAATGTCACCATTTCTCCGGAATCCCCGGTAACGTTTCAGGACATGACAATAGAACAGACTGGTCTTGTAAATACGGCCGTGTTTGACAGCGTAGCGCTCATCGCCAATTCTTCCGCCGGAGTGGAGGCATATAATACCGATAGGATAGTGGCGTGGGGCAAGCTTGATGCGGCTACCCGCAAGGCGACTTTGACGGCCGTTTCCGGCTTCAGGTCCATCGCGGGGCTCACCGAGTTTACCGTTGCGGGCGTGATGGCCTCTGACCTTTCTAGTTATGCGGGCGAGACCGTCAATCTTTCGGTAACAGGAGCAAAGTTTGTCTCAACAGACGGCCGAAATGCGACGGTGCCGCAAGAGAATCTGCCTATTCAAGGGGCGGCGCAGACAATAGACAACTCCTTAACCATCGGCGGGCTCTCTGTAAAAACGGTGAATGATATCAACTCCGGGAGGAGGATGGATTTTCGCGCGAGCCTTGCTGAAGACATCCGTCTTTATAAAATTGTTTTTAAGAATGGGGGGAATAGCATCTCGGTAGAGGGAATTCCCTATACGTGCAGCACGGTAGGAGTAGAAAGTTATAAAGCATGCGATCTGGGGACGGGGGTTACGATTCCCAAGGGGACCGCGATACAAGTAATTCCGAGCGGACTTTTTGATACGCCTTCTCCGCGCGATATAGTTGCCTATGGCAAAACTCATGGGTATCGCCTCTCGCCCGTCATTATGGCGGAGACGGCGAGCGGCCCGCACAATTTGGCGAGCGTGCTCGCGGGATTTCGCGTCCAACTTGAAGCGCTTTCGAAGGTTTTGCAGTCGCTCAAATTAGGTTTGTAGGCTCTGATTGAAGTCGGACTTCGATCAACTTCGATCAAGCCAGAGGGTTGAGCTTTTTGGCTTTCTGCGCTATGCTGGGGGTAGCGCTAAGGCGCGTTTTCTATTATGAAAGGATTTGATTTTCCGGTATTTAAGACAAAAATAGAGAGACTCACGCAAACATTTTCTTTGGAAGACCCCGCGGAGCGGAGGAAGTATTTTGACGCCAAAGCGGGAGTAGAGATAAAAAAGATTCGGGAGTATTTAAAGGAGAATACGTTCGTAGGGTTTTTGATCGGCAAGAAAAATTCGGGCAAGGGTACTTACTCCAAGCTTTTTATGGAAGCGGTGGGGAAAGACTTGGTGGCGCATTTGTCGGTAGGTGACATTGTGCGCGCAGTGCATCGCGATTTTGAAGACGAGACGAAGAAAAAAGAACTGGAAGCGTTTTTGAAAAAGCGATATCGAGGATTTATTCCTATCGAAAAAGGCATTGACGCTCTGTTGGGGCGCGACACCAAAACTCTTTTGCCCACTGAAATAATCTTAGCACTTGTCGAACGAGAAATTGACCGCGTGGGGCGGAAAGCAATATTTATCGACGGCTTTCCGCGCGAGCTCGACCAGGTCTCGTACTCGCTTTATTTCCGTTCCATTATCGGTTACCGCGATGACCCCGACTTCTTCGTATTCATAGACCTCCCTGAAACCATCGTCAACGAACGCATGGAAAGCCGCGTCGTCTGCCCTGTTTGCCAAACGCCCCGGAGCATGAAGCTCCTTCGCACCAAAGAAGTAGGCTACGACGAGGCGAAAAAAGAGTTTTATCTGATGTGCGACAATCCTTCCTGCAACAAAGCGCGGATGGGGGAGAAAGAGGGGGACGCTTTGGGTGTTGAAGCGATCCGCGACCGCATCGAAGCGGATGAAAAGGTGGCCGAGATGTGCCTTACGCTTGAAGGAGTTCCCAAGATTTATCTCCGCAACAGCGTCCCCGTAAATATGGCGCCAGAATATATCGACGACTACGAAATTACTCCGGAGTATTCGTATGAGTGGGATGCTGCAGCAAAGGCAGTGAAGGTGAGCGAACAGGCGTGGATAGTGAAAAACGACAAAGGCGAGGACGTCTACAGCCTTCTCCCAGCGGCGGTGGTGATTTCGCTTTTGAAGCAGCTTCCCG
>CAYISH010000015.1:6184-13610 GCA_964366035.1 uncultured Candidatus Saccharibacteria bacterium
GGCCGCTCATGCCTGGGCGGTTATAAACGCGGGGTATTTTTACGTATGGTGGCTTGATATCGTGCTCCATTTCGCGGGAGGATTTTGGTTGGCCTCGCTCTCTATTTTTATATTATGGGGAAGGTATGCCCGGGAATTTCCCCGAAGGCCACTTCTCTCTCTCCTCACTCTCGTCTCGCTTGTTTCTCTCGGAGGAGTGGTGTGGGAATTTTTCGAATTCGGGTACGACGTTCTTTTAGCAGTGCCTTCTTCCCTGCCGATTGCGCAAATGGGGCAATCTGATACCATGAGCGATCTTTTCCTTGATTTATCGGGAGCGGCTACGGCTCACTGGTTCTTTTTGAAAAATAATCAAAATCAAGAACATGGCTAAAGTTTCGTTTTATGGAGGGGCGCAGGAAGTAACAGGATCGTGTTTTTTGTTTGATGAGGAGTCCGCCAGCCGGAGGATAAAAATCCTGATCGATTGCGGCCTTTTTCAGTGCCCCAAGTTCTGCGATATCCGTTCGGGGGAGCCTTTTCCATTTAATCCCGCCGATATTGAAGTGCTTTTTGTAACACATGCCCATATTGACCACATTGGCCGCATTCCCAAGCTAGTGCGGGAAGGTTTCCGCGGAAAAATTTTCTCCACGCCCCCTACGCGCGAGCTTGCAGAACTGATGCTACGGGACAGTTTGGGGGTTTTGGCGAAAGAAGCGGCAGCTGACGAAAAAGACCTTCTCTACGGCGAGGAAGATATTCAGGCTGCGATGAAGATGTGGGAGGGAATAGAATACCACAAGGAAATTTCTCTGGGCGATACGGTAGTCAAACTTAGAAACTCCGGCCATGTGCTGGGCTCTGCGATGGTAGACATTTCATGGGGCGGGAGGCGCGCAGTATTTACCGGAGACATTGGAAATCCTCCTACGCCCCTGTTGCAAAATCCTGAAGAGGTGCGCGACGCCCAGGTTCTTTTTATAGAGTCTACGTATGGGGGGCGCCTGCACGAAGATCGGAAAATGCGGAAATTAACATTGGAGCGCATACTCGAAGATGCCATAAAAGCGGGCGGAACAGTCATGATGCCCGCCTTTTCCTTGGAACGTACCCAGGAGCTTCTTTTTGAAATGAATGATTTGGTGGAATCGGGACGTATTCCTGCCGTGCCGGTATTTCTCGATTCGCCTTTGGCGATAAACGCAACCGCTATCTACAAAAAATACGGGCGGTATTTTAACACCGAAGCGCACCAGAAAATCACGTCGGGCGATGATCTGTTTAATTTTCCGCGCCTCAAGATGACGCGGACCACCGAAGAATCGAAGAGCATTAACGAAGTGCCGCCGCCCAAAATTGTTATTGCGGGTTCGGGCATGTCGACGGGCGGGCGCATTTTGCACCACGAGCGCCGTTATCTTCCCGATCCTAAAAGCCTTCTTTTAATGGTGGGCTACCAGGCGCCGGGCTCCCTGGGGCGCGTGCTGCAAGATGGGGCCAGGAGCGTAACGATTATGAGAGAACGGGTGGAAGTGCGGGCCCGCATTGAGACGCTTTCCGGCTATTCCGCCCACCCCGACCGCGACCAGCTTCTGGATTTTATCGCAAAAGGCAAGAATCAACTGGAAAAAGTGTTTGCCATCCAAGGCGAACCTGCCTCTGCTCTTTTTCTGGTGCAGCGGGTACGCGATTACCTCGGCATCGAAGCGTTCGCGCCCGCGTACGGAGAAACGGTGGAGGTGTGACCCTTAGCTTTGTTCAGGGTCATGGTGAGTTTTGTCGAGCCCATGATAAAATGAATCATGAAGCCTTCTCCTCATTCTCATCTCAAATTTAAAATATGCGTGTCGGGGGCTGCAGAAACCGGGCATTGCGGGCCGGAAGCTTTGGAGGCGGCGCGCGAGTTGGGGCGCGAGATTATCCGCCATAAAGCGGTGCTTGTAACAGGAGCTACCACAGGCGTTCCGTATTGGGCGTGCATCGGGGCCAAAGACGAGGGAGGATTTTCCATCGGCCTTTCGCCGGCGCGGAACGAAGCGGAGCATATAGAGTCCTACAAACTGCCGGTGGATTACATGGATGTCATCATTTATACGGGCTTCGGGTACTCGGGCCGGAACCTTCTTTTGACACGCTCGGCGGATGCAATAATTTTCGGGTGCGGGCGCATGGGAACGTTAAACGAATTTACTATTTCATTTGAAGACGATAAGCCCATAGGCATTCTGCGGGGCTCCTGGGATACTGATGAGCTTTTCCAGGAAATTGTGGAAAAGGCCCGCCGGGGGCCCGGAAAAATCGTGTACGATGCCGATCCCAAAACGCTTGTGGAAAAAGTAATCGAAATGGTGCGCAAAGAAAAACTGGTAGAGATTTGATGAGAGGCGAAAGTACGTACGCAAAATCCCTCGAAGGGTTCGGACTTCTTTTAGGAACGCTTATCGGAGCGGGGCTTTTTGTGCTGCCCTACACGTTTTATCGAGCCGGAATTAAATGGGGGCTTTTCTTTTTTGCGCTCACATTTGCCATCAGCCTCGCCTTTCATTACTTGTACGCCGCTATCATTGCGGTAACGCCGGGTAAGCATCGGTTCCCGGGTTACATGAAAATATACTTAGGCGATACGGCGGAAAAGATTTCTCTCGTGTTTACTTTTTTAAGCTTTTATGGCGCGGTGCTAGCCTATGGGGTGCTCGCCGGCATTTTTTTGGAGGCGTTTTTGGGCGTGGATTTTTTTACGGGCGGGGTAACATTTTTTATATTAGGCGGACTTTTATTCAAAATGGACCTTCGAGCCGTGGGCAAGGCCAATTTTTACCTTACGGCGATGATGCTTGTTTTTATCGTGAGTATTTCCTTGTTGGTGCTTCCCGAAATAAAAACTGAATACTTTTTCGAGACGCTTGATACGGATTGGTTTTTGCCCTACGGCGTTTTGTTGTTTTCGTTTGCGGGGCATTCCGCCCTTCCCGATCTTTTCGAGGTAGTGGGGAGGAATTCGAAAGGGCTTTTTAAAAAAATTATTTTGTGGAGTTTTATTGTCTCCGCCGCCGTATATCTTATATTTATCGCAGCGATTTTGGGAGTAACGGGCCCCACCGTAACGGAGGACGCGCTTACGGGGTTATACCAGGCGGTAGGAGAGGGCTTTATTGCTCTGGGCTCCCTCATTGGCCTCTTGGCAGTGTTTACGTCGTATGTAGCGCTCGGAGTCGACCTTAAACTTACTTTCCATTATGACTATCGCCTTTCCGATCTCTCTTCCTGGCTTCTCGCATTTCTGCCTCCCCTCGGACTTTTTCTGTTCGGGTTTAACGATCTTGCAGCGATTTTAAGCGTGGTGGGGGCTTTGGGGCTAGGCGCGTTTTCCTTCCTTATGGTGCTTGCTGCCTGGAAAAAGCGGGAAGAGCTTTCGCGCTTTCTTAATTTCCCCGTGCACCCGTCCTGGCTTTTTTGGCTTGCGGCTTTAGTTGTAATAGGCGCTCTCTCCGAAGTGGTTTCATTTTTCCAATAAATGTATGGACAACAAAAATCCCAAATTAGAGGCGCTTAAGGAAGAAATTTCATTGAACCTGGGCCTTCCTCTGTACGGAGATGCCAATTTGGTGTTCGGCGAAGGAAATGCTGATGCGGAAGTATTATTTATCGGAGAAGCTCCGGGATTCCACGAAGACCGACTCGGCCGGCCCTTCGTGGGGCAAGCGGGGAAACTTCTGGACAAATTGATTGCGGCGATAGGATGGAGGCGCGAGGATGTATATATTACGAACATTGTGAAGCGCCGTCCGCCCGAAAACCGCGATCCGTTGCCGGAAGAGATTGCGGCCTATAAGCCGTTTTTAGACGAGCAGATAAAAATCATCAAACCGAAAATTATTGCTACGCTTGGAAGATTTTCCATGAACGTGTTTCTTCCCGACGCGAAAATTTCGCGCGACCACGGCGTGCCAAAATACGCCGATGGCTGTCTGATTGTGCCGCTTTACCATCCGGCGGCGGCACTTCGCGCCACCGCGGTGTTAAAGGAACTCGAAAATGACTTTAAGCGCTTGCCGGAAATTATAAAAAATCCTCCCTCGCCTTCGCCGAATGTTTCGACGGATAAATCGAAAGATGCCTCTCCTCTTCCATGGGCGAAAAAGAAAGGCCCCTCTTCGGCGGAAGATTTTCAGGACAAGCTTTTTTAACGCTCCGTTGTTATGGCAAAGCGGGGAAACAAAATTCCTTATAAACTTTTTCAGGTTACGCTCAAAGCGCTGGTCTGCCGCGGCGGAAAACTTTTAATTTTGAAAGACAGGGGGCAGGCAAAGGGGTTGTATCTCACCAAACTTTCATTATGTAGTTTGTTGACGATCGTCAATAAACTACATAATGAATGGCAGGCAAAAACTAATAAGAAAAAGCGGGAACGGAGTTTTTTGTTTTCGGCAACGTATATCCTCGGATCATTTTCCGAGAAATATTATTTCTCGGAAAATGAAAAGTCCGTAGGTCGATTTCTTCTCGCGAGGCGCCTCGTGAAGAGGAACCGACCTACGGACTATATTGAGGAGAAAAAATTTTTCCAAAGAACCAGTAGCCAAGGTATGCACTCGAAGGCCTTTCGCGAGTGGGCTCGCGTCCCATTAGGGTAAAAATAGCCTCTCGTGTGAAGGCCCTGCTTGCGCAGCTCTTCTCTTGAAGAGCCTTCGCTGCAAAACCTCGCTTGTTAATCTGAATTTATTATACTCCTGTATGGTTCTCACTGGGGTGTGGATAATTTGTTTAGTGGTAAAATGAGCTAAAAGCCGTGAAAAACCAAGAAATTTCAAGGATTTTAAGCGAGTTCGCTGAACTCTACGACACGAAGGACGTGCCGTTTAAGCCCCGCGCTTTCGACCGCGCCGCCGAAGGAGTGGCGGCATTCGGGCGCGACATAGCTGAAGTATATAAAAAGGAGGGCCTGAAAGGTTTGGAAGAAATTCCTGGCGTGGGGCGCGGCATTGCAGAGCGGATTGAAGAATATCTTATGAGCGGGAAAATAAAAGAGTACGACAAATTAAAAAAAGAATTCCCCGTCGACATTCGAGAACTTACCGCAATTGAAGGTATCGGCCCGAAGCTCATAAAACTTTTGTATGAAAAATTAAAAGTGAGAAACGTTGCGGATTTAGAGAAGGCTGCGCGTGCGGGAAAACTTAAATCGCTCCCGCGCTTTGGAGAAAAGCTTGAGAAAAAAATTTTGAAAGGCCTTGAATTCCATAAGGAAGGGGACGGGAGATTTTTGCTAGGAGAAATATTGCCGATGGCGCGCGAAATCAGAGAGCGCCTTCTTAAAATATCGGGCGTAAAAAAAGTCGAACTCGCGGGGTCGCTTCGCAGATGGCAGGAAACGGTAGGGGATATCGACATACTTGCAATTGCGAGCGATGCAAAAAAAATTGCGGAATACTTTTCCAAAATGCCGGAAGTTTCGCACGTGTATGGGAAAGGAGAGACGAAAGTAATGGTGCGATTACATTCGCCAGCTGGCGGAAGCATTGACGCGGACTTGCGCATTTTGCCGCCAGAATCGTTCGGCGCTGCGATGCAATATTTTACGGGGAACAAAGACCACAACATCGAGGTAAGAAAAATTGCAATAAAAAAAGGATACTTGCTCAATGAGTACGGGCTTTACCGGGGAAAGAAAGTTATTGCCGCGGAGCGAGAAGAGGAAATTTATGAAAAACTTGGACTTCAAACTCCGCCGCCCGAGCTTCGTCTTAATTCCGGGGAAATTGAGGCGGCCTGCGCAAAAAAAATTCCGAGACTCTTAGGCTACGGAGATTTGAAAGGAGACCTGCAAGTGCAAACTAATTGGACCGATGGAAAAAATTCTATTGAGGAGATGGCGCGGGAGGCCGAGAAGCTTGGGCACGAGTATATCGCCATTACTGACCACACGCGCTCCCTGGCTATGACAGGAGGCGCGGACGAGAAGAAACTTTTGAAGCAAATGGCGGAGATAGACAAAATCCAGGAAAAGTTTTCGAAGATAAAAATTTTGAAATCGGCAGAGGTAAACATTCTGAAGAATGGGTCTTTAGACATCGCGGATGAAGTGCTCGCAAAGCTCGACGTAGTAGGAGCGGCAGTACACTCGCTTTTTAATTTATCGAGAGCGGAGCAAACGGCACGGGTTGTCCGCGCCATGGAAAATCCGCATCTCGATATCCTGTTCCATCCAACGGGAAGGATCGTGGGACGCCGAAAACCTATCGAACTCGACATGAAGAAAATTATCGCAGCCGCAAAACGCACCGGGACGATTTTGGAAATAGATGGGCATCCGTCGCGTCTTGATTTGAAGGACGAGCATATTCGCATGGCGCGGGAGGCGGGAGTGAAGATGGTAATCGATACCGACGCGCATTCGGTGCCCGAGCTTCATTACTTGGAATACGGCATTGCCCAGGCCCGGCGCGGGTGGTGCGAGAGACAGGATATTATCAACACCTTGCCTTTGAAGGAATTTTTGGCTTCGCTTAAATAGTATGCCGGTTTTGCGTTCTGCTGGCATCATATTCTATAGAAATACTCCAGATGGGCGACGATATTTAATTTTGCGATCATCAAAACATATAACTGCGCGTAGTGATTATTGGGATTTGCCGAAAGGAGAGCTGGAAGCAAAAGAGAAAGGTATTGATGCGGCGCGGCGCGAAGCAAGAGAAGAAGCGGGCATCGAGGATTTTTCGCTTATTGATGAGTTTAAATTTACAGCGCAATATTTTAGCCGTAGGGAGGGGGAATCTATTCCCAAATATGTCGCTGTATTTCTAGCGAACACCGATCAGGAAGAGATAACCTTATCCTGGGAGCACGATGCGTATGAATGGGCAACACTCGAAGAGGCGACAAAGAAATTAACAACCATGAAAGAAGCTATTAAAAAAGCCGATGAGTTCCTTTCAAAAAAGAGTGTATAATGTAACCAAGAGAATTCCGAGGGGGAGAGTGGCCACCTATGCCGCTATTGCCCATAAGATTGGCGCGCCGCAGGGAGCGCGCGCGGTAGGAAACGCGCTTGGCAAAAACCGCTCCAAGGACGTGCCGTGCCACCGCGTGGTGCGGTCCGATTTGTCGGTGGGCAGATACGCGTGGGGTACGAAAAAGAAAATTCAAATTCTTAAAGACGAAGGAGTAATTATTAACGCGGGTAAAGTGAATAAAAAATCTTTATGGCGTTGGCAGTATTTATCGCGTCGCTTGCCGCAAGTTTGATTTCGTTCGCGGGCGGTGCGCTTGCGATTTTTAACGAAGAGAAATTGAAGCGCGCTACGCACTTTATCGTAAGTTTTGCGGTGGGCGCCTTGTTGGCGGTGGCGTTTTTAGAATTAATTCCGGAAGCGGTAGAGGCGGGGACTCTTGAGGGGGTTATGCCGTTTGTACTCGGGGGAGCGATTTTGTTCTTCGTGCTTGA
>CAYISH010000016.1:0-10608 GCA_964366035.1 uncultured Candidatus Saccharibacteria bacterium
GGCCAACATCATTTCACCGATCAATATTTTTAAGCGAGAACCGAAACTTCGGCTTCTTTTTGTTGCTTCCGAGGCGGCGCCCTTTATCAAGGTTGGGGGACTCGGCGAGGTAATGCGTTCTTTGCCAAGCGCTCTCCGCGCCTTGGGCCACGATGCCCGCGTTTTTCTTCCTAAATACGCCACAATTGACCTTGAAAAATATCCTCTGCGTTTAGAACTTGAGGGCTTGCGGCCTGCGTCTTCCGGAGAAGAAGATCCTCACGGCCTTTTTGTTTCCAATGTTTTGAGATATGAAAACGATGGGGGTAAAACTATCGCGTACTTTCTTGAGAATATGGAATACTATGAGAAGCGGGCCAATGTTTATGGTTATGCCGATGATGCCATAAGATGGGCGTTGCTTTCGCGGGCAGTGCTCGAATTTTTGAGAGTATCGTCTTGGCGGCCAGATGTGGTTATTGCCGCGGATTGGCAAAGCGGTCTTGTTCCTAATTATTTCCATACTATCTACAAAGGCGATCCGCAGCTTTCGCCAATGGCCATTGTTTTTTCTATCCACAATCTTTCTTTTCAGGCGATGTTTGACCATCATTTTGTGTCCGAGATGGATTATGATTCGGGCAGAGAAGCAATCCCAGCTTTTAACGATCCGCGGCTTTTGAAGCTTAATTTTATGCGACGCGGCATTATGTACGCCGATGTCATTAATACCGTTTCGCCCACGTACGCGCAGGAGATTACCACGCCCGAATACGGCGAAGGATTGGACGATCTTTTGAGCGAAAAACGATCGAAGCTCTTCGGTGTTTTAAATGGCATCGACACTGAGCTTTATAATCCCGAGACCGATTCCAATATTCAATTTCATTACGGGCTAAAAACATTGGACCTGAAGACAAAGAACAAAGCGGCTCTTCAACAAAAATTTAACTTACCAGTCCGTAACGATGTTCCACTTTTTGGCATTGTCTCGCGGCTGACAAATCAAAAAGGGTTCGGCCTGCTTATGGACGCGGGCGAGCCTCTTCTGGAAAATTTTGATATGCAGCTGGTGGTTGTCGGTTCTGGCGACGGACACTTTATGAATTTCTTTCAAGAACTTGAAAAAAGGTATCATCAAAAAGTCGGCATTCACTTAGGTTATGACGAAGCTCTTAGCCATATGGTTTATGCCGGCGTTGACGCAACTATCGTTCCTTCGCGTTTTGAACCATCCGGTCTGACCCAAAT
Source organism: uncultured Candidatus Saccharibacteria bacterium (assembly GCA_964366035.1). Taxonomy (GTDB): domain Bacteria; phylum Patescibacteriota; class Minisyncoccia; order JACPKW01; family UBA11713; genus CAYISH01. The sequence continues at coordinate 1,231 of CAYISH010000016.1, forward strand.
GGAAGCGATGCGCTACGGTACGGTGCCGCTTGTCCGCAAGACCGGCGGTTTGGCGGATAGCATTGTGGATTATAATCCCGCGAACAAAACCGGCACTGGTTTTGTTTTTGAAAAGTTTGACCATCGCGCCTTCTACGGCGCGATGGTAAGAGTTATTGAGACGTATCGCTATCCCGAATTCTGGCGGGGTATCCAAAAAAGAGCCATGGAAGCCGATTTTTCTTGGGACAAATCAGCTCGCGAATACGTTGAGTTGTTCAAAAAGGCCATCGAATATCACCGCCAAAGTCCGTAGAAATTGTATGTATTGGGCTAATTTTTTACATTTTTACCAACCGGCGGAGCAGCAACCGGATGTTTTGGAAGCAATTGTTGTCCAAAGTTACCGCCCCTTGATTGAAGGCATAAAAAAGCATAAGCGAGTTCGCCTTACCCTAAACATAAGCGGCACTCTTTTGGAGCTTTTCGATAAATACGGATATAAGGATCTCATCGACGCTTTGCGCGAATTGAGCGAAGAAGGAAGGATTGAATTTACGTCTTCGATAAAATATCACGCTCTCGCGCCATTTCTGGGCGAAGACGAAATCGTCAGGCAAATAAAAATGAACGACGAAGCCAATAAGTTTTTTTTGGGGGGCTCCTACAAACCCCAAGGATTCTTTCCTCCGGAAATGGCTTATAGCGAAAAACTGCCAGCCATGATTTCCTCGCTTGGTTTTAAGTGGATTATTCTTGACGAGATAGCATACGATGGCTGTGTCGGGCATGTTGACTATAAAAAGATTTATAAGGTTGCCGGAAGCAACATGCTGGTTTTTTTTCGCGAGCGCCGTTTAAGCAATCTCATTATGAGCGCCGTTGTCCGATCTCGGGAATCATTGCTTGAGGCAATGAAAGAAGATATGCCAAGCGGGCGTTATCTGTTGACGGCCATGGATGGGGAAACTTTTGGCCACCACAGGCCGGGTTTGGAAAAGATGCTTTTCGATGTTTTTGCCGCGCCGGAATTTGAGCTGATTAAAATTTCTGACATTCCCGGCCACTACCGGGAAACAAAAGAGGTTTTGCCGGTAAAATCAACTTGGGCTTCGAGCCCCAGGGAAATCGAAGAAAACACCCAGTTTCTTTCCTGGTCTGATCCTGAAAATATAATTCATGAGTGGCAGTGGAAATTCACCGAGCTTATTCTTAAAGAAGTTAAGGCGCTGGATAAAAAGCATCCTCGTTACGATTTAGTCAGGAAGAAAACCGATCTGGCGCTCTCAAGCGATCACTTTTGGTGGGCTTCGGCTAAGCCCTGGTGGAGCTTGGAAATGATTGAGGTCGGAGCTTATCGTTTGCTCGATGCGACAAGGCATATTCCCGATGTTTCCGAAGAGGTTCTGGAAGAAGCCAGCAATTATTATGAAAAGATAATAACCACCGCTTTTAATTGGCAACGGACTGGAAAAATCAGACAGATGATGAAAGAACAAAAATCCATTTTGCGCGTTCCTTTTAAGGATCGAACCATCGGCCGCGGTGGCGCCGAAGAAGGCGTTTATTGGGCTTTTATCCACATGATGAAGCGGCTCGAAGGAGAAGCGGCAGCCAAAGGGGAATACGAAAAAGCAATTTTGTGGCGAGACGCCATTTATAAACTTGAAAATAAACTCGACATTTACGATACCATAAATGCCATTGATCTTTTGCGGGTTGAAATACCTCATAAGGAAGTTGAAGAAACGATTGAAAAATATAAAGATAAGTACCGGCAAATTCGCGGCGGCCAACCGGAACAGCGGGGAGCCTAAGTATGGACGAGAAACCGAATTAATTTAAGGATTGGCCGATTGCATACTTTTTTCAATCACGCAGTTTGTTGACGATCGTCAACAAACTGCGTGATTGAAAAAAGTCAGGCATACGGGGGACAAGAGTTGCGAGCCTGCCCTAATTTGCTACATTTAGATTATGGGTGGGTTCAAGTCCATAAAATCTTCGCCACTTTTACTGGGTGCGTTTATTTTCGCCGTAGGGGGCGTGATGTTTCTTGCGGCAAGCAAGGTGGATTGGGCCAGCCTAAAAGCGCTGGGGGCTTTTACAAAAAACGAGGCGCATAAGTACGACAAAAACATTTCGAAGGACTCGGAAGAAGTTTTTCGCGGCGAAGACGCCCTTTTTTCTTATGTAAAAAAATTCGGGCCGAAAGCCACTATCAAGCATCTTCATGAACTTGCTTCAACATACGGCGATTGCCACCAATCGGCGCACGAGGCCGGAAGATTTTCGTACGAAGTATACGGCAACAAGTCGTTCCAGCTCTGCAGCGCCGAGTGCCATTCGGGCTGCTACCACGGAGCTACCGAGGCGTACTTTAAAGAAAATGGGACGGCGAAGTTGGTGAAAAATCTTAAAACCCTCTGCAGTTCAGAATTAAATCCATTTTTTTCGCACCAATGCATCCATGGGGTGGGTCACGGCCTTATGGCATGGACAAGCTATGAGCTTTTTGAGGCGCTTGAGAGTTGCGACTTGCTGCCGGAGCGGAAAGACTCATGTTGGACGGGCGCATTTATGGAAAATATCGTAGGCGGGCTTGCGAAAGGAGACGCCGAAAAATCAAGCGATCCCAACGCGGCAGCCCACTTCACAAAGTATCTTTCCCAAGACCCCCTTTATCCCTGTAATGATCCGAAATTAGGCGAACAGTATCGAGGTTCCTGTTACTTTTTGCAGACCTCGCGCATGCTCCAGCTTTTTCCGGGAGACTTTAAAAAAGTTGCCGAAAACTGCGCCAAAGTTCCCGGAACTCTCCAGCGCACCTGTTTTGAAAGCATGGGGCGCGACGTAGGCGGGGTACATCGCGGAAACTATGAAGCGGAATTTAAGGCGTGCTCATATGCTCCCAAGGGGACGATGCGGGTAGGCTGCCTCATCGGGGCGGTGCAGGATTCGTTCTGGGACTCCTCCGGGCAGGATGAAGCGATAGGATTTTGCAAGGCCCTTACGGATAAAGAAGAAAAAACTTCCTGCTATGACATTTTATTCGTGCGGGCACCTGATATTCTCGCTAAAAATGACCTTGGCGCATTTTGCAAAAAAGCGGAGGCTGAATATCAATCACTCTGTATGCAGAGAATTGCGAGATAAATGAGCACAGCGCAGATCCGCCCCCTTGTCCCTCTCGCATTCGGCGTTTTAGTAAGCGCTCTCGCAACCGTGCTTTACTACTTTTTCGGCTACGGCTACGATGTGCTTTTGTTGTGGGCATGCGGTATTGCCGCAGGAGGGTATTATTTTTTTTCTTTGCGTTCGCCGAAAGAGCGGCTTATAGAGTTCGGCAAGAGAGATGTGCTCTTTCTCTTAGGGCTTTTGGCGTTGTTTCTGCCTGTGTACTTATGGAACATTTATGAGGCTCCATGGCAAGTCAATACGGATGAGATTGCTACCATGGTATTCGAGCGCGATCTTGTGCTCAAGGGAGAGCGCGATGTGTTTGGCTTAAGCGGATATTTCGATTATCCCAATGCGATGTTTCTTTTCCGCGGCTGGTTGTCTCGACCGATCGGCGGCGTGAACCTTTTTACGATGCGGCTTATTAGCGGGCTTATTGGCATCCTTGTTATTCTTTGCTCGTATTTCTTTTTTAGGGTTCTTTTTTCCTCCGAGTGGCTTGCGTTTGGAGGAGCGGTGCTTGCAGGGTCAAATCACGCGCTTATCGCAATCAGCCGCATGGCGATGAACAGCAATGCGCCTCTGCTGTTCGCATTCGCCGCGTTTACGCTGTTAGTTCTCGGCGTGCGGAAGCGATCAGATTTCGCTCTGTTCGCGGGTGGGGCTTTATCCGGTCTTGCGTTTTACCACTACTTTCCGGGACGGGCAATTATTCTTATTTGGCTCCTTTGTTTTACGGCTCTGGCGATGTTCTTCCGTTCTTCATACGACCTTCGGCTCATTTTGCGGTGGACAACCGTTTCTTTAATCGGCTTTTTTATGGCGGCCCTGCCCATTCTCATCGCGACATATAAAGCGCCTAATTTCGGGGCGGAGTACGGGAGGCATCAAATATTAATTTATCCCGAAGCGCAGGAACTGCAACGCACATGGACCGGCTCTTCCACCGCATACGAAGGAATGTATCGCAATGCGCTCAATGGCTTTCTTACCTTCAATAAAACTTTGCACGATCACGGGTACGAATATCCGAATTACGGGCATGGTTTTGTCGATCCTCTCACGGGAATTTTGATATGGGCAGGAATCTTGACAATACTGTTTAAAACGCAGAAAGAGGAAAAAGATATTTTTATCTTGCTGGGATTTTTCTTTCTCTATTTCTTTTTTGCGCTACTCACAACAAAAAATCCCCATTATACGCGGCTTTTAATTACTATTCCTTTCGTCTCGGCGCTAAGCTTGTATGCGGTGGCGTTGTGCGCCAGGGCAATAAATAAAAGCGTTCCCGCGGCAGGCCTTTTTGTTTTCTTCGCCCTGGTTTTTTATGTATTTGCCGCGAATGTTGAAATATTCAGCGATTTCGCCCGCGAAGGAAAAAATTTGGGGAACGACGTGGGTTCTACGGCGCGATACATAGAAGAACGAAAAAATATTCCTGAGTATAACTTTTATGTTGCCTCAAGCGCGGCGTATCCTTACTACAGCTGGGGCGATGAATCGCAATGGCGCACGTGGGCGTTATTTTTTGCGGGCAAGGGGCAGCAGGTGGAGATTCTTCCGCCTGAAGCGGTGGCTAATTTTCCCAAAAAAGCGCCTTTTACTATATTTACCTCGCGCATAGCGCTTCCCATTTTTGAAAGCAGCCTTCGCGCGGCCTATCCCGCTCTTCAAATTCACGACATCAAAACTGAAGGCAGTTTGGCGGCGTTAGAAGTGTTATAATTTCTTTATGACAAAAGTTATTGTACCCGGCGTCCTAGTACTTGCAGGACTTTTGGGGGCTTTTTGGTGGATGGATGATGAGGGTGTGCCCAATAACTCACCGCCTCGCCCCACGCTCACGAAGGAAGTAGTGGTGGCTATGACAAAAGACGGGTTTATGCCTAACAAGGTTACTATTCACTATGGCGATACCGTCAAATTTGTCAACGAGGACACTCAAGACCGCTGGCCCGCTTCAAATATCCACCCCACGCATGCCATTTACCCCGAATTCGACCCTAAGAGTAGCATTAAGCCCGGGGGAACCTGGTTTTTTACTTTCACCAAAGCGGGGATATGGCGCTATCATGACCACCTTCTCCCTTCCCTTATCGGCACAGTTGTCGCCGAGTAACTTTTTCCGGCTTTTCCACAACGAGCGGGTCTTCGGCGGGTGGTATTCTTAATTTGTTACAACGTTCAGCATTTAAATTTTAAGAATTTCTTCTATGGTATCTAGCATTCAAGCGATCAAAAAACGCGACGGCACGATTGTCGATTTTAAGCCTGAAAAAATCACGCTCGCCATGCAAAAAGCGTTTGTATCGGTCGTGGGGAGCCTTCCTGAAGAAAAATTGGCAGAACTTACCGCAGAGATTGTAAAAAGCCTTGAACAAATATACCCCGATAAGATTCCCTCGGTGGAAGATGTGCAGGATATGGTGGAGCGGGCTATTATGCGGGCCGGTTTTTACAACGTGGCGAAGGCCTATATCCTTTACCGCTATGAGCACGCGAAGGTCCGTGAGATAGAAAAGGCGGACACCATGAAGAAAATCGAGGGGCAGGACCTCTTGGTAACGAAGCGCTCGGGCCAGATACAGAAATTCTCGCTGGGTAAGATAAAAAAGACGCTTGGGTTCGCTGCCCGGGGATACGAAAATCTTGTCGATTTGGAAGGTTTGGCGCTTTCGTGCCTTGATAATCTCTACGACAAAATTTCCACCAAAGAAATAGGCCGGGCTCTTGTGATGACAGCCCGCGCTCTTATCGAACAGGACCCCGCCTATTCGCGTATTGCCTCGCGTCTTCTTTTAAACCTTGTCTATAAAGAGGTGATCGGGCCGGAGATAGATTATCAAAAGTTTGATGAGCAATACCGGGAAGCATTCGGGCGCAATGTGCGGAGAGCGGTTGAAGTAGAGAGGCTTGATAAGCGTTTTCTCGACTTCGATTTGGAGCGGATTGCCGCTTCCCTTCGCCCCGAACGCGATGAGCTTCTCATGTATCTTGGTACCCAGACTTTGTACGACCGATACTTTCTACGCGACGTGACGCAGAAAGAAATTTTTGAGACGCCTCAAGCATTTTGGATGCGCGTGGCCATGGGCGTTACGCTGTTGGAAGAAGACAAGGCCGCACGGGCGATTGAGTTTTATGAAGCGATGTCCACGCTTCGCTATGTGCCCTCAAGCCCAACGTTGTTCCACGCGGGCTTTCCGCGGGCTCAGCTTTCTTCCTGCTTTTTGAATATGGTGAACGACGACTTGGCCCAGATTTTCAAATCGTTTGCCGATAACGCCCAGCTTATGAAGTGGGCGGGAGGGCTCGGCACCGACTGGACCTCCGTTCGCGCCACAGGGTCTGTTATAAAAAGCACCGGAGTGGAATCGCAAGGGGTGGTTCCCTTTATGAAAATCGCGAACGATACCACTATCGCCATTAACCGCTCAGGCCGGAAGCGGGGAGCGGGTTGCCTATACCTCGAAAACTGGCATTATGATTTCGAAAACTTTCTTGATCTTCGCAAAAACACCGGCGACGAGCGCCGCCGCACCCACGACATCAACACCGCCGCCTGGATTTCCGATTTGTTTATGAAGCGCGTGAAGAAAGACGGCAACTGGACGCTTTTCTCGCCCGATGAAGCGCCCGATTTGCACGAAACCTACGGCGGTAAGTTCGAAGAGCGCTACCAGGCCTACGAAAAAATGGCGGACGAAGGCAAAATCCGGCTTTTCAAAAAGTTAAAAGCACGCGACCTGTGGAAGAAAATGATTACCATGCTTTTTGAGACGGGGCACCCCTGGGTTACCTTCAAAGACCCTTCCAACATCCGCTCGCCGCAGGACCATGCGGGCGTGGTGCACAGTTCCAATCTTTGCACTGAAATTACGCTCAACACTTCCGTAGATGAAGTGGCGGTATGCAACTTGGGTTCGGTCAATTTCGCCCAGCATATGCGAGACGGCAGGTTCGATACGGAACTTTTGAAATACACTATCATGACGGGTATGCGCATGCTCGACAATGTAATTGACGTCAATTTTTATCCCATCCCCGAAGCCCGCAACTCAAACATGAAGCACCGCCCGGTGGGGCTTGGGATGATGGGGCTCCAAGACGCCATGTATACCCTTGGCCTTAGTTTCGATTCTGAAGAAGCCGTGGCGTTTGCCGACCGAAGCCAAGAAATAGTCTCTTACTATGCGATACTAAGCTCATCTCTTCTGGCGAAGGAGCGCGGGGCATACGCTTCATACAAAGGCTCAAAGTGGGATCGCGGCATTTTCCCGCAGGATACGATTGAGTTATTGGAAAGCGAGCGTGGCATGAAAATCGACGTGCCGAAAGGCGGAAATCTGGATTGGACGCCAGTGCGCGAATCGGTGCGTCGGCATGGCATAAGGAATTCAAACTGCATAGCGCTTGCTCCTACCGCTACGATTTCGAACATCGCGGGATCTGTTCCCACCATCGAACCAATCTATAAAAATATCTACGTAAAGGCCAACATGTCGGGCGACTTTACGGTAGTAAACCCGTATCTGGTGGAAGACCTGAAAAAAATAGGCCTGTGGGATTACGAAATGCTCGGAAAACTTAAATACAACGACGGCAGCGTAAAAAATATTGCGAACATCCCCGAACACATTCGCGCAACATACAAAGAGGTATTCGAAATAAATCCGCGCTGGCTCATTAAGGCTGCCGCCTGCCGCGCGAAATGGATTGATCAATCGCAATCTCTCAACATTTTTTATTCGGGTTCTTCTGGAAAGGAACTCGGCGAGATTTACCAGTACGCCTGGGAAATGGGGCTTAAAACTACGTACTATCTGCGGACGCTTGCCGCTTCCCAGGTAGAAAAATCAACCGTGGATACTGCGGAATTTGGTTCAACTCACAAACGACAGCAAGCGGCCGAGACTCCCACGGAACGACCCAAAGTATTTATGGCCGAGCCTGCGGCAAAACTTGAGCCTTCGCTGGCCGCGGCATCTGTTGTCGCATCGGTTTCCGCCGCTCCCGCTCCCGTGATGGCTTCTGTGGCCGCGCAGATACCGAGAACGACTCTTGCGTTTTCCCAAGCTGCTCTAGTCGCAGGGGCACATGTGCTTGTTTCAGCCAAGATGCCCAAGCTTTGCCTCGTTGACGACCCTAGCTGCGAATCATGCCAATGAATACCCAAGAACATTATGCCTATTGAACGAGGAGCAGGACGAGTGAATGTAAATGATCGCCGCGTAATAAACGGCAAGGGCGCTGATGTAGTGCAGCTCTATCCCATGAAGCATATTTTTGCATGGGACGCCTACAATACCGGAAACGCAAACCACTGGTTGCCCACCGAGATAAACATGCAGCGCGACATCGAGCAGTGGAAAGCGGCCGGGGTGCTCTCCGAAGACGAGCGCATTGCCCTAAAAACCGTGCTTGGCTTTTTTACCACCGCCGACTCGCTTGCCGCCAATAATCTCGTACTCGCCGCTTACCGGCACATCACCTCGCCGGAGTGCCGCCTCTATCTGCTGCGCCAGTCGTACGAAGAGGCGATTCACACCCACGCCTACCAGTACATTGTGGAATCGCTCGGGCTTGATGAGGGCGAGATTTTCAACATGTACCGCGAACACGAGGCTATTTACAACAAAGACGCCTTCATCCTTTCCTTTAACGAAGGCATTTTTGACCCGAACTTCAAAACTGGTACCTTAGAAGCCGACCAGAAATTTCTGGAAAACATGGTGGTCTTCTCGGTCATTATGGAGGGGATATTTTTTTACAGCTCGTTTGCCGTCATGTTCGGCTTCCAACGCCAAAACAAAATGGTAGGGGCGGCCGAGCAAATTCAGTATATTATGCGCGACGAGTCGCAGCACTTAAATTTCGGCGTCGATATGATAAACGCCATCAAAGAAGAGGAACCCTACCTTTGGACTCCCGAATTTCAGCAGCATGTAATTGATTTAGTAAAACAGGCGGTGGTACTCGAATATACATTTGCCGAAAACGTTTTCCCGCGCGGCATATTCGGCATGAACGCAGGCAGTTTTCAGCGTTATATCGAGCACATCGCCGACCGCCGCCTTGCGCGCATTGGCCTCCCCGTAGAGTACGGCAGCACTAACCCTTTCCCGTGGATGTCGGAGGCCGTAGACCTCTCCAAAGAGAAAAACTTTTTCGAAACCCGCGTCACCGAATACCAAACCGGAGGGGTGTTGAGTTGGGATT